>CBDTTW010000059.1:0-16561 GCA_965363675.1 uncultured Rhodothermaceae bacterium
TTTTTCCGGCGCGGACGACTAAAATACGCCGGCCACACCCCGGATTGCAACAGGCCCGTTGCAGAAAGCGCATGTAGACGGCGTGAAGACGCCGCGCCGCGCCCGAACTCTCGGAGCCCGGACTTTCCGTAACGGGCAGCCTCCTACCCCCTTGCGGCGCGTGGGTTCCGGTGCGTGCGCATCCCCATGCAGATTTTTTAACGCGCGCTCCCTCTCCCTCGTTGCGACTTCGGCATTTTCGGCGGCGTTCGCGGCGGCCTGCCGTTTACTACATTGTATGCCTCACCCGACTCCGCCGAACTGATGGCCTTACGCTTCCGCTCTACGCTCCGCTTGCTGCTGCTGGCGGGCCTTCTCGCGCTTGCTTCGGCGCCTTCCGCGGCGCAGCCGGCCGAACTCAAGGGCTTCGACGCCTACGTGCAGCAGGCCATGAAAGCCTGGGGCGTGCCCGGCCTCGCCGTCGCTGTGGTGCAGGACGACCGCATCGTGTACGAGCGCGGCTTCGGGGTGCGCGAGCAGGGCCGCCCCGAACTCGTCGATGAGCATACGCTGTTCGCCGTGGCAAGCAACACCAAGGCCGTCACTACGGCTTCGCTGGCCGTGCTCGCCCAGGAAGGCAAGCTCTCCTGGGACGACCGCGCCACGCGCTACCTGCCTACCCTTCAGCTTTTCGATCCGTACGCTACGCGCGAGCTGACTCTGCGCGACCTTGTCACCCACCGGGCGGGCTACGATACGTGGGCGGGCGATCTGCTCTGGTACGGCTCCAACTTCCCCCGCGAGGAGGTGCTGAGCCGTTTGCGCCTCCTGCCGCCCAGTTTCAGTTTTCGCAGCCGGTTCGGCTACTCCAACCTGCTGTTCATCGCCGCCGGCGAGGTCATCCCCGCCGTGACCGACACCACCTGGGAGGCGTTCGTGCAGGCGCGGTTCCTAGAGCCGCTCGGGATGCTGCGCACCACCCCCAACGTCGCGGATTTGCCCCTGCTCAACAACTACGCCACCCCGCACACGCTCACAGGCGGGGCCATAACGCCCACGCCCTACCGCGAGCTGACGGCGGCGGCGGCGGCGGCAGGGCTCAACTCCAGCGTGCACGAGTGGGCGCAATGGCTGCGCCTCAACCTGAACGACGGGCTCGTGGATGGCCGCCGCCTGGCTCCGGCCGCCGCCATGCAGCAGCTCCGCGCGCCGCAGTTCCTCATCCCTCTCGGCGCCCGCGCCCAACGCCTTTTTCCCTCGCGCCATTTTTATGCCTACGGCCTCGGCTGGTTTTTGGAGGACTACAAGGGGCGGCTCGTCGCCTCGCACAGCGGCGGCATGGACGGCATGCTCTCCTACACCGGCTTCGTCCCCGAAGAGGGGCTCGGCGTGGTGATCTTCACCAACTACGACGAGCAGTCGCTTTACCAGGCGCTTTTCTACGACATCCTCGACCGCTACCTCGGCGGGCCGCGCACCGACTGGAGCGCCGAATACCTGAAGGGCCGCCCAGCGGAGGCTCCGGCGACGCCCCGCCCGAACGCGCCCTCGCCGCTGCCGATGCCGGCATATGCGGGCGTCTACGCCAATCCTCTGCTCGGCGAGGCGACGGTCGCCGAGGAGGCCGGCGGGCTGCGCTTGCGCCTGGAGCACCATGCCGGGCTCGACGGGCGGCTGGCGCCGTGGCATTACAATACCTTCCAGAGCGTCTGGGCCGATGAATACCTCCGCCGAAGCCTCGTCACGTTCGACATCGACGCCGACGGAACGCCCCGCGCCTTCCACATGAAGGTGCGCGAGGACTTCATCGACCCGCTTACCTACACCTTCACGCGCGTTCGGTAGCGTCAGAGCCTGTGCTGCTTGAGGTACACGATCGTTCGGATGTGGTCTTCGCTCAGGCAATACCTTTCCGAAAGCTGCTCGACGAGGTCGCGCACCGGCGCCCCGCTCCGGCGCAGCGCCTCGAAGTCGGACCGGATGGCGTTGTCGCGCAGCACGATCTCCATGACCCGCAGCACGCGCGGGTCCTTGAAGGCCTCCAGCAG
Organism: uncultured Rhodothermaceae bacterium; assembly: GCA_965363675.1. GTDB lineage: Bacteria > Bacteroidota > Rhodothermia > Rhodothermales > DASSAV01 > CBDTTW01. The sequence continues at coordinate 2,028 of CBDTTW010000059.1, forward strand.
TCTCTGCGCATCCGCAGGGAAGTTCATGAGTTACGCCTGTTTATCCGGTGTAGGCCGCTCCTCAGCATCGGGCGCGCCCGGGCTGCTTCTGCGCTTCCGGGAGCGCCTTTCCGAGAGGCATGCATGCGGTTTCCAATGATCCCACACGTAAAAGATATATGTTAGAATTATGTCAAGCCACTATGCGCTATTTGGAATTGTAGAAAAAACCTTTATTGCCATTTTTCACCGCGCATGAAGCGCGCCTTGCCGCAGGGCGCTCCGCGCCGCCTCCGACGCTTTTTATGCCGCCGAAGCCGTTTTTTTCGATGCTCCGTTTCGTTCTGGTCGGCGCGGCCCTGCTGCTCGTGGGCTGCGGCGGCGGGCGCAGCGGCCGCGTCGTGATCCCCGTGGACAGCTCCGACACCCGCTCGAAGCACCTTGCCAACCTTGTGCGCTCGGCTCCGGATCTCGAACGCTTCGACCGGGCGATGGCGACGACGGCGCTGAGCCAGACGCTCCAGGACCTCGGGCCGTACACGGTCTTTGCGCCCAACAACGGCGCTTTCCGCAACAGCGCCCTTTCCATCGACACCCTGATGACGGCGGCCAACCGCGACTCGCTGCGCAAGATCATCCGGATGCACGTGGCGCGGGGCCGCTATGACCCCGGCCGCATCCGCGACTCGATGCGGATCAGCACGCTTTCCGACCACTCGGTGCTGCTTCAGCGCTTCAAGAACCGCAAAGGGCTCTACTTGGACGGCAAGCCGGTTTTGCGCGTCGTCGAGGGGGCCAACGGCGTGCTTTATGTGCTTGGGCACGTCATCGCGCCGGCGCCCCCGGACACGGCCGCCGCCGACACGGCGCTCGCCGCGGGGGCGCAGCCTGCGCGTCCCAATCGTTAACCTCCTTTCTTTCCGCATACGACCGCCATGCGCATTTCCCTCGTTTTCGCGGCGGCGCTGCTGGCCTTCGGCGGCTGCGGCCGCTCGGAGGCGCCTGCGCCCGCCGCCGTCGACACGCTCCGCGCCGACAGCGCCCGCCTCTCCGGCGACGTGCTGGCCCAGAGCGCCATCGTCGATCTGATCGCCTCGGAGCCCCGGTTCAGCACGTTCGCCGCCGTCATGGATTCGGCGGGGCTACGGCGCACGCTTTCGGGCGCCGGGCCGTTCACGGTGTTCGCCCCTACGAACGAAGCCCTTGCCGTGCTGCCGGAAGATTCGCTGGCGGCTCTGCTGCTGCCGGCGCAGCGGCAGGCGTTGCAGAATCTTGCGCTCTACCACGTCGTTCAAGGGCGTATGATCGGGATGGCCCCGGCCGAGTCCCTCGCCACGAGCCTTCAGGGCGACCAGCTTCAGATCGGGCAGTCCGGGGGGCGGCTCCGCGTCAACGGCGTCCCCGTCGTCGGCGCAGGCGTCCGCGCCCGCAACGGCATGATCTACGTCATCGGAAGCGTGCTTCAGCCGCCGCCTATGGTTCCCTAACCCTTTACCGCCTACCCCATGCAACGCTTCAGCTATGCCTCCCGCGTCCCTGCCCCGGCCGAGGTTGTGTTCGAGTGGCACCGGCGGCCGGGGGCCTTCGAGCGCCTTACGCCGCCGTGGCAGCCGGTGCGCCTCGTCCACACCGACGGCGTGCGCGAGGGCGGGCGCGCCGTGCTGGAACTCGGGCCGGCGCCGTTCTCCGTGGAGTGGGTGGCCGAGCACTACGATGTCCGGCCGGGGCACGGCTTCTCGGACCGGCAGGTGCGCGGCCCGTTTCGAAGCTGGCGCCACGCGCACCGCATGGAGCCTGCCGGCCCCGACGCCTGCCTGCTCCGCGACGATGTAGCCTACAGCCTGCCGCTCGCCGGCGCGCTGCTCGGCGGGTTTGCGCGCCCTCAGCTCAAACGCCTGTTTGCCTACCGGCACCGCATCACGGCGCAGGATCTGGGGTTGCACGCGCGCTACGCCGCCGCCGGCCCGCGCCGCTTCGCCATCAGCGGCAGCAGCGGCCTCATCGGCTCGGCGCTCACGGCGCTGCTCACCTCGGGCGGGCATACGGTCGTGCGCCTGCGCCGCGACGGCGTCGGCCTCGGCCCCGACGACGCCTACTGGAACCCGTTCACCGGCGAGGTGGACCTGGCCTCCCTCGAAGGACTCGACGCGGTGATCCACCTAGCGGGCGAGAACCCGTTCAGCCCGCGCTGGACCGACCGGAAGAAGCGCGCCATCAAGGACAGCCGGGTGCGCGGCACGATGATGCTCGCCGGAGCCCTGACCCGCTTGCGCCGCCCGCCGGCCGTTTTCATCTCGGCTTCGGCCATCGGCTACTACGGCAGCCGGGGCGACGAGCGGCTCGACGAAACGTCGGCCCCCGCCGAAGAAGGCTTCCTGCCGGAGGTCGTCCGGGCGTGGGAAGCCGCCGCTCTGCCCGCCACCGACGCGGGCATCCGAACGGTGCAGGCGCGCATCGGCCTGGTCCTGACGCCCGCCGGAGGCATACTCCAGCTCATGCTGCCGCCGTTTTACCTCGGGTTGGGCGGCAGCCTCGTCGGGCCGCGCCAGTGGGCGAGCTGGATCGCCCTCGACGACGTGATCGGCGCGCTCTACCACCTTGCCCTCGACCCGGAGGCGTCGGGGCCGGTGAACCTCGTCGCTCCGGAGCCCGTCACGCTCGACGCTTTCACGGCGACGCTCGCCGGCGTCCTGGAGCGGCCCCGCGCCCTGCATGTGCCCGCCGACTGGCTGCGCACCGCCATGGGCGAGGTGGCGGAGAACACTATCCTGGCGAGTGCGCGCGTGGAGCCTGCCCGCCTCGAAGCCTCAGGCTACTCGTTCCTGCACCCGGACCTCGAAGGCGCGCTCCGCCATTTGCTCGGCCGCTGACGCCTCTGCCGCCAAACGGATTTCCTACCGTGAAACCTGATGTCCTCATCGTCGGCGGCGGCCTGGCGGGCCTGGCCTGCGCCCGGCGCCTGCACGCGGCCGGCGTCCACTTCCGCCTGCTCGAACGCTCCGACCGACCCGGAGGCCGCGTGCGCACCGACCGCGTGGACGGCTTCCTCCTCGACCGGGGCTTTCAGGTGTTCCTGACCGGCTACCCCGAGGCGCGCGCCGTGCTCGACCTGGACGCGCTGGCGCTGCGGCCCTTCGACGCCGGGGCGCTCGTGCGCTTTCGCGGGCGCTTCCACCTGCTGGCCGACCCCACGCGCCACCCCGCCGATCTGGCGCGCACGGCCCTTGCTCCGGCGGTCTCGCTCGCCGACAAGGCGCGCGTCGGGGCGCTGTACGCGGCGCTCCTCAGCCGCCCGCTCGCGGCGACGCTCGAACGCCCGGAGACGACGACCCTGGCGGCGCTGCGCACGCGCTGGCAGTTCTCGGACGCCATCATCGAGCGCTTTTTCCGCCCGTTCCTCGGCGGCATCACGCTCGACCGGAGCCTCGGCGCGTCGAGCCGCATGGCCGAGTACGTGCTGCGGCTGTTCGCCACGGGGCGCGCCGCCGTGCCCGCGCGCGGCATGGAGGAGATCCCCCGGCAACTGGCCGCCGCGCTGCCGGCGGAAGCCTTTGCCTTTGGCGCCGAGGCCCTCCGGGCGGCGCCCGGCCTCGTGACGACGGCCTCCGGCGAGGCGCTGGAGGCGCGCGCGGTCGTGGTGGCCGCCGAGGCGCCGCAGGCCGCCCGCCTGCTCGGCGCCCCCGCCGCGCCCTCCGGCTGCGCCGCCGCCTGTGTATACTTCGCCTTGCCGCGCGCGCCGTTCCGGCGGCCCTTGCTCGTGCTCAACGGCGACGGCGCCGGCCCGATCAACAACCTCGCCGTGATGTCCAACGCGGCGCCCGGCTACGCCCCCGACGGCCAGGCCCTGCTCTCGGCCGTCGTCCTCGGCGAGCCGCCGGCCTCGGACGAGGCCCTCGCGGAGGACGTGCGCGCCCAACTGGCGGCGTGGTACGGCCCGCAAACTGCCTCCTGGCGTCCCCTGCGCACCTACCGGATCCCGTACGCTCTCCCGGACCAGCGCCCTCCGTTCCTCTCGCCGCCTGCCCGCGACGTGCGCCTTGCCCCCGGCCTCTACGCCTGCGGCGACGCCTACGATACCGCCTCCATCAACGGCGCCCTGGCCGCCGGCCGCCGCGCCGCCGAAGCCGTCCTTCAAGACCTTCCCGCTCTGTGACCCGATGACGACCCCTCCGCCCGATGCCGCGCGGCGCACCGCGCACTACACCGAACTGAACCGCCGCATCGACGCCCTGCTCGAAGGCGAAGACGACTGGGTCGCCGCCATGGCGACCGTGGCCTGCGAGCTGCACCATGCCTTCGCGCATTTCCACTGGACGGGCTTTTACCGCGCCGTCGGAGACGAGATGCTCGTCATAGGGCCGTACCAGGGCGGCCACGGCTGCCTGCGCATCCCGTTCGCGCGCGGCGTTTGCGGGGCGGCGGCGCGCACCCGGCAGACGCAGCTCGTCCCCGACGTGGACCAGTTCCCCGGGCACATCGCCTGCTCCGGCGGGACGCGCTCCGAGATCGTGGTGCCGGTCGTCGCCCCCGACGGCCGCCTGCTCGCCGTCCTCGACGTAGATTCCGACGACCCGGCCGCCTTCGACGCGCTCGACCAGGAGCGCCTCGAAGCGCTCTGCGCGGCGCTCGGGGCGCGCTACGCCTCGGCCGCTACTGGCAGTAGTCGCCTTTGATGTTCTCCTTGATGACCATCTCCGGCCCGGTCACCGTGGCGTTGCGCGAGTAGGTCTCTCCGGCAAACGTCGTCTTGACGGTGTACGACGCGCCCATTTCCAGGCCGCGCACCAGCAGCTCGCCGCGCACGAGCCGGTGCGCCGCCTCGTCGTAGACCCACGAGGGCGCGCCCGCCGTCAACCACGGGTCGCCCTGGGCGGCGTTGGTTTTGCGGTAGAGCAGCACGAACACCGGGATGGATTTGATGCGCACTCCTTGATCCGGCGACGGGCAGACCGGCTCCACGACCACGCGCACGTCGATTTTCGGCGCCGTGGGCGCGGGCAAATCGAGCGTGTACGTCCCTGCGCAGCCGTCGGCCAGGTCCGCAGCGGCGCGGTATCCGGCGACCTGGGCGCGCGCCGGCAGCCCCCGAGGCATCCGGCGCAGCGTCGTCTCAGACTTGCCGTCGGGAATCGTCGCCGCGCGGTAGAAGCCGAGGCCGTAGACGGCCACGTCGAGGGCGCCGCCGTTGCCGTTGCGGTTCACGCGGAGCGTGGCGCCTGCCGCGCACTCGGCGGCCCGCCACCCGGCCGCCCACAAGCCCGCGCCCGCCGCCTCGAAGGCGGCGCGCAGCACGCCCGGCGCCCCCGCCTCCAGGCGGCTCTCGCCTGCCGGCCGCCACAGGGCCGCCGCCTCGTCGTAGCGGAACAGCCCGATGGCGTCGCCCGCCTTGAGCGGCGCGCCCGTCTCCGGGCGGCGCGCGCCCGCAGGAATCTCCAGCGTGAGCGCCAGGGGCGCATCGGCGCGGCGGCCGCCCGGCCCCGTCAGTTCCAGGCGCGCCTGCGCGGCGGCCGCCAGGTAACCGCCTCCTTCGAGCGCCCCGCTCGCCGGAAAGGCGCGCGTCACCTCGGGGGCCCCTGCGTCGAAAACCGTCAGCCGCACGCGGATAGCGCCCGAGATCGCCGCCGAGGCGCCGTCGCGCACCGCCGCCCCCGCCCGCACGCTCAGGGCGGCGCGCGCCCCGGCCGCGCCCACCCCCGGCGTCGAGAGGGCCGCCGACTGCACGAGCGCCCCTTTGGCGTCGGCCAGGACCGTCGCCTCGGCTGAGGCGGCGGCGCCCGCCGGGGCCGCCTCCGAAGCCAGATACAGCGCAAACGTATGTTCCCCCTCCGAAGTCAGGTCCAGAGCGATGCTGCCGGGGCGGTAGCCCGGCGCGGCGGCCTGCACCACCAGCTGCACCGGATCGGCGGCCGTGGGCGCCAGTTCGTTCCGGATGCCGAATGACGCGACGCCCCCGCGCACCTCCTGCCGGGGCAGCGGGTCGCTGTAGAGGTCGATGACGGCCCCGCCGTCCGCCCCCGCAAACGTAAGCGTCGCCTCGCCGGCAATCAGCTCGCCGGTGGCCGCGTCGAGCAGACGCCCCGCCACGACCGTTTCGACCGGTTCGAGCGCAATCACGATCTTGAAATCCTCGACGGCATCGAGCGCGCCGTCCACGTCGCAGCCGCACGTCAGGAAGGCCAGCGCGAGGGCCGGCAGGGCGCGCCGCAAAAAGGAAAAAAGCAAGGGCATGGCGTTTACAGGCCGATGGTGAATCCGAGAGAGACGACCGGATAAAACCGGAAGCTCTGGAGACCGGCTTCCAGGTCGGGGGCCTGCTCGGCCGTCGGGGCGATGAGGCCGCGCCCGGTCATCGTCACGCGCGGCGCGTCCGTGTAGACGGCCCCGGCGTCGAACTGCAAGCCGAAGCGTCCCGAGGCGTAGCGCCCCAGGCCCACGCCGAGGTACGGGTTGAGCTTCCGGCGGTGTTCCAGCGTCGCCTCCAGCACCCCGATGCGCTCCGGGGCGAACGTCTTGCCCTCTATCGTGTACGACTCGATGGGTGTGAAGGTGGCATCGACGTGATTGCGGTTGTAGAGGGCGCCGCCCGAGAGGCGCAGCGTGTTGCCGAACGGCCGCCAGTCCACGAGCAACGAGACCGAGGTCAGCGTCAGGTCGCCCTCGTACTCCAGATCCACCTCGGCGTCGGTCAGGACGCTCGTGCGCGAGTAGGCGAAGTAGTGCGCGCCCGCCCGCACGCCGAGGTTCGGCCCCAGCGGTGCGGCTGCCACGAGGCCCGGCCCGAGCGTCGAGGCGGTCGCGCCGAAGGCGACGCTTTGCGCGCGCGCCGCCGGGGCGGCCAAAAAAGAGGCCAGGGCGAGAAGGGCCACGGCCCGCCATGCTGCACGTTTCCTCATGGGGACGCCTCGGGGACTGGGGGGTGCGTGGGGGTTCAGAGGCGGCGCCGAGCCAAGCCCTGCGCAGAAAAGGTTTGAAGCAATGTACACGATTCCGACGAGAGGGTCGCCCCCCTCAGGCGACAAAAAAGGCGCCGCCCGTTGCGGGGCGGCGCCTTGCCGTCCGGCGCGCCGGGCGTGCTCAGTGGCCTTCGCCTTCGAGGCCGAGTTGGGCGACGGCGTCGGAAAGGATGCCCTCGGCAGCCTCCGCCGAATCCGCCTCGGAGTAGATGCGCAGCACCGGCTCGGTGCCCGAGGCCCGCACGAGCAGCCAGCCGCCGTCGGTGGTCAGCTTGAAGCCGTCCATCGTGCCGTAGTCCTGCACCGGCCGGCCCTGAAGCGTCGTGATGCCCTGCTGCGTGAGCCGGTCGAGCACGGCCTGCTTGCGCTCGTTGGTGGTGTGCACGTCGGTACGGCGGCAGATGTGGACGCCGAACTCGTCGTACAGCTCGTGCACCAGCTCCGAAAGCTTCTTGCCGCGCTTGACCATCATCTCGACGATGAGCAGCCCGATGTACACGCCGTCGCGCTCGGGGATGTGCCCCTTGACGGCCATGCCGCCCGACTCCTCGCCGCCCACGAGCACGTCGCCCTCGACGATACGCTGGCCGATGTACTTGAACCCGATGGCCGTCGTGACGACGTTGAGGCCGTAGGCGGCCCCCATTTTGTCGAGCATGTGCGTCGTCGAGTACGTCTTGACCACGTCGCCCGTCAGGCCGCGCTCGGTGTGGAGGTACTTCACGAGCAGGGCCAGCATCTGGTGCGAGTCCACGAACTCGCCGCGCTCGTCGAACATGCCGATGCGGTCGGCGTCGCCGTCGTTGGCGAGGCCCACGGCGCAGCCCTCGCGCACTACGGTCTCGGCCAGATCCTTCAGGTTGCGCTCGATGGGTTCGGGGGCCTTGCCGCCGAAACCGGGGTTGAGGGCGCTGCGCAGCTCCACGACGCGCTCCTGGCCGAGCAGCGCCGCAATCATGCCGCGCCCGGCGCCGTACATGGCGTCGTGCGCCACCTTGATCCCCGAGGCTTTGATCGCCTCGATGTCGAGCAGCCCCCGCACCATCTCCAGGTACTCGGCGTTCAGGTCGCGCACCTCGATCACGCCCTCCTCAACCAGGTCCGCGAACGGGCGCGGGGCCTCGGCGGCAGGCGCCAGGCTCGCCAGCTCCTGTTCGACGGCCGCGATCATCTCGGGCGAGGCCGGGCCGCCGAAATTGGCCTTGATCTTGAAGCCGCTGTACTCGGGGGGGTTGTGGCTGGCCGTGATCACCACGCCTGCGTCGCAGTCGAACGCGCGTGTGGCCCAGCTAATGGCCGGCGTCGTCGCCACGTCGGAGGCAAACAGCACCCGGACGCCCTCGGAGGCCAGCACCCGGGCGGAAAGCTCCGAGAAGGCGCGCCCCATGAACCGGGTGTCGTGGCCGATGACGGCCTTCGGGCGGTCGCCGTAGTTCTTCCGCAGCCACTGGGCCGTCGCCCGCGAGACGAGCGCGACGTTCTCGAAGGTGTATTGGTCGGCGATGATGGCCCGCCAGCCGTCCGTTCCAAACTTGATCTGGGTCATGATATCGGGGGGGATAAATGCCGGAGGCGCCTCCGCAGGACGGGGGCGGCAGAATCGCGGGAAAATACGATCCCCGGCGCCTAATAATGCCCCTGGGGGCATGCGCCTGCCGAAAAGAACCGGTTCCTTGCAAACGCCCGGCGCTAGGCGGCGTCGGCGCCGCGCTCGCGCATGAGCTGGCGCGCGCTCTCCAGCGCGGCCGCCGAAACGTGGTCGCCGCTGATGAGCGCGGCCACCTGCGCGGCCCGCTCGGCCTCGGCCACCCGGCGCAGCTCGGTGCGCGTGCGCCCGTCCTCGACCGACTTGGCGACCACGAAATGCCGGTCCCCGAGCGCGGCGATTTGGGGCAGGTGCGTGATGGCGATGATCTGGTGCGACGACGCGAGGGCGTGCATGGCTTGGCCTACCTTGCGCGCGATCACGCCCGAGATGCCCGTGTCGATCTCGTCGAAGACGAGGATCGGCATGCGCTCGCCGCGCGCCAGGACCGACTTGAGCGAGAGCATGATGCGGCTGACCTCGCCGCCGGAGGCCACGCGCGCAAGGGGCTTGACGGCCTCGCCGGGGTTGGCCGAGATGTAGAACTCGGCGGCGTCCATGCCGCTTGCAAACGCTGCGCAGCGCTCCGGGCGGCCCGGACCCGGCGGAATCCAGCCGTCGCGGTCGGGCTGCGTCTCGAAGCGCACCTCGAAGCGGCTGTGCGCCATGCCGAGCTGCTTGAGTTCTTCCACGATGGCCTTCTCCAGGCGCGCCGCCGCCGCCTTGCGCGCCGCCGAAAGCGCCTCGGCCTGCCCCCTGAGCCGCTCCTGCGAGGCCGCGATCTGCTCCGAGAGGCGCGCTATCGCCCCTTCGAAGTCGGCTGCGAGGTCATAGGTCGCCCCGATCTCCCGGCGGTACGCGACCACGGCCGCCACGCTGCCCCCGTATTTGCGCTTGAGCATTTCGAGCGCGCCCAGTCGCTCCCGGATGCGCTCCAGACGCTCGGGGTTGAACTCGATGCGCGCGTTGTAGTCCTGAAGAAACTTGGCCGTCTCCGAAACGACGATGTGCGCCGACTGCATCTCGCCGGCCGGCTCGGCAAAGGCTTCGTCGATGCGCGCCAGGTCCGCCAGGTCGGCGTGCGCCCGCGCGAGGCCGTCCTGAAGGGCGTCCTCGGCTTCGTAGAGCGCCTGATAAAGGCGCGCCGTGGTCGAAAACAGGTGTTCGGCGTTTTCGAGCACGCGCTGCTCGGCCTCCAGGTCTTCCTCCTCGCCCTCGACCGGGCCGACCTTGTCGATCTCCTCGATCTGGAAGCCGTACAACTCTTTCTGCTGCCGCAACTCGCGTTCGCGGGCCATGAGGCGGCGGCGCTCCACGACGAGCGCCTCGGTCTCGGCATAAGCTGCGCGGTACGCCTCCGGCAGCGCTCCGAGCGCGCCGAAGTTGTCGAGCAGCCCCAGATGCGTCTCCGGATGCAGCAGCGACTGATGCTCGTGCTGCCCGTGCAGGTCGATCAGCAGCGAGGCCACCTCGCGCATGAGCTGGGCGGTGGCCGGGGTGTCGTTGATGAAGGCGCGGCTCTGGCTGGCGCTGATCTCGCGCCGCATGATGACGTGCGCGCCCGGCTCGATCTCATTCCGGAGGAGCACCCCCGGCAGCGCCGGCACGTCCGTGCCGTCGAAGACGCCTTCGATGACGGCTTTGCGCGCCCCGGAGCGCACCACCTCGGTCGAGGCGCGCTCGCCGAGGATCATCTTCATGGCCCCGACGAGAATCGACTTGCCCGCCCCCGTCTCGCCGGTGATGACGTTCAAGCCCGGGCCGAACTCGACTTCGAGCTCTTCGATGAGGGCGTAGTCGCGGATGTAGAGCGTCCTGAGCATGCAGCGCTGCGGTCACGCGGCGGGCCGCCGAGGCGGCCCGCCTACGGCTAGCCGACGTTGCGGCCGTGGCAATGCTTGAACTTTTTGCCGCTGCCGCACGGGCAGGGCTCGTTCCGGCCGGTGCGCTCCTCGACCACCACGGGCTGCGCCTTCACGGTCGGGTCGCGCTCGGCGGCCGAGGCTTCGCCGCCGGCCTCGACGCCGTACGACGGCTCGGCCGACTCGTGGATCGTGCGCGCGCGGCGCGGGTCCAGGCGGCGGCGCTGCGGCGCGGCGCGGCGCGCGGGCGCGGCCTCCTCCAGCAGCGGCCCCGCCTTCATCACCATCGAAACGACCTCCTGGTTGATGGTCTGCATCATCTCCGCGAAGAGCTTGAACGCTTCCATCTTGTACTCCACGAGCGGGTCGCGCTGGCCGTAGGCCCGCAAATGGATGCCCTCCTTCACTTCGTCCAGGTCGCGCAGATGCTCCGTCCAGCGCTCGTCGATGGCCGAGAGCATGACGCTGCGCTCCAGGTTGTCGTTGAGCGTCTGGCCGCGCGTCTCGTACACGTCCTGTACGGGGGCCGCCACGCGCAAAAACTTGCGCCCGTCGGTAAAGTCCACGATGACGCGCGTCGGCTTGTTCTCGGCGGCGCCCTCGACCACCTGCCGCACGCCCTCGTAGAAGGGCCGCGCCAGGGCGGCGCGCTTGCGGTTGTAGAAGTCCAGCGCCCCCTCGAACACCTCCTCCACGGCGCCCTCTTCGCCCAGGCGCAGCAGCCGCTCGCGGTCGATCTCCAGGTCGAAGGCCAGCGTCCGCAGCAGCTCCTCGCGCATCTCCTCCAGAGCGCCGTCGGCGTAGTGCTTCTTGACGATGACCTCGACCACCTCGCGCAGCATCTCGATGATGTCGCCGCGCATGCGCTCGCCCTTGAGCGCGTGCGAGCGGCGGTCGTAGATCACCTGGCGCTGCGCGTTGAGCACGTCGTCGTACTCGAGCTGGCGCTTGCGGATGGCGAAGTTGTTCTGCTCGACCTTGCGCTGCGCCCGCTCGATGCTTTTGTTGATCCACGGGTGCGTGATCACGGCCCCATCCTCCAGGCCCAGCTTGTCCATGATGCGCGCCGTGCGGTCCGAGCCGAACAGGCGCATCAGCTCGTCTTCGAGCGAGACGTAGAACTGGCTTTCGCCGGGGTCGCCCTGGCGGCCCGAGCGGCCGCGAAGCTGCAAGTCGATGCGGCGGCTTTCGTGGCGCTCGGTGCCGAGGATCGCCAGGCCGCCCAGCTCGCGCACGCCGGGGGCCAGCTTGATGTCGGTGCCGCGGCCGGCCATGTTCGTGGCGATCGTCACGCCGCCGCGCTGCCCCGCCTCGGAGACCGTCAGCGCCTCGGCCTTGGCCCGGTCGCGGCGCGCGTTGAGCACGTTGTGCGGAATGCCCTGGCGCTGCAACATGCGGCTGAGCATCTCCGACATTTCCACCGAGGTCGTGCCGACGAGCACCGGCTGCCCCTTCTGGTGGTACTCGCCGATCTTTGCCATCACGGCGGCCACCTTGTCGCGCTTGGACTTGTAGACCAGGTCGTCGAGGTCCTCGCGCACGACGGGGCGGTGCGTCGGGATGACGACCACGTCCATCTTGTAGATCTTGTAGAACTCCTCCGCTTCCGTCTCGGCGGTGCCGGTCATGCCGGCCAGCTTCGAGTACATGCGGAAGTAGTTTTGCAGCGTGATGGTGGCGTAGGTCTGCGTAGCCGCCTCGACCTGCACGCTCTCCTTGGCCTCGATGGCCTGGTGCAAGCCGTCCGAGTAGCGGCGCCCCGAGAGCACGCGCCCGGTGTGCTCGTCCACGATCATCACCTTGCCTTCCTGCACGATGTACTCCACGTCCTTCTCGAAGAGCGTGTAGGCGCGCAAAAGCTGCTCGATGGCGTGCAGCCGCTCGGCGCGCTCCGAGTAGAGCGTGTACAGGGTGCGCTTGGCCTCCTCCTGCTCGTGCTGAAGCGCCTGCCGCGCCTCGACGGCCGGGCCGGCCCCGTCGCCGCTTTCGCCGGCGATCGCCTCGACTTTGCGGCGGTGGTCCTGGTCGATCCGGGCGATCTCCTCGCCGAGGTCCGGCAGCAGAAACAGGTCCTTGTCCTCGCCGTACGAGCGGGCCGCAAACTCGCGCCCCTTCTCGGTCATGTCGATGGAGTGGTTCTTCTCGTCCAAGGCGAAGTACAACTCCTCGTCCACGAACGGCATCTGCTTGGCGTTGTCCTGGAGGTAAAAGTACTCCGTCTTTTGCAGGAGCTGCCCGACGCCCGGCTCCGAAAGCAGCTTGCCGAGCTTCTTGTTGCGCGGGAAGCCGCGGTGCGCCCTGAGCAGCGCCAGTCCCGCCTCGCCGTTGAGGTCGGCGGCGCGCTTCTTGTCGCCGCCGGCCTCGGACTTTTCGGCCTCGGCCATTTTGTGCTCGGCCTCGGCCACGAACTGCGCCACCAGCTTCTGCTGCGCGTACACCAGGCGCTCGATGGTCGGCTTCAGCTCGTTGAAGCGGTCGTCGCTGGCCTGCGGCACCGGCCCCGAGATGATGAGCGGCGTACGCGCCTCATCGACGAGCACCGAGTCCACCTCGTCCACAATCGCAAAGTGGTGCTCGCGCTGCACGAGCTGATCTTCCTCGGTCACGAACGAGTTGTCGCGCAGGTAATCGAAGCCGAACTCGTTGTTGGTGCCGTACGAGATGTCGGCCAGGTAGGCGCCCCGGCGGCCCTGGGTGTGCGGCTCGTGCTTGTCCACCACGTCGATGGTCAGGCCATGGAAGGTGAACACCGGCCCCATCCACTCGGCGTCGCGCTGCGCCAGGTACGGGTTGACCGTCACGACGTGCACGCCGCGCCCGGCCAAGGCGTTCAGGTAAATCGGGGCCACGGCGACGAGCGTCTTGCCCTCGCCCGTTTTCATTTCGGCGATCTTGCCTTCGTGCAGCACAATGCCGCCGAGCATCTGCACGTCGAAGGGCACCATGTCCCAGCGCACCTTCGCGCCGCCGGCCATCCACTCCTGCCCCACGAGGCGGCGGCACGTATCCTTCACGACGGCGAACGCCTCGGGCAGAATCTCCGAGAGCACCCCCTCGACCGTGCTGAGCCAGTCGTCTTCGAGCGTGTCCAGCTCGTCGTAGAGGCTTTGCCGCTGCTCGACCGAGAGCGACGCCCCGGCGTCCTCGTCGGCCGAGGCGCCGCGCAGTTGCGCCTCGATCTCGCGCACCCGCGCCTCGATCTCGGCCACGGCGTCGCGGATCTGCTGCTTGAAACCGGCCGTCTTGGCGCGCAGTTCGTCGTCGGTGAGGTCGGCCAGGCGCGCGTAATGCTCGTTGATCTGCTCGACCACCGGCCAGTACCGCTTCAGCGCGCGTTCGTGTTTGTCGCCGAAAAGGTTTTGGAAGAATTTTAGCATATACGAAATCTAGTCGCTGACGTATCGGAAGGGCGGCCGTGAGGGGCGCAGAGGCAGAACGCGGGCGCTCGGAGTTTTAACGGACGTGTCACGCATCGCCCTACAATCCGTTCCCTGCCCCAATTCCTCTTAAACCATTCTTCCCACCGGCGGCTAAGCGCATCTTTTTCCGCAATGGGCGATATTACGGGCGCTGCATCGCGGCCGCGGCTTTTTGCCTGCAACCGGGAATAGCCGCCGGGGTTAGTGTGTCTTTGTCGGAAAGCCCGCCCGGCGCGCTTCCGGCGACGGTCAGCGGCGCGCCTGCGAACGCGCCGCGTGCTCATCAGCTTCAGGGTGCTTGCTATCGTGGCTTTTTTTCAACTTCGGGGCGCCGGCCGCCTGGCCGCCCCTGCGCTGCTCGTTCTTTGGCTTGTTGCCGCCTTCCCGGCGCGCGCCCAGTCCCCGGAGGCGCCCGGCTTCGCGTTCCTACGGCTCGAACCGTCGGCGCGGGCCTCGGCGCTCGGCGGGGCCTACGCCGCGCTGCCCACCGACGACGTGAACGGGCTGTTCTACAACCCGGCGCTCCTGAGCGAGCGCACCCACCGCGCGCTCTCGGTCTCGTACCTGAACCACCTCTCCGACCTGAGTGCGGGCTTCTTCGCCTACGGGCGCAACACCCCGCTCGGGGCGGCGGCCGTGGGGGTGCGATACCTCGGGTGGGGGGCCCTCCAGGGGGCCGACGCCTCGGGCGCCGAAACCGAAAGCTTCGGGGCCGCCGACGTGGCCCTCACGGCGG
>CBDTTW010000060.1:0-15826 GCA_965363675.1 uncultured Rhodothermaceae bacterium
CGGCTGCTCGAAGCGGCTGCGCCCGAAACGGCGACGCCTGCGTCTGCGGCGGGGGAGGCGTAAAGGACCGGGGCGCCGCGTGCGTATCTTGCGCCGCGCATCCGCACGCTCCGGCGCTGCCGCCGGGAGCTTTTCGCGCCGCTGCCTGCCATGACCGACCGTTCCGCCGGGGGCTACGCCGCCGTCACGCTCGCCTGCCTGCTCTGGGGCTTTTCGTTTTATTTCGGCAAGATCGCCCTGCGCGAGCTGCCCTCGACGCACGTCGTGCTGCTGCGCTTCGCCCTCGCGTCGGCGGTGTTCCTGCCGGTGTTTTTGCTGCGCCGGGGACGCATCCGGCGCGCGCATTGGGGGCTGCTGCTGGCCTCGGCGCTGCTCATGGCGCCGGTGGCGTTCCTGCTGCAATTCGAAGGGCTGGCCCGCACGAGCGCCACGCACGCCGCGCTCATCATCGGGGCGTTTCCGCCGCTCCAAGCCATCGGCGCGACGCTCGTGCACGGCGAGCGGCCGGGGCCCAGCGGCTGGGCCGCCGTGGCGCTCTCCACGCTGGGCGTCGTCGTGATGGTAGGCCGCCAGGCCGCCGGCGGCGATGCCCTCGGCGACGCGATGGTGCTGGCCTCGATCCTTTGCTCGGTGGCGTGGGTGCTCGTGACGCAGCGCCTGCTCCGGCGCTACCCCTCGACCGTGGTCACGTCGGCGCAGACGGCGCTGAGCACGCTGCTGCTGGTGGCCCCGGTGCTGTGGCTCGACGGGCCGCCGCCGCTCGCGCTGCGCCCCGAGACGTGGGGCGCCCTCGTCGGGCTGGGTCTGTGCTGCACCATCGGGGCGTACAGCCTGTGGAACTGGGGGCTGCGCTTCATCCCGACCTCGCATGGGGGCGTGCTCATCAACCTGGAGCCGGTGGTCGGCGTGGCCCTCGGGGTGGCGCTGCTGGGCGAGGCGCTGCCGCTGCGCACCGCCGCCGGGGGCGCGCTCATCCTGGCGGCGGCGCTTCTGGTGGCCGTAGGCGCCCGCCGCCGCGCCCCGGCGCCGCTGCCCGAGGCGGCCTGAAACCGGCGCGTTGCCCCGGCCCGGCGCGCGGCGTACCTTGCGTTTTTTTGCGCCGTCGCCAAACCCCGTCATGCCTGAGCCGCCCCGCCCACCCGCGCCCCAGCCCTACATCCCCGCCTCGACCAACCTGCCGGAGATCACCGTCAAAGCGGTCGTGCTGGGCTTCATCCTTTCGGCGGTGCTCACCGGCGCCAATGCCTACCTCGGCCTGAAAGTCGGCATGACCGTCTCGGCCTCGATCCCCGCCGCCGTCATCTCGATGGCCGTGCTGCGGCTGTTCCGCGAGTCGAACATCCTCGAAAACAACATCGTCCAGACGACGGCCTCGGCGGGCGAGGCCATTGCGGCGGGCGCCATTTTTACCCTGCCGGCCCTGGTGCTGCTGCACTACTGGCAGGGTTTCCCGTTTCTGCCGACCCTTGCCATTGCCCTGGCCGGGGGCACGCTCGGGGTGCTCTTTACGGTGCCGCTCCGGCGGGCGCTCGTCGTCGAGTCGCGGCTGAAGTTTCCGGAGGGCGTGGCCGCCGGCGAAGTGCTCAAGGCGGGCGCCGAGGGCGGCAAGGGCGCCTGGACGCTGGCGGCGGCGGGGCTGGCCGGGGCCTTCTTCAAGCTGACGCAGACCGGCTTCAAGTGGGCCGCCTCGACGGCCGGCGCCTCGGTCACGGTGGGGCGCTCGGTGTTCGGCTTCGGCAGCGAACTGGGCGTAGCCCTGCTGGCCGTGGGCTACATCGTCGGGCTCAACATCGGCATCGTGGTGCTGGCCGGCGGCGTGATCTCGTGGATGTTCGCCATCCCGATGTACATGGCGCTCACGGACCCGGCGGCGCTGGCGGGCATCGTCGGGGAGGCGCGCGGCTACGACGCGGCTTTTGCCGTGTGGGGGGCGCAGATCCGCTACCTCGGCGTCGGGGCGATGGCCGTGGGCGGCATCTGGGCGCTCATCGAGCTGGCGCGCCCCGTCGCCGACGGCATCCGCTCGTCGGTGGCGGCGCTCCGGGCCTCGCGCGCCGAAGGGGCCGCGCACGTGCCCCGCACCGAGCGCGACCTGCCGTTCAACCTCGTCGGGTGGGGCGCGCTCGCCATGGCCGTGCCCATCTTTTTCGTGTTCACCTACGTCGTCGATGCCGAGGCGCTCGCCATCACGAGCGGGCTGTACTGGGCTACGGTGGCCCTGGGGGTGGCGTTCTCGCTGGTGGCGGGCTTCCTGTTTTCGTCGGTGGCCGGGTATATGGCCGGGCTCGTCGGCTCGTCCAACAACCCCATCAGCGGCGTCACGATTGCCACCATCCTGGCGATCTCGCTGATCCTGCTGGCGCTGCTGGGTTCGCAGATCGACTTCGCCGTGGATGCCGAGCGCGCCGCCGTCGCGGCGGCCACCGCCATCCTCGTCGGGGCGGTGGTCGCTTGCGCCGCCGCCATCGCGGGCGACAACCTCCAGGACCTCAAGGCCGGGCAGGTCGTCGGGGCGACGCCCTACAAGCAGGAAGTCATGCTCGTGGTGGGCGTCGTGGCGGGCGCGCTCGTCATCGCCCCGGTGCTGGGGCTGCTCTTCACGGCCTACGGCCTCGGCGACGTGTTTCCGCGCCCCGGCATGGACCCCGGCGAGGTGCTCGCCGCGCCGCAGGCCGCGCTCATGGCCTCCGTCGCCCAAGGCGTTTTCAGCCGCAACCTGCCCTGGACCATGATCGCCATCGGAGCGGTCATTGCGGTCGCCATCATCCTGGTCGATAAGGCGCTGGAGCGGCGCGACGCCTCGTTCCGCACGCCGGTGCTGGCCGTGGCGGTGGGCATCTACCTGCCGTTCGAGCTGTCGGTCCCCATCTTCATCGGGGGTCTGGTGGCGCACCTGGCGCCGCGGCGGGTGCTCGCGCGCGCCGCCGCCTACGGCCTCCCGACGCCCGTAGCCTTGGCCGGCGCCGAGCGCAACGGGCTGCTCTTCGCCTCGGGGCTCATCACGGGCGAAGCGCTCATGGGCATTGCCCTTGCCGTCCCGTTTGCGCTCACCCAGTCCACCGACACGCTCCGGCTGATGCCCGAGGGGCTGGATTGGGCCGCCGCACCGATTGCCCTGGCCGCCTACGCCGGCTTCATCGTGTGGATGCACCGTGTGGCCGGGCGCCCGGACGCCTGAGGCGGGCCTGCGCGGTTTATTCACGCAGGGGCCTTGCCGTATTCCCTTCCAGAGAGTAAAGTATGCACAGCCGCCGCCGCGTTTGTGCACGGCAGCCTCATGGAATTACGACGCCTTTCCTGAAAGCCGATGAAACTCGACCGCCGACTCTTTATAAAGCGCGCGGCATGCGCCGCCGCCCTCGCCCCGGCTGCCCTAGCCGCGACGCCCGCCCTCGGCGAGGGCGCAGCCCCCGAGCCGTTTGCGGTGCAGCAGTACACCTGGTACTCGTACACGAACCGCGAGGGCTTCGCGTGGATGCAGGACCTCGACGCGTCGTTCGGGCGGCTGGCGGCGGCGGGGCTGCGGCGCTACGAGCCCTCGTTCGACGCCGCCGAGCAGGTGAAGCCGGTGGCCGAGGCCATGCAGCGCCACGGCATCGCGGCAAACTCGATGTACGTCGGCGCGACCCTCCACGAGGCCGCCCAAGCCGAGGCCGCCATCGAGGCCGCCGTTGCGATTGCCCGCGCGGCGCGGCCTCTGGGCATCCGCACCGTCGTCAGCAACCCCTCGCCGATCCGGTGGGGCGGCCCGGAGAACAAAACCGACGCCCAACTGGCCGTGCAGGCCGAGGCGCTCGACCGGCTCGGGCGCGCCCTCCGCGCCGAAGGCATGACGCTCGCCTATCACAACCACGACCCCGAGATGCGGGCCGCCGCGCGCGAGTTCCACCACATGATGCTCGGCACGGACCCGGAGAACGTGCGGCTGTGTCTGGATGCCCACTGGATCTACCGGGGCGCCGAGAACTCGCAGACGGCGCTGTTCGACATCGTGCGCCACTACGGCCCGCGCATCGTGGAGGTGCACATCCGCCAGTCGCAGGGCGGCGTCTGGAGCGAGGTCTTCGGCGAGGGCGACCTGGATTACCCCCGCCTCGCCGCCGCCCTGGCCGAGCAGGGCCTGCGCCCTAACCTGGTGCTCGAACAGGCCGTCGAGGCGGGCACGCCGTCCACGCGCACGGCCGAGCAGGCGTTGCAGCAGAGCATGGCCGCCGCCCTCGAAGCCTTCCGCCCGCTCGTAGGGTAAGCCCGGCAAGGTTAAAAATCAGCGGGCTTTTAACCTTGCGGCAATGCGGCCGATACTCACGGCAGTGGGTGAGCCGCGCCGCCGCAGGCTGCGGCGCCTCTTGATGTGCGTTCCTGCCGTGGAACGATGACCGCCTGAACGATGAACGTCGCGCGCCGCCATAGGCTGAGCTTTTCCGTCGCAAGCGCCCTGCGGGCCTGCGCGGCGCTCGTGTGCCTCGGCGCAGGAGCGGGCGCCGCCGGGGCGCAGGAAGTGCGCGTGATCGCCTACTCGACCGAGCAGGGCCTGCCGAGCAACTACGTCAAGTCGGTGGCGCAGGACCGGGAGGGCTTCCTGTGGATCGGCCACGACGCCGGCGTCTCGCGCTTCGACGGCCGGGAGTTCCATACCTATTCCCTCCAGGACGGGCTGCCCAGCAGCTACGTCAAAAGCGTGTACTTCACGCGCAAAGGCCGCATGCTCGTCGCCACGGACCGGGGCGTCGTCGAGGGCGTGGTCGACAGGGAAGGCAAGCGGGTGTTTCGCAACCTGATGTACGGCTACAGCCGGCAGACGGAGGGGCTGCTGTTCTACCCGAAGTCTCTTTTTGAGGACGCCGCCGGCGCCATCTGGATCAGCGACACGGCCAGCGTGGTGCGCATCGACGGCGCCCGGGCCAAAAGCTTCGCCATGCCCGAGGAAGCGGTGCGGCACGACTACTTCCGCTCGTACCTGCCGGCGCAGAACGCTTCGGGCAAGCTGATCCTAGGCAGCCTCACCGGCTATTTCTTCCTTTTCGACGCGCACCGCGAGGCGTTCGACCCAGTGGCGCTTCCGGCAGGCCTGGCCCGCCGCGACGTGCTGGCGGTGATCGCCTACGGCCGCGAAAACTTCCTCGTGGGCCGCGAGGACGGCCTGTTCGAGATGCGCCTGACGCCGGACGGCGCGGCGCTCGCGCTCGTGCGCCGCCTCAGCGACCGGGAGGTGACGGCCCTGCGGATGAGCCCCACGGGGGAGGTGTTCGCCGCCACGCCCGACGGGTTCTGGGTGCTCCCTCCGGGCATGGACGCGCTGGCCCCGTTGGCGTCCGCGCCGGGGGTGCGCGTTCACAACCTCGCGCTGGACCGCGAGGGCAAGCTGCTGGCCTCCACCGAGACCGGGTTTATGCTGGCGTTTCCAAAGCCGTTCAGCCACATTGATCCGGCGGCCCCGCCGCGCCCGGCGCTCGTCGCGCGGCGCCCCAACGGCCGCATCGTCGTCTACGACGGCGAAACGGTCTCCGAGGACACTTCCGCCGGCCCCCACCCACGCTTCCGCGCACTGCTTCGCCCCGGGCGCGGCGCGACCGCTTTGGCCGCCGACGCCGAGGCCATATGGCTGGGCGCCGCGGGCGGACGCCTCGTGCGTGTGGCCGGCGGGCGGGTGCGCAGCATCGTGCCCTCAGGCGGGAAGTCGGTTACGAGCATCGCCCCGGACGGGCGCGGCGGCGCCTGGGTTACGTGCGACGGCGACGCGCTGCTGTTTCGGGTAGATGCGGCGCTCGGCGTCGCGCGCTACGACGCGCGGCAGGGCGTGCCGGAGATCCTCACGGGCGTCGATGCGACGGCGGGCGGCGTCTACGCGCTCGGCGCGCGCGGCCTGGCCCGCTTCGACGCGGCCCGCGGCCGTTTCGTGCGCCTGCCGATCGCGGCCGACCGGGTCGAGTCCCTCAGCGTCCGCGATGTCGAAGTCGATGCGCAGGGCGTGCTCTGGCTGGGCACGCGCCACGGCCTTTACCGGCTCTCGGGCGATTCGCTCCGGCACGCGGCAGGCGCCGGCGAGGATAGCCCCGTGCAGGCCCTCGTTGCGGACCCCACCGGCGCCGTTTGGGTAGGCACCATGCGGATGCTGTACCACGTCGCAGAGGGCGTCGTGACGCACCTGACGCCGGAGGACGGCATCGGGGAAACGATGGGCGTCTCGCCGCGCGCGCTCGTGCTGGACCGTATGGGGCGCGTATGGGCGGGCGCCGTCTCCGGGCCGATCTTCCAACTGCGCCCGTCGAGTGTGCGCCTGGCGACGCCCACGCCCGTGTTCACGGCCTCTACGCTCGGCGGCGACCCGCTCACCTCCGGCCACTGGTACCCGCACCGCGCCAGCCTGAACGCTCAGGTGCTGGCCCTCTCGTACCCGGTAGACCGGACGCGTTACCGCTACCGCATCGCCGGGCTCAGGGACGCCTGGAGCGCGCCGGAGCCCTACGGCCGCATCGCCGTCGAGCGCCTGCCCTCGGGCAGCTACCGCCTCGAAGTGCAGGCGCAGCAGATCGGCTACGCCTGGAGCGCGCCTGCCTCGGTCGCGTTTTCCATCAAGCGGCCGTGGTACCTCGGGCAGGTGGCGGTTTACCTGGCCCTGTGGCTCGTGCTGAGCATCGGGGGCGGGGGGTGGCGCCTCGTGGAAAGCGCGCGCCGCCGCCGCCGCGCCGAAGCCGCGCTCCGCGAAAGCGAAGAGCGCTTCCGCACCGCCCTGGAGCACTCCCCGATCGGCCTCGTGCTGCTCGGGGCCGACCGCCGCGTCGTGCGCGCCAATGCCGTGCTCGGCCGCCTGCTCGGCTACGAGCCCGCCGAACTGGAAGGCCTGCCCGTGACCGAGCTGGTGCAGGGCATTTGCCACGATCAGATCAACCAGGCCGTCACGATCATCTCGGGGGGCCTAGCCGACCAGCGCACCATCGAGATCGGCCTTTTAGAACGCAGCGGCAAGGTCGTCGAGGCCCAGGTCGATATGGCCGTCTCGCAGCCGGGCATGGGCGGCTCGGGCAGCCTCATCCTCCAGATTCAGGATATATCGCACCGGCGCGAGTGGGAGGAGTACATCAAACGCCGCGACCAGCTCCTGGAGGGCGCCGCCGAGGTGGCGCGCGGGCTGCTGTTCATCGAGGCCATCGACACGGCGCTGGACCATGCGTTGCACGTGCTGGGCCTTACCATGCGCGTGGGCCGCATTGCGCTCTACGAACGCTGCGGCGCCGCCGTCGAGGAGGGGGGGAGCAAGAAGCATGCGCCGCTCCTCTACGACTGGCGCCGCGACGGTCTGCCCGCCTCGGCGCTCTCCGAGCACGCGCCCGCTGCGCTCGAAGCTCCCGCCTGGATGCGCCTGGGGCAGGGCGAAGTCGTGGCGGCGCGCAACGGGCAAGGCGCGCACCTGTGCGTGCCCATCATGATCGAGGGGCGGCTTTGGGGCGTGCTCGCCCTGAGCGACGAGGACGCCGCCCGCGCCTGGCTGCCGGCCGAGCGCTCTATCCTCGTCACGGCGGCCGGCAGCATCGGGGCCGCCGTCGTCCGCGACCGCGCCAAGAAAACCCTCGCCGAGAGCCAGGCCCGCTACCAGCTCGTCTTCGAAAGCGTCCGCGACGTGATCTGCCAGACCGACGCGCGCGGCCGGTGGACGCTGCTCAACCCGGCTTGGGAGGACGTAACAGGCTACCGCGTGGAGGACAGCCTGGGCCGCAGCTTCCTGGAGTTCGTCCACCCGGACGACCGGCGAAGGCTTTTGGAGCTTGCCGTAGGCGTAGGCACGGGCGAGCGCGCCTACTTCCACAGCACGTTCCGCTACCTGCACCAAAACGGCGCGACGCGGCACCTGGAGGCTTCGGCGCGCCGCCTCTCGGGCAATTCGGGCCGCCGCTCGGGCATCCTCGTCACCTTCAACGACGTGACCGAGCGCGTGCAGGCCCGCGAAGCCCTGGAGCGCTACGCCGAGGATTTGGTGGCCGCCCGCGACTCGTTGGAGGACCAGGCGGGGGCGCTCACGCAAATGGTGCTGCAACTGGAAATCGCCAAGGCCGAGGCCGAGGAGGCCACGCGCGCCAAAAGCGAGTTCCTGGCGAACATGAGCCATGAGATCCGCACGCCCATGAACGGCGTCATCGGCATGACGAGTCTCTTGCTCGAAACGCCGCTGACCGACGAGCAGCAGGATTACGTCGAGACGATCCGCGTCTCCGGCGACGCACTGCTGACCATCATCAACGATATCCTGGACTTCTCCAAGATCGAGGCCGGCCGCCTCGACCTCGAAGACCACCCGTTCCCGATCGAGCAGTGCATCGAGGAGGCGCTGGATCTGGTGGCCGCGCCCGCCGCGCAAAAGCGGCTGGAGCTGGCCTACGAGGTGCGCCCGTCGGCCCCGGCCGCCGTGACGGGCGACATCACGCGCGTGCGGCAAGTGCTCGTCAACCTGCTCGCCAACGCCGTCAAGTTTACCGAGCACGGCGAGGTCGTCGTGACGGCCGAGGCGCACCCGATCACGGACGGCTCGGACGACCTCGAAATCGAGTTTTCCGTCACGGATACCGGCATCGGCATCCCGGACGACCGCCTCTCGCGGCTGTTCCAGAGCTTCAGCCAGGTCGATGCGTCTACGACGCGGCGTTACGGAGGCACGGGCTTGGGGCTGGCGATCTCGAAGCATCTCTGCCGGATGATGGGGGGCTCCATCGGCGTCGAAAGCGCCGAGGGCGTCGGCTCGCGGTTTTGGTTCACGATCCGCACGCGCGCCACGGCGCAGCCGCAGCCCGAGCGGCCGTCGGCCGACCTGACCGGCAAGCGCGTGCTGATCGTGGACGACAACGCCACCAACCGGCGCATCCTGCACGAGCAAACGCTGCGCTGGGGCATGGCGCCCGCCGACGCCGCCGACGGCCCGGCGGCCTGCCGCATGCTCGAAGCAGAAGGCCCCTTCGACATCGTGCTGCTCGACGTGCAGATGCCGGGCATGAACGGCATCTCGGTGGCCGAGGCGGCGCGCGCCCACGCCGACCGCACCGGCGCCCGCCCGCCGATCATGGTGCTGCTCAGCTCGATCTACCAGACGGGCGAGCTCTACCGCTCGGCCCGCGAAAAAGGCATCGTGTCGGTGCTGACCAAGCCCGTCAAGCCGTCGCTGCTGTTCCAGTCGCTCGGCAAGGCGCTCGGGGCGGCCGCCCCCGAAGCGGCGCCCGCGCCCGCCCCAGCGGCGCCGGCCGAGGCCGCCTCGGGCGCGCCGCTGCGCATTCTGCTCGTCGAGGACAACCTGATCAACCAGAAGGTGGCCCTCCGAATGCTGGCCCAGCTCGGCTGCCAGGCCGATGTGGCCGCCAACGGCCTCGAAGGGCTCGAAGCCCTCCGCCGCCTCTCGTACGATCTGGTGCTCATGGACCTGCACATGCCGGAGATGGACGGCCTGGAGGCCACGCGCCGCATTCGCCAAAGCCCGGAGCGTTTCGGGGCCCCCTACATCGCCGCCATGACGGCCGCCGCCATGAGCGAGGACCAGGAGCGCTGCCTGGAGGCGGGCATGAACAACTACCTCGCCAAGCCGATCAAGCTCGAACACCTGGCCGCCCTGCTCAAGCAAGCCCCC
This sequence comes from uncultured Rhodothermaceae bacterium, assembly GCA_965363675.1. Classification (GTDB taxonomy): domain Bacteria; phylum Bacteroidota; class Rhodothermia; order Rhodothermales; family DASSAV01; genus CBDTTW01. The sequence goes on from CBDTTW010000060.1 coordinate 9,608, forward strand.
GCGCGCGCCGAGGCTGCCGCCCCGGCCGCTTCCGGCGGCGCCGTCGGCGTGCACATCCTCCAGCGCTTGCAGCAAACCCTCGGCGCCGACGGCGACGCGGTGTTCGCGCGCAGCATCCTGGCCGAGTACCTCGAAAACGCAGCGGGCCTCGTCTCGGCGATCCGGCGAGGGCTGGAAGCGGCCGACCTGGAAGCCGTGCGCCAGGCCGCCCATGCGCTCCGGTCGAGCAGCTACTACGTCGGCGCCGACGAGATGCTGCAACTCGGCGAAAGCATCGAGCAGATGGCCGGGCGCGGCGGGCTTCCCGAGATGACGCAGCCGCTCCAGCGCCTCGAAGCCGCCTTCACGACGTTCCACGAGGCCGCCCGCCTGCTGCTCGAAACGCGCCGCGCCGGCGCGGAAAGCCTTCAGCCGGAGGCGCTGGCCCTATAGGCGCGGGCGTCCAATTCCCTGTGCACTTCCGGGCGCCTTCAGTCCTGAGGGCAGGACGTTCTCCGGGCGCGCCGGCGCTGCCTTTAGATTTTAGCAAGAGGCCCGGCAGGATGCATATACGTGTAAACAATGTGATATTCTCTATTCAAGATCATAATAAATAAATATTTGGATTCGTTGCGCCCGCCGGCGGTGTTGGTGCAGCCTTTGCAATTATCCGGAAACAAACGCCGCCTGCTGTAGATTACTGCGTTGGGCCTGAAGGTCAGGACGCGCAGCGCGCTACGGAAGACAAGGCGCTTTCCCCAGGCTCCGACAACGCTTGAACGGTAAAAATGGAAATTAGACGACCCGCTACCAATATCCTGCTTGCTGAAGACGACGCCGACGACCGGATGCTCATCATGCGCGCCCTTCAGCAGACCGGCGGGGCCGACCAGGTCGATGCCGTCTGCGACGGCGTCGAACTGATGGACTACCTGCACGGCGCCGGTCCCTACGCCGAGTCTGCGCCGGTGCAGCGCCCGTCGCTCATTCTGCTCGACCTCAACATGCCGCTCAAAAGCGGCCGCGAGGCCCTGCGCGAGATCAAGGCCGACCCGGAACTGCGCCTGATCCCCGTGGTCATCCTGACGACCTCCAGCTCGCCCACCGACATTCAGGAAAGCTACGAGGTCGGGGCGAATGCCTACTGCACCAAGCCGGTCAAGTACGCCGAACTGGTGTCGCTGATCGAGTCCGTGGTGCACTTCTGGGGCAAGTCCGTGGCGCCGCCCGTGGCGACGCAAGCATGACCGCGCCCCGGCAGGCGGCATATGCAGGGAGCCCTCCGGGCTCCCTTTTTTTGTGCGCCGCTCAGCCCTCGGCGCGCAGGAATGCGGCGTCGGCCTCGGGCAGCGACGGGTTGATGCGCATGCCCGTGCCGATCTCGAAGCCCGCGCGCGTGACCAGGCGCGGCCGGATGCGCAGGTACCAGTGCAACTGCGGGGCGTTGCCGTAGCGCGTCGAGGAGTAGATGACGTAGTTGAAGTCCGGGTTGTTCAGGCGGCGGCGGATCATGCCGAGGGTTTGCTGGAGCATGTAGGCCAGGTCCAGCTTCTCGTCGAAGGTCACGGCGCCGAAGCTGGGGTGGTGCCGCCGGGGGATGATCCACGTCTCGAAGGGCACTTCGGCGGCGTAGGGGATGAAGCACAGGAAGTGCTCGGTCTCGGAGAGCACGCGCACGCCCTCGGCCCGCTCGTAGGCGATGATGTCGCAGTAGACGCAGCAGCCCCACTCGTCGTGGTGGCGCTGCGCCTCCAGGTTGCGCCAGCGAATCCAGCGCGGCATGACGCCCGCCGTGACGATCTGCGAGTGCGGATGCTCCAGCGACGCCCCCGCCTTGGGGCCGTGGTTGCGAAAGATGAGGATGAGCTGGTTGCGGTCGTCCTGGTACAGCTTCAGGTAGCGCTCGTGGTACGTCTCGATGAGCGCGCGGACGTTGTCGGGGTCCATGGTGGCCACGTCGAGGTCGTGGCGCGGCGTGTCGATGATGACCTCGTGCTGGCCGTAGCCCTCCATGGCGATATAGATGCCCTCGCGCCGCCGGTCGATGCCGCCCTCGGGCGTGAGCACCGGGTAGCGGTTCGGCGCGACGCGCGTTTTCCAGGCGCCGCCCTCGGGGCGCTCCGAGAGGATCGCCGGGAGCATGGCTTCGTTGCCGGGGCAGAACGGGCAGTTGGGCAGGTGCGGCGGCCTCGGCGCGGCCGGGGCCGCCTCCCGCGCGAAGTCGCGGGGCCGCCTGCCGCGCGCCGGCGCGAAAATGACCCATTCCTTGGTGATCTTGTTCTGCCTGATTTCGCCGCCGTCCATTGCGCGCCTCCGCATTGCCGATGTACGGCGGGGATGCTACGGGCTGCGGCGGCCGAAGTCAAGGGGCCGGACAGGTTACGGCAGCGGCAGCGGCGCCGAAGCGGGCGAGACGCCGCTGCCGTTGAACGCCTCGATGGCGACGTAGTAGCCCTGGCCTACGGTGAGCGCGCGCAGCTCCAGCGTGGGCGGGCGGTCGGCCCATACCTGGTAGGTCTGGTACAGCTTGTCCGGCGCGATGCCCCACAGCACGTTGTAGCCGACCGCCCCGGGGACGGCCTCCCAGCGGAGGAAGGCGTTGCGCGGGTCGGCGTCGCGCCGGGCCTGGAAACCGGCGGGCGTCGGGGGCGCAGGGCCGTCGGCGCGCCCGAACACCCGCAGGTCGCTCACGGCGAGGTTCGGCGCGCGCACATACCGGTGCTCGTAGCGCACGTAGCGGGCGCGCACCGGCGCGGGCAGCTCGATGTAGGCGTTGGGGCGGTCGCGCTTTTCGCCCGTCAGGTCGGCCAGCGGCTCCCACGTCTTGCCGTCGCGCGAGTGCAGCAGCCGGAACTGCGTGTACACCGTCGAGTCGCTGGCGAAGAGGTCGGACTGGTAGTCGGTGAAGTTGACCTGCACCGCGCGCACGGTATGCTCGGCTTCGAGGTCCACCGTAGCCCACTCGCCGGGAGCGTTGCGGCCGGCCACCCAGAAGGTGCGCGGGTTCTCGTCGGTCAGGCGGCCCACGTCGAACGTGTCGCGGACGGACGAAGCGAAGGCAGGCTTGCGGTAGCTGAGCAGCATCCAGCCGGTGAAGGTCGCCCCTCGCCCGGCGCGCGGCCCGGTCGGGAGGTGGTGCGGAAAGTCCCCAAAGCGCGTCTCGGCGTACATCTGCCCGTCGGCGTCGAAGCCGGCGGGGAACATGGCGATGCGTCGCTCGAAGTTCCAGTTTACCGCCACCCAGGGCGTGCCGGTGTTCCAGTAGTTGCCCCAGTGGTCCTGAAACGTGTTGCCGTGCCCTGCGCCGACCATGAAGCCGCCGGGTTTGTAGGAGACCGGGTTGTACGGCGCGTAGGTGAACGGCCCGAGCGGGTCGTCGGCGACGTAGACGCCGTTGGCGTACACGTTGTACTCGGTGCCGGGCGCGCCGTATTGCAGGTAGTAGGCCCCGTTGTGCTTGGTCATCCACGCGCCTTCCATGAACGGGTCGATGGCGCCCCGGTGGTCCGGGCCGAACCGCTCCCAGCCGTGGCGGTCGGGGTGCAGGTGGAACAGCGGCCGGGCGACGCCTTTGTAGGCAAGCCGGTTGCGTTTGTCGAGTTCGATGCCGTAGAGCGGGTACACGTTCGAGGAGCCCCAGTACAGGTACCAGCGGTCGGTGTCCGGGTCGTGGAAGATGTCGGGGTCCCACGGTCCGAGGGCGCCCGGCAAAGGCGGCAGCAGGCGGTTGTAGAACTCCAGGCGTCCGGTCTGAGGCTCGGTTGTGTAAAAGATGGGCCGCTGCTCGAACGTGGACTGGAACAGGTAGAGCGTATCGCGGACGGACCGGGCGGCGGGGGCGCACATGTCCTCCATGGGCCAGCGGTTCGGCGTCACGAAATCCCAGTGCAGCAAATCCGGCGAGCGCCACCACCCGCCCGAGATCGTGGCGAACAGGTAGTACGCGCCCTTGTGGTTGATGATGACCGGGTCCGCCGCCGAGCGGTAGCTGATCTTCTCGTTGATCTGCTCGAAGTTGTACTGGTAGTTGATGTCGAGCGGGTTGCAGTACGTGCCGATGCCGCCGGTCTGCGCATGCGCCCCGGCGGCGCCCCATGCGAGCATGGCGGCGACCCAGAGCGCGGCGGCGCGGAGCGGCGGGCGGAAGGCGAAGCTTGGCATAAGCGGGGCGGCGGTTCCTGAAAGCTACGGCGCCCGAAGCCCGCGCGCATCGGGGCTTCGGGCGCCGCCGCGAGGGCGCAGAAAAAGAGGCCCGGGCGGCGGGTTACCGCAGACGGATCTTCTCGTTTTCAGAGCCCTCGCCCTCGTAGCGCTCGCCGGCGGCGAGGGCCTTGACGAAGCCGAAAAGCTGCACCAGCTTGCCCGAGGGCGCGTCCCAGTACTCGGCCTTGCGCACCCGCACGCGCAGCAGGGTCAGGTTGGGATCGTCCTTGCCCTCCGGAAAAAACGCCTTGAGGGCCGGCTGCCACAGCTCATCGATTTTCTGCCGGTCGTTGACGAGGCGCCCCTTGCCCGACACCGAGACGTAGCGCTGATCGCTCGGCTCGGCATAGGCGATGTTGACGGCGGCGTCCTGCTCGACTTCGTGAACCTTGGCCGAGTCGCGGCCCGTGAAAAACCACAGATCGCCGTCGAAGTCGGCGTGCTGCGTCGCCATGGGGCGGCTGCGCAAGTCGCCGTCCACGTCCACCGTGGTGAGCATGGCGATGCGGATATCCTTGATGAGTTCGTTTAGCTTCTTGATGGCCTCGTGGCGGTCGGTGGGAGCGCTGCGGGGGGCCGGGTTCTGGTCGCTCATTAGGAGAGTTCGTTTTGTGATGGATAGCGATGCTGTAGCTGAGACAGGACGCCGCCGCCCCGGGTTTCGGGGGAGGGCCTCCCCTAAACGTAACGTTTCCTCCAGGCAGGCGGCTCAGACGATCCGGCCGTCGTTGCCCTGCGCCCGGCCGTGCAGCCGGAAGATGCGTTGCAGCCACCGCACGGCCCGCACGGTTTGCTTGCGCGCGTACCACTGGTCCGCCGCCCGGCGCACGCCGAGGCCGTAGGTGGGGTAGGGGTGGATCGTGTCGGCGATGCGGCGCAGCGAAACGCCGTGCGAGGCGGCCAGGGCCAGCTCGCAGATCAGCTCGCCGGCCCGCTCGCCGAGCACCGAGGCCCCGAGGATGCGCCCCGAGCGCGCCAGGATCTTGACGCCGCCCGTTTCCTTGCCCTCAGTGATGGCCCGGTCAAGGCGGTCGTAGGGAAAACGGTACACCTGGTAGGCGGCGCCCTCTTTTTGCAGCGCCTCCTCCGAGGGGCCGAAAGCCGCCAGTTCGGGGTCGGTGTATATGACGCGGGGGGTGACCTTGCGTTCGGTGCGGAGCGGCAGCTTCAGCAAAGCGCGCATCACGGCGATTTTGGCCGTGTGCTCGCTCATGTGCGTCTGAAAGTGCGCGCCCGTCACGTCGCCGACGGCGTAGATGCCGGGGACGTTGGTCCTCCCCGAGCCGTCCACGGGGATGCCCTCGCCGGAATGTTCCACCCCCGCCGCCGCCAGGCCCAGCCCTTCGACGTTGGGCGTACGGCCCACCGCCGCGAGCAGGGCGTCGGCCTCGACGGGGCCGGTGGTCGTCTCCAGCCGAAGGGCCTCGCCCTGCCGCCCGATAAACTGCACGGCGGCGCCGGAGCGGATGTCGATGCCTTCGCCGGCGAGGCGCGCCGAGAGCACGGCGGCGTGCCCGGCGTCCTCGCGGCGGAGCAGGCGTTCGCCCCGGTCGATCAGGACGACGCGGCTGCCGAGGCGCTGGAACGCCTGCCCCATTTCCATCCCGATAGCGCCGCCGCCGAGGATGGCAAGGCGCGCCGGCAGCGCCGTTAGTTCAAAAAGGGTGTCGCTCGTGAGGTAAGGCGTCGTTTCGATGCCGGGAACCTGCGGCGCGGCAGGGCGCGCGCCGGCGGCGATGAGGAAGCTGCGCGCCGTCAGGCGCAGGGTCGGGCCGTCCTCGCGTTCGATGGCGACGGCGTCGGCGCCAGTAAAAACGGCGGCCCCCCGGACGACGGCCGCGCCCATGGCCTCGAACACCGGCGGGGCGTCGGCCTCGTCGTAGATGCGGCGGCGGAGGCTCCGGATGTGCTCCATGAGCCTGCCGAAGTCGAAGGGCAACTCGGCGCCGGCCAGCCCGATGCGCTCGGCGGTGCGCGCCTCGTGGACGACGCGCGTGGCGTGCAGCAGCGCCTTGCTCGGGACGCAGCCGGTCCAGG
>CBDTTW010000061.1:0-15675 GCA_965363675.1 uncultured Rhodothermaceae bacterium
GCCTTCAACGCCGACTTCGACGGCGACCAGATGGCCGTGCACGTGCCGCTGAGCCACGATTCGTGCCTCGAAGCCATGATCCTCATGCTTTCGAGCCACAACATCCTCAGCCCGGCGCACGGCGGCCCGGTGACCGTGCCGAGCCAGGACATGGTGCTCGGGCTCTACTATATGACCAAGGCGCGCTCGAACGCCCGCGGCGAAGGCATGCGCTTCACCGACATGGACGAGGTGCGCCAGGCCTACGATCAGAAGGTCGTGGAGCTGCACGCCAAGATCACGGTGCGCATCGACGGCAAGCGCCTCGACACGACCGTGGGGCGCGTGCTCTTCAACGACATCGTGCCGGCCGAGGTGGGCTACATCAACGAGGTGCTCACCAAGAAGAACCTGCGCAACATTATCATGCGCGTCTTCAAGGCGACGGGCTTTGCCAAGACGGCCCGCTTCCTTGACGACATCAAGAACCTCGGCTTCGAGCGCGCCACGACGGGCGGCCTGACGTTCTCGCTCTCGGACATCGTCATCCCGGACGCCAAGCTCCGCCTGATCGAGGACGCCAACAAGGAGGTCGATAAGGCCCGGGCCAACTACTCGATGGGCTTCATTACGGAGAACGAGCGCTACAACCAGGTCATCGACATCTGGACGCGCACGAACAACCGCGTCTCCGAGGTGCTTTTCGACACGCTCAAGAACGACCGCGAGGGCTTCAACGCCATTTACATGATGGCCGACTCGGGCGCGCGCGGCTCCAAAGAGCAGATCCGGCAGCTCGGCGGCATGCGCGGCCTGATGGCGAAGCCGCAGAAAAGCCTCGTCGGCAGCGCCGGCGAGATCATCGAAAGCCCGATCATCTCCAACTTCAAGGAAGGGCTCTCGGTGCTCGAGTACTTTATCTCGACGCACGGCGCCCGCAAGGGCCTCGCCGACACGGCGCTCAAGACGGCCGACGCCGGCTACCTGACGCGCCGCCTCGTGGACGTGGCCCAGGACGTGACGATCACCGTCAGCGACTGCGGCACGCTGCGCGGCCTGCGCATCTCGGCGCTCAAGGACAACGAGGACATCGTGGAGGCCCTGGCCGACCGCATCCTCGGCCGCGTCTCGGTGCACGACGTGACGGACCCGCTCAGCGGCGAACTCATCGTCGGGGCCAACGAGCTGATCGACGAGGAGCGCGCGCGCCGCATCTCGGAGACCTCGCTGGAGGAGGTCGAAATCCGCTCGGTGCTCACCTGCGAGGCCAAGCGCGGCGCCTGCGCCAACTGCTACGGCCGCAACCTGGCTACCGGCCGCATCGTCGAGGTCGGCGAGGCCGTCGGCGTGGTGGCGGCGCAGTCCATCGGCGAGCCGGGCACGCAGCTTACGCTCCGCACGTTCCACATCGGCGGCGCGGCCAGCCGCATTTCGGCCGAAAGCACCGTCCAGACGAAGTTCGCCGGCATCGTGCAGTACGAGAACCTGCGCACCGTGACCGTCGAGGGCGAAGAAGGCGAGGAGCGCGAAGTCGTGCTCTCGCGCCAGGGCGAAATCCGCATCCTCGACGCCGAGGAGCGCGGGCGCCAGCTTCAGGCCTACGTCATCCCCTACGGCGCCGACGTGATGGCGGCCGACGGCGACCGCGTCGAGAAGGGCCAGGTGCTCGCCTCGTGGGATCCGTACAACAGCGTCATCCTGTCGGAGGTGCCGGGCAAAGTCCGCTTCCAGGACATCATCGAAAGCTTGACGTACCGCGAGGAATCCGACGAGCAGACGGGCTACAAGGAGAAGGTCATCGTCGAGAGCCGCGAGCGCAACCTGACGCCGGCGATTCTCGTGGAAGGGCCTGCCGGCTCGAAGGGCAGCACGCGCGAGTATTCGCTGCCGATGCGGGCGCGCCTGCAAGTGGGCGAAGGCGAGATGGTGCAGGCCGGTCGCATCCTGGCCAAGATCCCGCGCCAGTCCGCCAAGACGCGCGACATCACGGGCGGCTTGCCGCGCGTGACCGAGCTGTTCGAGGCGCGCACCCCGACCGACCCGGCCGTGGTCTCCGAGATCGACGGCGAGGTGAAGTTCGGCGGGCGCAAGCGCGGCGCGCAGGAGGTCATCGTCACGAGCCGCGACGGCTCGGTGTCGAAGTCGTACCTCGTGCCGCTCTCGAAGTACCTGCTCGTACACGAGAACGACTTCGTGCGCGCGGGCGACGCGCTCTCGGACGGCCAGATCTCGCCGCAGGACATCCTGAGCATCAAGGGGCCGAACGCGGTGCAGGAATACCTGGTCAACGAAGTGCAGGAAGTGTACCGCCTCCAGGGCGTGACCATCAACGACAAGCACATCGAGACCATCGTCCGCCAGATGATGCAGAAGGTGCGCGTCACCGATCCGGGCGACACTCTGCTGCTGGAGCAGGACCTGATCGACCGGGTCATGCTCGAAGAGCTCAACGATGAGCTGCACGGCAAGTTTATCGTGACCGAGCCGGGCGATACGGGCCTGCGGGCCGGCGCCCTCGTGGACCGCCGCCGCCTGCGCGACCTGAACTCGGAGATGAAGCGCCGCGACCTTGCCGGCGCGCAGGTCCGGGACGTGCAGCTCGCCGTCGCCGAGCCGATTCTGCTCGGCATCACGTCGGCGGCCCTCTCGACGGATTCGTTCGTGTCGGCGGCCTCGTTCCAGGAGACGACGAAGGTGCTGACGGACGCGGCCATCAACGCCAAGCAGGACCCGCTCTACGGGCTCAAGGAGAACGTGATCGTGGGGCACCTGATTCCGGCGGGCACCGGCCAGCGCCGCTACGACGACCTCGTGGTGGGCTCGAAGAAGGAGTTTGCCGAGCTTCAGTCGGCCCTGGGCGTCAGCATTCCTTCGCTGGAGGGCGGCGACGGCTCCCAGGAAGTGGAGGTGTAAGGCGCCCCTCCGGCGAAAGCCCACGCGGCCCCCGCAGCTTCGGCGACGGGGGCCGCGTCGTTTTTGCGGCGGCCGGGCGTGGGGGCGGCTCAGCCGTGCTCGCCCCAGCGCCGCACGAGCGCATGCGCGTAGCGGAGCGTACGTTCCAGGTTTTGCACCGTGTTCCACTCGAAGCGGCTGTGGTAGTCGAACCCGCCGTTGAAGATGTTGGGCGTGGGCACGCCCAGCTCCGAGAGGCGGGCCCCGTCGGTGCCGCCGCGCACGGCCTCCTCGCGCAGCGTCATGCCGAGCCCGGCTGCGGCGGCGTGCGCAAAGGCAATGGCCCGCGCGTCTACGCCTTCGATGTAGGTGCGCATGTTCTTGTACTGGTCGCGGATGCTGAGCGTGATCCGGGCGGCCGGGTGGCGGCGACGGAGCGCCTCGGCCAGCGCCTCCAGGTACGCCTTGCGGCGCTCCAGCCCCTCGGCGTCGAAGTCGCGCAGCAGCACGCGCACCTCGGCCGTGGTCACGTCGGCGGCGGTCATGCCGTGGGGGTGGTAGTAGCCGAGGCGGCCGTCGGTCGTCTCGGGCGCCTCGGCCTCGGGCAGCCCGGCGATGAACGCGGCCGCAATCCGGAGCGCGTTGACCATCACGCCGCGCGCATAGCCGGGGTGCACGCCTACGCCGGCCACGGAAAACACGGCTTCGGCGGCGTTGAACGTCTCCACGTCGAGGGCGTCCACGTCGCTGCCGTCGAATGTGTAGGCGACGTGCGCCCCCAGGCGGTCGAGGCGAAGGTGATCCACGCCGCGCCCGATTTCTTCGTCAATGGTGAAGCAAAAGCGCAGTTCCGGGCGCGGGTCCGTGGCATGGACCAGGTCCTCGGCAAGCTGCATGAGCACGGCCACGCCCGCCTTGTCGTCGCTGCCGAGCAGCGTCGAGCCGTCGCTGGTGATGAGGTTGTGGCCGAGGTGGCGCAGCAGGGCGGGCTGGCGCTTCGGGTCGAGCGCAAGGCTCGGGTCGGCGGGGAACGTCACCGCGCCGCCCTCGTACGGCGGATGCACGATGGGCTGCACGTTTGCGCCGGGGGCATCCGGCGAGGTGTCGAGGTGGGCCAGGAGCGCTACGGTGGTCCGGGAGGCGCCGATGCGCGGCAGCGTCGCAAAGACGTAGCCGTGCGCGTCCATCTCGACGCCCTCCAGCCCGAGCGCGCGCAGCTCCGCCTCCAGCAGGCGCCCGAGGTCTTTCTGCCGCTCCGTCGAGGGCGCCGCCGTCGAGGACGGATCGGAGGTGGTGTCGATGCGGACGTAGCGCAGAAAGCGCGCTACGACGGGGGGATGGTCGGACATGGCAAAACCTCCGCGAAAGAAGAAGATGCGTTGAAGATAGCGGCGGCGGCGGCCAAAGCGCATGCCCGCTGCAACCTGCGCTCCGAGCGCCCGTATGGCCGCAGAAGCAGCCCTAAACTACAACCGCCATGCGCCCCCGACTTCGCCTCCGCGTATTCAGTCTTCTGCTTGCCGCGCTCGGCTTTGCGGCTCCGGCGGCGGTGCGCGCCGACCCCGAGGGGGACATCACGCACACCATCAAACGCATTTTCGAGGCGGCGCCGGGGGCCGTCCTGCACCTCGAAATCGACCAGGGCGAGATCGAGGTGCAAACGCGCGGCGAGGGGGAGGTGTTCGTCGAGATACAGCTTACCGCCGACGTAAACGCCCGCGCCGACGCCAAGGAGCTTTTCGACGCGTACGTGGCTGACTTCGAGCAGCGCGGCTCGGAGATTTACGTGCGCGCCCGCCGCGACGGCGGCGAGCGGAGCGGCGGCCGGTGGGGCCGCTGGCGCGAAGGGGCTGGGCTGGGGGTGCGCGTCCAGGTGCGCGTCCCGCGCTCGGTGCATCTCGACGTGAACACCGGCCAGGGCAACATCGCCATCGGCAGCGTCGAGGGGAACGTCTTTGCGCGCACGGGCCACGGCGGGCTGACGATTGCGCAGGTGGGAGGCGACGCCGACCTGGGCGCGGGCTCGGGCAACATCGAGGTGGGGCGCGCCCTGGGCGACATCAAGGCCAACTCGGGGGCGGGCAATATCACGCTGCGCCGCGTCGGCGGCCTCGTCGAGGTGAACGTAGGCGCCGGCGACATCTACGCCGAGATGACCGGCCAGCCCACCCGCCCTTCGCGCCTCAACACGGGGGCGGGCAACATTACGGTGGCCCTCCAGAGCGACATCAGGGCGTCGGTCGTGGCGGTGACCAACGTAGGGACGGCCCAAACCGATTTCCCGCTGCGCACGCACGGCCAGTGGATGCGCAAGCACATCGAAGGCCGCCTCAACGGCGGCGGGCCTGCGGTCATCGTCAACTGCGGCATCGGCAACGTTGCGATCCGGCGCTTGTGAAGCCGCCGGAGTGGCGCGCCGGGAGGCGTTTTTATAGATTGGGCGCGCGGATGCTTCCACGCGCCTTTTTCATGTTTTACTCTCCCGTCTCGTATGCGCTTCTTCGGTTTGCTGCTCGTATGCCTTGTTTTGCCCTTCGCCGCCGCCGAGGCGCGCCAGGAGGCTGATGCGGTCGTGCTGCGCTCGCCCTCGGGCGCCGTGGAACTCACGGTGGGTGTGGCCGAGAAGCTGGAGCCCGCCGGGCGGCGGCTTTACTACGCCGTGCGCTACCGGGGGGAGGCCGCCCTGCTGGACTCGCCGTTCGCCCTGGCCTTCAAGGGCGCCGCGCCGTTTGCCGAGGGCGTGGCCGTGCGCGAAACCGGCCGCCGCGCCGCCGACGACAAGTGGCAGCGCTACTGGGGCCGCCGGAAAACCGTCCGCGACCACTACAACGAAGTCACGCTCGACGTGACCGAGCAGCAGGCGCCCGGGCGCACGGTGCAGCTCACGTTCCGCGCCTACGACGACGGCGTGGCTTTCCGCTACGCCTTCGGCCCGGCCTGGGGCGACGTGCTGCTGGCCGAGGAGCAAACCGGCTTCGCCTTCCCCGGCAACCCGCAGATGTGGGCGGCCCACTATGGCATCTTCACGTCGTCGCAGGAGGACCAGTTCAAGCGGATCGGTATGCACGAGATGACCCCGGCGAGCCTCTACGGCTGCCCGCTGCTCGTGCAGGTGCGCCCGAACCTGTGGGCCACGCTCACCGAGGCCGACCTGACCGACTGGGCGGGCATGTACTTTCGCCCGGCTCTCGGCCGCCGCAGCGCCCTCCTGACGGCGCTCTCGCCGCGCCCCGACGAGCCGGACGTGGCCGTACGCGTAGCCTCGGAGCGCCGCTCGCCGTGGCGGGTCATCGGCCTGGGGACGCAGGCCGGCGCGATGCTCGCCTCCGACCTGGTGCAGAACCTCAACGATGCGCCCCAAGGCGACTTTGGCTGGGTGCAGCCCGGCCTCTCGTCGTGGGACCGCTGGTGGAGCGGCGACTATGCCCCCGAGGTCGATTTCAAGATCGGCATGAACACGGCCACCATGAAGTACTACGTGGATCTGGCCGCCGAAATGGGCTGGGAATACCAGCTCGTCGATTGGGAGTGGTACGGCACGCCCTACGACTGGGCCGCCCAGGCCCCGCCGCCCGGCACGGACATCACCAACGTGATCGCCGGGCTGGACCTGCCCGAGCTGGTGCGGTACGCGCGCAGCAAGAACGTCAAGATCCTCGTGTGGCTGCGCTGGGAAAGCGTTCGGGACCAGATGGAGAAGGCCTTCCCGCTTTACGAGAAGTGGGGCATCGCGGGCGTCAAGATCGACTTCATGGACCGCGACGATCAGGAGATGGTGCGCTTCTATCACCGCGTGGCGCGCCTGGCGGCGCAGCACCACCTCGCCGTGGACTTCCACGGGGCGTACAAGCCTACGGGCGTCAGCCGCACCTACCCCAACCTCATCACCCGCGAGGGGGTGCTGGGCAACGAGTACAACAAGTGGAGCGACCGCATCACCCCCGAGCATACCGTGACGCTGCCGTTCACGCGCGGGGCGCTCGGCGAGATGGACTTCACGCCCGGCGGCTTCCGGCACAAGACGCCCGCCACGTTCCGGGCAGTGGGCGGCGCCGAGCCCGGCCCCTTCGTCATGGGCACGCGCGTGCATCAGCTTGCCATGCTCGTCGTCTACGAAAGCGCGCTTCAGGTGCTGGCCGACAGCCCCTACAACTACCGCATCAGCCCCGGGGGCGTGGACTTCCTGAAGGTCGTCCCTGCGACGTGGGACGACACCGTCGTGCTCGGCGGCTTCCCCGGCGATTATGCGGCCGTGGCGCGGCGCTCCGGCGGCGCGTGGTACGTGGCCGCCATGGGCGATGAGGAGGCGCGCACGCTTGATCTGGACCTATCGTTCCTCGGCAGCGGCCCGTACACCGCCGAAATCTGGCAGGACGCCCACGACGCCGCCGAGTACCCCGAGCATCTGGAGAAGGCGGCGCTCACGGTGACGCGCCAGAGCACGCTCAAGGCGCGCCTGGCCGCCGGAGGCGGCGGCTTCATCGCCCGCCTGACGCCGGCGCGGTAGCTACCAGAACATCAGCTTCATGCAAAAGACGCTGCCGCCCGACTTCAGGAACTCGGACGTTTGCAGCTCCTGCGGCATGAAGCCGGCTGCGCGCAGGCGCGCGCACGTCTCGGCGCAGCCTGCCTGAATAAGGACGTGGCGCTCGTCGGGGCAGTGGGCGTTGCAGGCAAAGAGGCGGCGCGCCTCGTCCTCGGGGGCCTCCACGACGACGGGGAACAGGCGCCGGATCAGGGCCAGGCCCTCGGCGGTGAAGGCGCCGGGGTAGATCAGCACGGCCTCGGGGCTGAGCGCCGAGAAGCACGTGTCGAGGTGGTAGAAGTCGGGGTCGCCGAGCCGCAGGAGCAGCACGCGCACCCCGAGCGCGGCGGCGATGTGCTCGTAGACGCTGCGCTCGGTCCGGAAGCCGTAGCCGCCCCAGAGCAGATAGCGCCCCGGATGCCAGAGGGCGTCGCCCATGCCCTCGAAGGCGGCGCCTTCGGGGCCGGGCGGCGGCTGCGTTTCGTAGCCGAGGCGCTGGAAGTAGCGCGCCGCATGCTCCACCTCGGGGCGGCGCTCGGGGGCATGCATCCGGCTGAGCAGGACGCCTTTCCGGCCGTCGCGGTAGTACGGGAGCGTCTGGTTGGCGCAGAACACAAGGTCCGGCAGCCCCTCGGCGCCCTCGATGACCGAGGGCTGCACGCCGAGCGTTTCGTAAGCCTCGCGGAGGGCGTCCCACTGGCGGCGCGCCTCCGAGCGGTTGACCGTGCCTACGGCGCCCTCCATGTGCGGGTTGATGACGTAGGCGACCTCGAAGTGCTCGGGCGAGGCCATGAGCACCCGCACGGGGCGCGGCAGGGCAGGAGCATCGGCAAGCTCGAAGTCGATCTGGTCGGCGCGCTCGTAGAGCATGGCGGCAGGCGGGGCGAGGGTTGCGGGGGCGCTTCCGTGCATAATCCGGCGGCGCGGGAGGATGTTCCGGCGGCGCCCCGGCCATCACGAAAGCGGCGCAGCAGCCGGAACGCTGCTGCGCCGCTTTGGGGGGCTGCGCCGAGGAGGCCGCCGCGCGGCTACGGCCGGGCGAGCGCCGCCACGCCGGGCAGCGTGATGCCTTCGAGGAATTCGAGCATCGCGCCGCCGCCCGTCGAGACGTGGCTGACGCGGTCCTCGAAGCCGGCCTGCGTGATGGCCGCCACCGAGTCGCCGCCGCCGACGACCGTAAGGGCGCCCTGCTCGGTGGCGTCCGCGAGCGTCTGCGCCACGGCGAGGGTGCCCTTGGCGAAGTTAGGCATCTCGAAGACGCCCATCGGGCCGTTCCAGACGATGGTTTTGGCCGCCATCAGCTTCCGGCGGTACTGCTCGACCGACTTCGGGCCAATGTCCAGGCCCATCATGCCCTCGGGGATGTCGCCCTCGACGGTTTGCTGCGCCGCATCGTTGCTGAACTCGGCCGCCACGACGTGATCGACGGGCAGTACGATGCGGCCGCCGGCGCGCTCGTAGAGGTCGCGCGCCACGTCGAGCTTGTCGTCCTCGACGCGCGAGGCGCCGACGTTGTGGCCGAGCGCCTTGAGGAAGGTGTAGCTCATGGCCCCGCCGATGAGCAGAGAATCGACGCGCCCGAGCAGCGACTCGATGACGCCGATCTTGTCCGACACCTTGGCCCCGCCGAGCACGCCGACGAACGGCTTCTCGGGCGATTCGAGCACGCGGCCGAGGTAATCGACCTCTTTCTTGAGCAGGTAGCCCATCGCCGACTGCCCGACGAAGCGCGTGACGCCCTCCGTAGAGGCGTGCGCGCGATGCGCCGAGCCGAAGGCGTCGTTGACGTACACGTCGGCCAGCTCGCCGAGTTGCCGGGCGATGGTCTCGTCGTTCTTCGTCTCGCCGCCGAGGAAACGGGTGTTCTCCAGTACGAGGATGCCGCCTTCGGGCAGCCCGGCGATGGCCTGTTGCACCTGCTCGCCGGTCGTCTCCGGGACGAACGTGACCGGGGCGTCGATGACCGTTTTGAGGTATTCGGCCACCGGGGCCATGCTGTACTTCGGGTCCGGACCGCCCTTGGGGCGGCCGAGGTGGCTCATGAGGATGGCCTTGCCGCCCGAGGAGGTGATTTTCCGGATGGTGGGCAGGGCCGCCCGGATGCGGGTGTCGTCGGTGACCTGCTGCGCGCCGCCGGCTTCCTTGAGCGGCACGTTGAAATCCACGCGCACGAGGACGCGCTTGCCTTTAAGGTCCAGATCGTCGATGGAAAGGTAGCTCATGGGGGAGGGTTCGTCGGGTGAGAGGAAAGCGTGGGTCGGGAAATTACGCACGAAAAGGGGAGAACGGAGCCTGCTCCGTTCTCCCCTGAGGCCGCGCGTGCGGGCCGTGCGGTGGTTACTTCATCAGGCGGAGGATGAGGTCTACCGTCCGGTTGGAGTAGCCCCACTCGTTGTCGTACCAGCCGCCGATCTTGACCATGTTGCCCTTCGCCATGGTGAGCGGGGCGTCGAAGATGCAGGAGTGCGGGTTGTGGACGATGTCGCGGGAGACGATCTCCAGCTCGCTGTACTCCAGGATGCCCTTCATGGGGCCTTCGGCCGCCTTCTTCATGGCCGCGTTGACCTCGGCCGCCGTGGCCTCCTTCTGGACTTCGCAGACGAAGTCGGTGAAGGAGCCCGTCGGGACGGGCACGCGCAGCGAGCCGCCGTCAAGCTTGCCCTTGAGGTGCGGCAGCACCAGGCCGATGGCCTTGGCGGCGCCCGTCGAGGTCGGGATGATCGAGAGCGCGGCGCAGCGGGCGCGGCGCAGGTCGCGGTGCGGCGCGTCCATCAGGTTCTGGTCGGCCGTGTAGGCGTGGATGGTGTTCATCATGCCCTTGACGACGCCGAAGTTGTCGTCGAGCACCTTGACCATCGGGGCCAGGCAGTTCGTGGTGCAGCTCGCGTTGGAGAGGATTTCTTCCTTGCCCGTCAGGACCTCGTCGTTGACGCCGAGCACGACGGTCGCATCGACCTCGCCTTTGGCCGGGGCCGAGATGATGACCTTCTTGGCGCCGGCTTGCAGGTGCAGCGCCGCCTTCTCGCGGGAGGTGAAGATGCCCGTGGACTCTACGACGACTTCGGCGCCCAGCTCACCCCAGGGCAACTTGTTCGGCTCGCGCTCGCTGAAAACGGGAAACTTGTCGCCGTTGACGACGATGTTGTTGCCGTCCACGGTCACGTCGCCCGGGAAGATGCCATGCACCGAGTCGTACTTGAGCAGATGGGCCAGCGTGGCCGCGTCGGTAAGGTCGTTGACGCCGACCACGTCGAAGTCCGTGGATTGACGCTCGAGTATCGCGCGGAAAACGAGCCTGCCAATGCGCCCGAATCCATTGATGCCGAGTTTGATGGCCATGATGAGTTCTCCTAGAGGGTTGCTGTTAGGGTGAGCAGGGCGAACGCGCCGGAAAGGCCGCCGGGGGCGGCGTGCGCGTTCAGCGTATTAAGTTAGGCAAAATTACACGGGAAACACGGGGAGTCCAAAACGAAGAATATGGGCGCAACCCGAATGCAACAACGCGTTAGCCGACGGCGGCCCTAATTTCATCGAACGTTAGCGGGGCGGACGGACAAGTATGCGGCCTGCCGTTGCGAAGCGCGCGCAAAACCTATAATTTGTACAATTCTATAGACGGCCCGGAAGGTCGGTCTCGTTGCTCGCTTCTACATTATTCTCATCGGGTCATCCAGTTTTATGGCTATCAATAATCCTACCCCCCGCGTGACGAAGCACCAGCAGCTCCGCGAGGATACGGTCGTCACGATGTACGCCAAGGCGTGGGGCTTTTTCGACCAGAACCGGGGCCTGGTGCTGGGCATCCTCGGCGGGCTCGGCGTGTTGGTGCTGCTGGTCGTGGCGTATACGTTTTACCAGAAGAACCAGGAGCAAAAGGCGCAGGAGCTGCTGGCTACGGCCGTAGCCCCCTACGAGGCGGGGAACTACCGCGCCGCCCTCGACGGCGCCGACGGCAAGGCGGGCCTGCTTGCGCTCGCCGACGACTATGGGCGCACCTCGGCCGGCAACATGGCGGCCTTCTACGCCGCCGACGCGCTGTTCCGCTTGGGCGAGTATGACCGCGCGCTCCAGTACTTCGGCGACTTCGACAAGGATGAGAACCTCATCGGAGCCTCGGCCCTGGCCGGCGAGGCGGCCGTTTACGAATCCAAGAAGGAGTTCAAGCGCGCCGGCGACCTTTACAAAGAGGCGGCCCTGTTCTTCGAGGCCGACCTGACTTCGCCGCAGTATCTGCTCAGCGCGGGCAACGCCTACGAGCAGGCCGGCGCCTTCGACGCGGCCCGCGAAGCCTACAACGAGGTCAAGGAGCGTTTCCCCGAGTCCAGCGCGGCCGAGGGCGTCGACTTTTACCTCGCCCGCATCGACGCGGCGGCGCAGCAGCCGCAGGGCTAGGCTTCCCGGCGCGCCTTCAGGCCCGCTACAACCTGCGGACGGCTCTTCCTATGGCGACCCCGACGATTCTGGTAGTAGACGACGAGCGCAGCATCCGGCGCACGCTCCGCGAGATTTTCGAGTACGAGGAGTACGCGGTCGAGGAAGCCGAGGACGGCGAGGACGCCCTCGCCAAGGCGCGCCGCAACCGGTATGACCTGGTGCTGCTCGACATCAAGATGCCCAAGCGCGACGGCCTGGAGGTGCTGCAAACGCTCACCGCCGAGCAGCCCGAGGTGCCCGTCGTCATGATCTCCGGGCACGGCACCATCGAGACGGCCGTCGAGGCGACGAAACTGGGCGCCTACGACTTCATCGAGAAGCCGCCGGACCTCAACCGCCTGCTGCTCACCGTCCGCAACGCGCTCGACAAGGGCCTGCTCACCAACGAGAACCGCCGTATGCGGCAGGTGCTCGCCGAGCACCGCGAGGAGGAGATCACGCCGATCCTGGGCGCAAGCCCGGCGATCTCGCGCATCAAGGATACCATCGAGCGCGTGGCGCCGACGGATGCGCGCGTGCTCATCACGGGCGAGGCCGGCACGGGCAAAGAGCTGGTGGCGCGCTGGATCCACCACCGCTCGCCGCGCGCCGAAGGGCCTATCGTCGAGGTGAACTGCGCGGCCATCCCGAGCGAGCTGATCGAGAGCGAGCTGTTCGGCCACGAGAAAGGCTCGTTCACGGGGGCTACGCGCCAGCGCATCGGCAAGTTCGAGCAGGCGCACGAGGGCACCCTGTTTCTGGACGAGATCGGCGACATGAGCCTGGCGGCGCAGGCCAAGGTGCTGCGCGCCTTGCAGGAAAATCGCATCACGCGCGTCGGAGGCGACCGCAGCATTCCCGTCAACGTGCGGGTGCTGGCGGCCACCAACAAGGACCTGCTCAAGCAGATCGAGCAGCACGAGTTCCGCGAGGACCTCTACCACCGCCTGAGCGTGATCCTGGTGCACGTGCCGCCCCTGCGCGAGCGGCGCGAGGACATCCCGATCCTCGCGGCGCGTTTCGCCGAGCGGCTTTCGCGGCGGGGCGGAGCGGCCCCCCGGCGCATCAACCCCGAGGCGCTCGAACGCCTGACGCGCTACGAGTGGCGCGGCAACGTCCGCGAGCTGCACAACGTCGTCGAGCGCCTGCTGATCCTGAGCGAGGGCGACGAGGTGGCCGTCGGCGACGTGGAGCGCTACGTGCGCGCCGGCAGCGCCGCGCCCGCCAGCCCGCTGCACGCGCTGCTGAACCAGTTCGACCAGTTCGCCGAATTTCGGGACAAAGCCGAGCAGCTCTTCATCGAGCGCAAGCTGGCCGAGCACGACTGGAACGTGAGCCGCACCGCCGAGGCCATCGGCATCCAGCGCTCCCACCTGTACAACAAGATGAACAAGTATGGCATCGAGCGCAGCGAGGAATAAGCTCCCGAGGCCATGCCTATGACGGCGCCGGATGCCCTCACGGCGGCGCCTCTGTTGGAGGTGCGCGCGGTAAAAAAGCATTATCAGACCGGCGCCGGGCCGCTGGAGGTGCTCTCCGGCCTCTCTTTCACGGTGGCGCGCGGCGAAGTGGTGGCCGTGACCGGCGAGAGCGGCTCGGGCAAAAGTACGTTGCTGCACCTGCTGGGCACGCTCGACCGCCCGTCGAGCGGGAGCGTGCGTTTCCAGGGGCAGGACGTCTTCCGGCTCGATGACGAGGCCCTCGCCACGTTTCGCAACCGCAGCCTCGGCTTCGTGTTTCAGCACCACCACCTGCTGCCGGAGTTCACGGCGGCCGAGAACGTGGCGATGCCGGCGCTCATCGCCGGGCAGCGGCTGGGGCAGGCTCGCGTGCGCGCCGAGGAGCTGCTGCGCCGCCTCGGGCTGGGCGCGCGCCTGGAGCACCGCCCGGCGGCGCTCTCCGGCGGCGAGCAGCAGCGCGTGGCAATCGCTCGGGCGCTCATGAACGCGCCGGCGCTCGTGCTGGCCGACGAGCCTACGGGCAACCTCGACGCCGCCACCGCCGAGACGCTGCACGCCGAGATCGTGCGCCTGAGCCGCGACCTCGGCCAGACGTTCATCATCGTGACGCACAACCCGAGCCTGGCCGCGCTCGCCGACCGGGTGCTGCGCCTCGCAGGCGGCTTCCTCCAGGAGGAAGCCGCCGGTATTCATGAAGATTTGGCGCGCGATGCGGAAGCCTGAGGGTCTAAGCGTTCGTATAAGCATGACATAGGCGCTGCGGCGCACCGGGCCGATACACTACGGGAGGGTTTGCAGACATGAGGGATCTGGCGGTCGTACATCCGGAACTGGGCTTCGTGAATGAGGCCGTGGACCCGCTGCTCGACCTGGAGCGGGAGATCGGCCGCCTCAAGGCCGAGAAGCAAGCCGTCCTGCTGGCGCACTACTACCAGGAGCCGGAGATTCAGGACGTAGCCGACTTCATCGGCGACTCGCTGGAGCTGGCCCGACAGGCGGCGCGCACCGACGCCCGCATCATCCTGTTCGCAGGCGTGCACTTCATGGCCGAGACGGCCAAAATCCTCAACCCCTCGAAGAAAGTCATCATCCCGGACTTGAACGCGGGCTGCTCGCTGGCCGACACCTGCCCGGCCGACGCCTTCGCTGCCTTCATCGCGGCGCATCCGGGGCACCTCGTCGTGTCGTACATCAACTGCTCGGCGGCCACGAAGGCCCTGAGCGATATCATCGTCACGTCGTCCAACGCCGAGCACATCATCCGGCAGATTCCGCCGGAGCAGCCGATCATCTTCGCCCCGGACCGCAACCTCGGGCGCTACCTGGCGCAGCAAACCGGCCGCGATATGGTCATCTGGGACGGCGTGTGCATCGTGCACGAGACGTTCAGCGAGGAGAAGCTGGTGCGCCTCAAGGTGCGCCACCCGGAGGCCCTCGTGCTGGCGCACCCCGAGTGCGAGGCGGCGGTGCTGCGCCACGCCGACTTCATCGGCTCGACGGCCGCCATCCGGCGCTTTGCGGCTACGGTGCAGCACGACGCCTTCATCGTGGCGACCGAGGAGGGCATTTTGCACCAGATGCGTAAGGACAACCCCGGCAAGACGTTCCTGCCGGCGCCGCCGGTCAACGGGTGCAGTTGCAACCAGTGTCCGCACATGCGGCTCAACACGATGGAGAAGCTGTACCTCTGCCTGAAGCACGAGCTGCCGGAGATCACCCTTCCCGAGGACCTGCGACGCAAGGCGCTCGGGCCGATCGAGCGGATGCTGGAGATGAGCGCGGCGATCCGGTAGCGCGCGCCTATTGCAGCAGTTCGGCGGCATGCAGGAGAAGCGCCTTCAGGTCGTCCTCGCGGACGGCTTCGACGGCCTCCGGCACGGGCATCCAGCGGCGGCGGCGTTGCCCCTGCTCGGGCCAGACGCGCGCCACCCGGCGCACGTGCAGCAGGTAGACGCGCACCTGGAGGTCGCCGGACGAGCTGCGGTGCTGGTAGCCGCCCAGGGCGGCCGTGCTGATGCGCCCGCGGACGCCGGCTTCTTCCCACGCCTCCATAAGGGCCGAACGGCGCACCCCCATGGCCGCCTCGACGCGCCCTTTGGGGATGCTCCAGCGTTTGGAGCGGCGGGTGGTGATGAGCATCACCTGAAGCCGCCCTTCCCGAAACCGGTAAGGCAAGGCCGCAACGCGGTGGTACTTCAAGAGCGGGCCGGGGCGTGAGCGGGGAGTTGGTGGCAGGCGAATATACTGCGGCGGGCCGGGCGCCGAGGGCGGTAACCGGAAAAATGCAAGCCGCCTTCGGGGACCGTCAGAAGCTGTGCCGCAGCCCGATCTGCGGCTCGAAGCGCCGCTCGACGAGGTAGCGCGCCGTGCCGTCGAGGCCGTCGCCGATGAGTTCGTAGGTGTAGC
>CBDTTW010000062.1:0-15652 GCA_965363675.1 uncultured Rhodothermaceae bacterium
CCATCCGCGCCGAGCGCCGCCGCCGCGCCGACCTCGGCGGCCACGCCGAGCGCCTGCACGCGGCCCTGTTGCCGGGGGGCGCCCCGCAGGAGCGCGCGCTTTCGACGGCGCATTTCGTGCGCCGCTACGGCCCCGGCTTCGCCGCGTACCTGCACGAAGCCCTGCCGCTCGACACGTCGCAGTTTTCGCTCATCGAGGTATAACCCTGCCCGGCTTCATGGACCCTCTCGCTCCTCTTGATCCGCTCGTCGAGCTTGCCATCGAGACGGCGGCGCAGTGGCACGAGGGCACGCACCGCAAGTCGGCCTGGCGGCCGGCGCCGTTCGCGCTGCCGCCCGGCGAGGCCTGCCGCGTGCCGACGTTCGCGCACCTGGCCGCCGTAGCGAGCGCCGTGCAGGCGGCCGGCTGGCCTGCGCCCGTCGTGGCGGCGGCCTACCTCCACGACCTGCTCGAAGACCCCAACCGCTTCGGCGTCGCCGCCGACCCGGAGGCGCTGCGGCGGCGCGTCGGCGCCGAGACGGCCGCGCTCGTGGAGCACGTCACCGAACGCCGCCTCGACTCCGAGGGCCGCCTGCGCTCGTGGGAGGACCGCAAGCAGGACTACGTGCGCCATCTGGCCGAGGAGGCCCCGCCGGAGGCCGTAGCGATCAGCCTGGCCGACAAGCTGCACAACCTGTACACCATGCGCCGGGGCCTGGAGGCGGGCCTCGATCCGTTCGCCGAAGGGCCGGGCCGCCGCGCGCTCAGCGCCGGGCCGGAGCGGCAGATGTGGTTTTACCGAGCCGTGCTCGAAGCCGCCGCGCGCCATGCCGATTCGCGCCTCGACGGCCTCAAGAGGCAGCTTGCCGCCGAGATCGAACGCTTCGGAGCGGCTGCGTCCGTCTCCACCAAGAATGCATAATCGGAAGACCTTTGAATGTATCGCCGGGAAAGTCCACGCTTAATGATTTTATAAAAACGCGGCCTTAATATTTAATGATTAAGGCTCCCTGCGGGGCCCTCGGGGTGTAAGCGCTTTGTTCGCGGAAAGTCAAACGAGTATTGGCGAAATTTCCCTCGAAAAGTGTACTAAATGCTCTAAATTAAACGGTGAACTCAGCCGCAGGCGCATACCGAGTGCGCCGGCAGACCGAGCGGTGCAATGCCGCTCTAGAGGAAGGCGCCCGGGGAAGCAGGCAAGACCGCGCAGAGGGCGGCGCCGACGGCAAAGGCTGAGTGGAAAGGCAGCCGGTGCGTAGCGACGCGCGGCGGCGGCCTGTCACCCGCGTGACGAATCGGACGAGGCCGGTCGCCTTAACCAACCAGCGAAACGAGGACCACATGCCCACAGCAACCCTTGGAACCGTAAAACTTGAGCAGCTGGACGAGCTCATCTCCAACGAGAAGCTCCGCACGTTTGTCAAAGAGACAGCCGATCTCTGCAAGCCGCAGAGCATCTACGTGTGCGACGGCAGCCCGGAAGAATACAACGCGATGTGCCAGGCGCTGGTCGATGCCGGCACGTTCATCAAGCTCAACGAAGAAATCCGCCCCAACAGCTACTACTGCCGCTCGGACCCGGCGGACGTGGCGCGCGTGGAGGATCGTACGTATATCTGTTCCGAGAAGAAGGAAGACGCCGGCCCGACCAACAACTGGTCTGACCCGGCCGAGATGAAGGAGAAGATGAAGGCCCTGTACGACGGCTGCATGATGGGCCGCACGATGTACGTCATCCCGTACTCGATGGGCCCGATCGGCTCCGACATCGCCCGCATCGGCGTCGAGCTGAGCGACAGCCCCTACGTCGTCGTGAACATGCACATCATGGCGCGCGTCGGCGAAAAGGTGCTCGACGTGCTCGGCGACAGCCCGGACTTCGTGCGCGGCATCCACTCGGTCGGCTACCCGCTCAAGGACGACAAGGTGCAGGACTCGACGTGGCCCTGCAACGCGACCACCAAGTACATCTCGCACTTCCCCGAGACGCGCGAGATCTGGTCGTACGGCTCGGGCTACGGCGGCAACGCCCTGCTCGGCAAGAAGTGCCATGCCCTGCGCATCGCCTCGGTGCAGGCCCGCGATGAAGGCTGGATGGCCGAGCACATGCTGATCCTGAAGCTGACGAGCCCCGAAGGCGAAGTGCAGTACGTCGCCGCCGCGTTCCCCTCGGCCTGCGGCAAGACGAACCTCGCCATGCTGGAGCCGACCATCGAAGGCTGGAAGGTCGAGACCATCGGCGACGACATCGCGTGGATGAAGTTCGGTCCGGACGGCCGCCTTTACGCCATCAACCCGGAAGCCGGTTTCTTCGGCGTCGCCCCCGGCACGTCCGACGACTCCAACCCCAACGCGATGCGGACGCTCTACGCCAACTCGGTCTACACGAACGTCGCCCTGACGAAGGACGGCGACGTGTGGTGGGAGCAGATGACGAAGGAGGCCCCCGCCGAGCTGACCGACTGGCTGCGTCGCCCCTGGACGCCCGAGTCGGGCCGCCCCGCCGCGCACCCCAACGCCCGCTTTACGGCCCCGGCGCGTCAGTGCCCGGTCATGGCGGACGAGTGGGAGGATACGGCCGGCGTGCCGATCTCGGCTATTCTTTTCGGCGGCCGCCGCGCCACCTCGGTGCCGCTGGCTACCGAAGCCTTCGACTGGGAGCACGGCACGTTCCTGGGCTCGATCATGAGCTCGGAGATGACCGCCGCCGCCGCCGGCGGCCTCGGCCAGCTCCGCCGCGACCCCATGGCGATGCTGCCCTTCTGCGGCTACAACATGGGCGACTACTTCCAGCACTGGATCAACATGGGCGAGAAGGGCGGCGACAAGATGCCCAAGATCTTCTATGTGAACTGGTTCCGTAAGGATGAGAACGGCAAGTGGCTCTGGCCGGGCTACGGCGAGAACGGCCGCGTGCTCAAATGGATCTTCGAGCGCGTCAGCGGCAAGGCCGACGCGAAGGAGACGGCCATCGGCTACCTGCCCACGCCGGGCGCCATCGACCTGAAGGGTCTCGACATCTCGCAGGAGCAGATGGAGAAACTTCTGGCGGTGGACAAGAACCTCTGGAAGCAGGAAATCCCGCTCATGCGCGAGCACTTCGCCAAGTTCGGCGATAACCTGCCGCAGGAGCTCAACGAGCAGCTCGACGCGCTGGAACAGCGTCTGAACGCGTAAGCGAACGGCGGACGAAACGGAAAGAGGGGGCGCCCGGCCGGGCGCCCCCTCTTTTTTTGCCGGAGCCGCAAGCCCCGGAGGGCCGCGCCTACGCCTCGTCCTCGTCGTCTTCCTCCTCGGCGTCCTCCTCTTCGGGCGCCTCGTCGTCTTCCTCCTCGTCCAGGGCCTCCTCGGCGTCGTCGTCCTCGGGTTCGGCGTCGGGGGCGAGCAGCGCCTGATCGGTCTCGGGCAGCTCGTCGCCTTCCTCCACCACGAGGCTCGTCACGTCGGCGATGGCGTCGCCCTCGCGCAGGCGGATCAGGCGCACGCCCTGGGTGCTGCGGCCCATGATGCGCAGCAAATCCACACGGATGCGGATCATCGTGCCGTTTTGCGTGACGATCATCAGCTCGTCGTTCTCGCTGACGAGCTTGATCGCTACGAGCGCCCCGGTCTTGCGGGTGGTTTTCATGGCGAAGATGCCCTTGCCGCCCCGGCTCGTGAGGCGGTAGTCCTCCAGCAGGCTGCGCTTGCCGAAGCCGTGCTCGCTCGTGGTGAGCACGCAGCAGTCGTCGCCGTTGACGATGATCATGCCGACGAGGTGATCCGTCTCGGCCAGGCGCATGCCGCGCACGCCGCGCGAGGTGCGGCCCATGGGGCGGGCCTGGCTTTCCTCGAAGCGCACGGCGCGCCCGTTCGAAGCCGCCAGCATGATCTGCGCATGGCCGTCGGTCAGGTGCGCCTCGACCAGCTCGTCGCCGTTGTTGAACCGAATGGCGATGATGCCGTTGCGGTGGATGCGGCTGAACGCTTTGAGCGGCGTCTTCTTGACGAGGCCCCGGCGCGTCGCCATGACGACGAAGCGGTTCTCCAGGAAGGCGGCGTCCTCGAAGTCGGCCTTGCTGATGGCGAGCACGGCGCGCACGCGGTCTTCCTGGTCGATCTGGATGAGGTTGCGCACGTTGCGCCCCTTAGAGGTGCGCGCGCCCTCGGGGATCTCGTAGACGCGCAGGCGGTAACCCTTGCCGTGGTCGGTAAAGAAGAGCAGGTAGTCGTGGTTGCTCGACACGAACAGATGCTCGATGTAGTCCTCGTCGCGCATGCCGCTGCCCTGCACGCCCACGCCGCCGCGCCCCTGGCTGCGGTACTCGGAGAGGCTGGTGCGCTTGATGAGGCCCTGGTGCGTGATCGTGACGACGACCTGTTCATCCTCGATGAGGTCCTCCAGGATGAACTCGTCGCCGCCCGAGGCGTCGATCTCGGTGCGGCGCTTGTCGTTGTACTTGCGGCGCACTTCGAGCAGTTCGTCCTTGATGATGCCCATCCGGAGCGGTTCGCTGGCGAGGATGCTCTGGAGCCGCTCGATTTCGAGCAGGATGCTGCGGTACTCCTCCTCGATCTTCTGGCGCTCCAGGCCCGTCAGACGGCTCAGGCGCAGGGCAAGGATGGCGTCGGCCTGGATCTCGGAGAGGCCGAACATCGAGCCCTCGCCGAGCGGCAGCCCGAGGCGTTCGCGCTGCTCGGGCGTCAGGCGCTCGGGGAAGACGCCGCCCATGAGGTTGCGCCGGGCCGCGTCGGTGTCCTCCGAGTGGCGCACGATTGCGATGACCGCGTCGAGGTGGTCGAGCGCGATGGTCAGCCCTTCGAGGATGTGGGCGCGCTCCTCGGCTTTGCGCAGCTCGTACTCGGTGCGCCGCGTGACCACCTCGTGGCGGTGGTTGACGTAGTGCAGAATCGCGTCTTTGAGCGTGAGCGTGCGCGGGCGCCCTGCCACGAGCGCGACCATGTTCACGCCGAACGTGGTCTGCATGCTCGTGTACTTGTAGAGCTGGTTCTGGACGACCTGCGGCACGGCGTCCTTGCGCAGCTCGATCACGATGCGCATGCCGTCGCGGTCGCTCTCGTCGCGCAGGTCCGAGATGCCCTCGATCCGCTTGTCGCGCACCAGGTGGGCTATTTTTTCGAGCAGGGCGCTTTTGTTGACCTGATAGGGGATCTCGGTGACGATCAGCCAGAGGCGCCCCGTGCGCGTTTCCTCCTCGGTGAAGCGCGCCCGCACGATTACGCGGCCCCGGCCGGTGAGGTAGGCTTCCTGGATGCCCGCCGTGCCGTAGATAATGCCGCCCGTCGGAAAGTCGGGGCCGGGCACGTAGCGCAGCAGCTCGCCGATGGTGATGTCGCGGTTGTCGATGTAGGCGAGCGTGGCGTCGATGATTTCGCCGAGGTTGTGCGGCGGAATCTTGGTCGCCATGCCGACGGCGATGCCGTCCGAGCCGTTGACGAGCAGGCTCGGAATGGCCGCCGGCATCACCTCGGGTTCCTGGAGCGAGCCGTCGAAGTTGTCCTGAAAGTCAACGGTGTCCTTTTCGATGTCGCGCAGCATTTCCTCGGCGATGCGCGTCAGGCGGGCCTCGGTGTAGCGCATGGCCGCCGCCGAGTCGCCATCGACGGAGCCGAAGTTGCCCTGCCCATCGACGAGCGGGTAGCGCATGGAGAAGTCCTGCGCCATGCGCACCATCGTGTCGTACACGGCCGAGTCGCCGTGCGGATGGTACTTGCCCAGCACCTCGCCGACGATACGGGCGCTTTTCTTGTGCGCGCTGCCGGCCGTAATGTTGAGCTCGCTCATCCCGTAGAGCACGCGCCGGTGCACCGGCTTGAGCCCGTCGCGCACGTCCGGCAGGGCGCGGCTGACGATCACCGACATGGAGTAGTCGATGTACGAGGACTTCATCTCCTCGGCGATGTTGATCGGGATAATCCGGTTTTCCGCTTGTTCCATAACCTGCTGCTTCGAGAAAAAAAGGCGGCCGCACACGCTCCTGAAACAGGCGGCGCACACGCGGCGTGCAACCTTTCAAAATACGCACTTTAGCCCCCGATTCCTACGTTTTTGGTTCGTTAATACAGGGATATCGGGTACTGTAATTTAAGGACATAGCCTGCTTGGGCGGCGCCTTTTGCAGGCTCCGGCGGCCCGGCCCGCCGCCGCCCGCCGGACTTGCCGGCCGGGGCGCGCGTAGGATGCCGTTTCGGCGGCGCTTGCCGGCGGGCCTGCCGGTCTTGAGGGCGCAGCGATGAGGAGTTCGGCGCAGGACGTTTTCGACGTGCAGGGCCACCGGGGCGCGCGCGGGCTGCTGCCGGAGAACACCGTTCCGGCCTTCCTGCGCGCGCTCGACCTCGGCGTGACGACGCTGGAGATGGACGTGGTGGTTTCCTCGGACGGCGTGCTCATCGTCTCGCACGAGCCGTGGATGTCCGCGGAGATCTGCACCCACCCCGACGGCTCGCCGGTACAGGCGTCCGAGGCCCGGCGCTTGAATATTTTCGGCATGACGGCCGCCGAGGCGGCGCGCTACGACTGCGGACGGCGCGGCCATCCCCGCTTCCCGAGGCAGCAGCCCATGCCGGTGCACAAACCCACGCTCGACGAGGTGGTGCAGGCCGCCGAGGCGCACGCCCGCGCCGGCGGTCTGCCGCCGGTGCGCTACAACATCGAGACGAAGGCGCGCCCCGACTGGGACGGCCGCCTGGCGCCGCCGCCCGAGCCGTTCGCGGCGTTGCTGCACGCGGCCATCGTGCGGCACGGCCTGGAAGCGCGCGCGACGGTGCAGTCCTTCGACGCGCGCACGCTCCGGGCGACGCGCCGCCTCGACCCGGCCCTGGCGACGGCGCTGCTCACCGAGCGCCGGGAGCCGGGCGGCGTGGCGGGCGCCCTGGAGCGCCTCGGCTTCACGCCCGCCGTCTACAGCCCGGCGTTTGCGCTCGTAGACGCGGCGCTCGTCGCGGAGGTCCACGCGCGCGGCATGCGGCTGCTGCCCTGGACCGTCAACGAACGGGCCGACATGGAGCGCCTGGCCGCCCTCGGCGTGGACGGCCTCATCACGGATTATCCCGATGTGGCGGCGCGCCCGCAACCCGTGGGCAAATAAACAGTTGCCGCTCAGGGCAACCGTTTTTGCCGAAACCGGCCGCCCGGTTTTCTGTTACGGCCGTAGCCGTGAATTCCGCCTGCCTGCCCCGGCTGCCGTTACGTTGCGGCGCCTCGCGGCGACCTTAGGGGCGACGGCAGCGCCCGCCGGATGCGCACCGGCGGCGGCTGCTTCTCCAAACCTTCGCGAGCCGCATTCGCAACCCGGCGGGGATGCGCCCGTCTGTGTGGGAGGCAAAGCCCCCGCCGTATCTATTCCTCATGGATTATGAGATATCTATACCTACTCTTCCTGCTCTTCCTGGCCCTGTTGCCGGCCGCCCCGGCGCAGGGGCAGCAGCGCGCCTCGCTGAGCGGCTTCGTCCGCGACGCGGCCACCGGCGAAACGCTCCTCATGGCGAACGTGGTGCTTGTCGGGACGCAGAAGGGCGCCGCGACGAACAACGCGGGCTACTATAGCCTCTCGGCCGTGGAGCCGGGGGCCTATACCGTGGCGGCCACCTACCTCGGCTACGAAGATGCGCGCCTCCAGGTGACGCTGGCGCCGGGGGAAAACGGGCGGCTCGACATCGCGTTGCAGCCCCGGTCGGTCGAGGTGGAGGAGGTCGTCGTCTCGGCCGGGCGTCGGCAGGACGAGGAGGCGCGCAACATCGGCATCTCGCAGATGACGACGGCCGCCATCAAGCAGCTTCCACGCGTCTTCGAGCCGGACGTGTTCCGCTCGTTGCAGCTCCTGCCGGGCGTCAAGTCGTCGTCGGACTTCAGCAGCGGCCTCTACATCCGGGGCGGCGGGCCCGACCAGACGCTCATCCTGCTCGACCGCAACACCGTCTACAACCCGAGCCACTTCTTCGGCTTCTTCTCGTCGTTCAACCCCGACGCCATCAAAGACGTACGCCTGTTCAAGGGCGGCTATCCGTCGGAGTATGGCGGGCGGCTGGGGGCCGTCGTGGACATCTACAACAAGGACGGCAACCGCAACCAGGTGCACGGCGGCGCAAGCGTAGGGCTGCTGGCCTCGCGGGCCATCATCGAGGGGCCGTACCGCAAGGGCTCGTGGATGCTGGCCGCCCGCCGCTCGACCATCGACCCGCTGCTCAGCGCTCTCCGCGAGGGGGGCACGGAGAGCATCCCCGATCTGTTTTACTTTTACGACCTCAACGGCAAGGTCAACTTCGACGCGGGCCGGAACGACAAGTTCAGCCTGGCCGGCTACTCCGGCACGGACCGCCTGGACTTCGAGTTTCTGGAAGACGCCGGGGTCAACATCGCCCTCGGCAACCGGACGCTTTCGGCGAACTGGACGCATCTGTTCTCGCCGCGCCTCTTCTCCAACTTCACGTTCACTTCTTCCCGGTACTTCAGCGATCCCAAGTTCGTTTTTTCGAGCACGAAGTACGCCCGCACCAACCGCATCTACGACAACTCCGCCAAGGGCGACCTGGAGTTTGCTCCGGACGGGCGGCACGCGCTCAAGGGAGGGTTCTGGGCGGGCTCCTTCACGATGGACCTGGAAGACCGCTTCGATGAGAACGTCACGCTCGACAAGCGCATCCAGACGACGTACACCTCGGCCTACGTGCAGGATACGTACCGCCCGTCGTCGCTGCTGATGCTTCAAGGCGGCCTGCGGTTGAACTACTTCTCCGAGGGCGACTTCCTGCGCCTGGAGCCGCGCCTTTCGGTGGAGTACCGGCCGCTGGAGCGCACCCGCGTGCAGCTCGGCTACGGGCGCTACTACCAGTTCCTTTCGCTGATCTCCAGCGAGCTTTTCTCCGCCTTCGACATCTGGCTTACCACCGACAAGGGGGTGCCGCCGGCCTTCGGCGATCAGTACGTGGCGGGCGTCAAGAATTATCTCGGGCGCGACATCAACCTCGACGCGGAGGTGTACTACCGCACCATGCGCGACCTGTTCGAGCTCGATCCGTTCCTGGTCGATGCGGCGGGCGTCGAGTACCGCAACATCTTCCGCTACGGCATCGGCAACGCCTACGGCGCCGAGTTCATGCTGGAGAAGACGCGCGGGCGCATCAGCGGCTTTGCCGGGTACACCCTCGGCAAGACCCAGCGCAAGTTTCCCAACATCAACGACGAGCAGTTCTACGCGCCCAAGTACGACCGCACGCACGACCTCAACCTGGTCATGAACTACCGCCTGGCGCGCAAGTGGCGCGTGTCGAGCGTGTTTACGTACGCCACGGGGCAGGCGTATACCGAGCCGGGCGGCCAGTTCCGGATGCCCGACTATCCGTTTGCGACGGACGTGCCCGGCGGCGTCATCAGCCGCTACAACGCGGCGCGCCTGCCCGCCTACCACCGCCTCGATCTGGGCATCACCAAGATCGGGCGGCTCTTCGGCGCGGCGAACTACGAATTCCAGGCGCAGGTCATCAACGCTTACAACCGCCGCAACATCTGGTTCTACCTGTTCGAGTTCGAGGACGACAACACGGTCACGCGCAACGAAGTGCCGCAGATCCCCGTGCCGATCCCGAACGTCTCCCTGACGCTGAGCTTCTAAGCCCCCGCAGCCATATGAACCGCCTTTTCTCTTTTGTCCTTCCGGCGCTCGCGCTCGCGGCGGCGGCCTGCAACCCGGCCGGGCCGGAGCCCGTCGAGGCGCAGTACTTTGTCGAGTCGTACCAGGTGGCCGGGCAGCCCCTGGCCCAGGTGCGCCTGAGCAAAACCGCCCCCATGAACACCACCTACGACTTCGACGCGCTGGCGGTGCGGGGCGCAAGCGTGCAGATCCACCTGATGCAGCCCGGCGGCGGCCCGGAGCAGACGTTCCGGCTGGCCGAGCAGCCCGACCGCCCCGGCGTGTACGCCCCCGCGCCGGGGCATACGGTGCTGCCGGAGCGCACGTACCGCCTGGAGATCACGGCGCCGGGAGGCGAGCGCCTTTCGGCGCAAACCACCGTGCCGGGGGCCTTCGCGCTGGCGCGCG
Organism: uncultured Rhodothermaceae bacterium; assembly: GCA_965363675.1. Lineage (GTDB taxonomy): Bacteria > Bacteroidota > Rhodothermia > Rhodothermales > DASSAV01 > CBDTTW01. The sequence goes on from CBDTTW010000062.1 coordinate 10,017, forward strand.
TCCGCGCCGATACGGTCGTCTACCGGGGCGAGCAGTTCGAGGTCCACATCACCAAAAGCCGCTCGCCGGGCCGCGACGCCATTTTCGTGTTCTCCAACATGGCGCTCGACCCCGACCCGGATAATATGGTGCCCTTCGTGGCCGACCTTTACAAAGACGGCGACCTTTCTATCGACGACGTACGCATGGTGGCGACGACGCCGCTCAACCAGGCCAACTACGACGAGAACCCGGACCAGACGCTCCGGATCGAGATGCCTTGGCTGATGGTCTACTTCTACGGGCCGCAGCGGGTCACGATGAATGCCATCGACGACAACATGTTCGACTTCATGCGCTCGTACGTGGTGCAGCAGGGCGGTTCGACGCTCTCGCCGGGGGAGGTCCCCAACCTGATCGACCATGTGGAGGGCGGCACGGGCGTGTTTGCCAGCTATGCTTCGGTCACGCACGAGCTGTACGTGCGCCGCGACCGCTAGCCCGCGCCCATGCCCGCCCCGCCGCGCGCCCTGCGCCCGCTTTTCCTGCTCGACTACGACGGAACCCTCGCCCCGTTCGCGCCGCGCCCCGACGAGGCGCGGCCGCACCCCGGCGCGCCGGCGCTGCTGGCCGCGCTCGACCGGCGCTATCCGCTCTGGATTGTGACGGGGCGCATGCTCGAAGACCTGGCGCCGCTCTTGCCGCTGCCTTTGCGCGCCCTGGGAATGCACGGCGCGCAGGAGGGCCGCCTGGGCGAAGCGCCGGAGCCGCCGCCCCGCCCCGAGGCGACGGTTCGGTTGCTTCGGGCGGCGCAGGCGGGCGCGCCGGATCTGCCGGGCGTGCGCACCGAGCAGAAAGGGGCGGCTTTTGCTCTCCACTACCGGGGCGCCCCCGACGAGGCCCCTATCGTGCGCGCCCTGGAGGCGTGGGCCGCCGGACTTCCGCCGGGCCTGGAGGCGCTCTGGGGCAAGAAGGTGCTGGAGGTGCGCCCCGCCGGCGAAGACAAGGGCGCGGCGGCCCTCCGCATTGCGGCGCGCTTCCCCGGCTGCACGCCCGTTTTCATCGGCGACGACGCTTCGGACGAGGACGCCTTCCGCGCGCTCGGGCCGCCTGCCGTCACGGTCAAGGTGGGGCCGGAGCCTACGAGCGCCCGCTTTCGCCTTGCCGGCATCCCGGAGGTAATGGCCTATCTGCGCGCCTATCTTGGACGAAGCCGCCCGTAGGCGGAACTTTGACCTGCGCGGGCCGTCAGGGAGGCTGAACCTTAAAACAGAGGGCATGCTATGCCGGTAGACGATAGATCGAGGGTGCTGGTGTCCACGGCGTGGGTGGCCGAGCGGTTGGACGATGCAGACGACATCCGGCTCGTCGAGTCGGACGAGGACATCCTGCTCTACGAGACCGGGCACATCCCCGGCGCCGTCAAGCTGGACTGGACGACGGACTTGCAGGACGAGACCACGCGCGATTTTATCGACGCGGCGCGCTTCGAGCAGCTATGCGCCGCGCGCGGCATCTCGAACGACACGACGCTCGTCTTCTACGGCGACAAGAACAACTGGTGGGCTTGCTACGCGTTCTGGGTGTTCCGGCTCTTCGGGCACGAGCGCTGCCTGGTGATGGACGGCGGGCGGCGCAAGTGGATCGACGAGGGGCGGCCGCTCACGCGCGAGAAGCCGCAGCACCCGCCGGGCGCCTACCGCGTGGCCGCCCCGCAGCCGGGCATCCGCGCCTTCCGCGAGGACGTGCTGCGCCGCCTGGCCGAGGGCGGCGCTGCGCTCGTGGACGTGCGCTCGCCGGGGGAGTTCCGGGGCGAGGTGACGCACATGCCGGATTACCCGCAGGAAGGCGCGTTGCGCGCGGGCCACATCCCGGGGGCGCGCAGCGTGCCCTGGAGCCGCGCCGTGGCCGAGGACGGCACGTTCAAGCCCCGCGAGGAGCTGGAGGCGATTTACCTGACGGAAAAGGGGTTGCGCCCCGATGAGGAGGTGATCGCGTACTGCCGCATCGGCGAGCGCAGCAGCCACACCTGGTTCGTGCTGACGCACTTGCTCGGCTTCGAGCGCGTGCGCAACTACGACGGCTCGTGGACCGAGTGGGGCAACCTCGTCGGCGTGCCCATCGAGAAAGGCGACGAGGCCCCGCGATGAGCAAAATCGACCGTCTGGTGGAACTGTTCCAGTCCGTCGAGCCGGCGGTGCGGCTGGAAGTGCTGCTGGACTATGCCGACCGGTTGCCGCCCCTGCCGCCCGAGTACGCGCCGCTCCGGGACGCCGGGCTGGGCATGATCCACGAGTGCCAGTCGCCGGTGTTTCTGATGGCCCAGGCCGAGGGCGGGCGGCTGCGCATCGTCGCGGACGCGCCGCGCGAGGCCCCCACGGCGCGCGGCTTCACGTCGCTGCTCATCGAGGCGTTCGACGGGGCGCCGCCGGAGGCGGTCGTCGCGGCGCCGCCCAACTTGCTGCACGCGCTCGGGCTGGCCGAACTCATCGGGATGCAACGCACGCGCGGCCTCTCGGGCATCTACGCGCGCCTGCGCGCCGAAGCGGCCCGGCACGCCGGCCCCACTTCCTGAGCCGCCCTGCCTCCTGAGAGGGGTCAGGCCCCCCGGCCGATCACGCCGCAGCGCCGCCCGACGCGCTCGAACGCCTCCAGGCACCGGTCGAGCTGCGCGCGCGTGTGCGCCGCCGAGAGCTGCACGCGGATGCGCGCCTGCCCCTCGGGCACTACGGGGTAGCTGAACCCAACGACGTAGATCCCCTCGTCCAGCATCTCGCGCGCCACCGTCTGCGCCAGCACGGCGTCGTAGAGCATGATGGGCACAATCGGGTGGGCGCCGGGCCGGATGTCGAAGCCGAGGGCGGCGATCTGCTCGCGGAAGTAGGCCGTGTTCTCGGCCAGGCGGTCGCGCAGGGCCGTCGATTCGGAGAGCATCGCAAGCACGCGCAGCGTCGTAAAGGCGATGACGGGGGCCAGCGAGTTCGAGAACAGGTAGGGCCGCGAGCGCTGGCGCAGCAGCTCCACGATGGGCCGGGCGGAGGCCGTGAAGCCGCCCGAGGCGCCGCCCATGGCCTTGCCGAGCGTGCTCGTGACGATATCGACGCGCCCCATGACGCCGCACGCCTCGATGGAGCCGCGCCCGGTGGGGCCGAAGAAGCCCGTGGCGTGGCTGTCGTCCACCATGACGAGCGCCTCGTAGCGCTCGGCGAGGTCGCAGATCTCGCTGAGGCGCGCTACGTCGCCGTCCATGCTGAACACGCCGTCCGTGGCGATCAGGCGCAGGCGCGCGCCCTGCGTTTGCCGGAGCAGGTCTTCGAGCGCGCCGAGGTCGCTGTGCGGGTAGCGGCGCCGCTCGGCTTTGCACAGCCGGATGCCGTCGATGATGCTGGCGTGGTTGAGCGCGTCGCTGAGCAGCGCGCAGTCCTCGCCGAGGAGCGTTTCGAAAAGGCCGCCGTTGGCGTCGAAGCAGGACGAGTACAGGATGGCGTCTTCCAGGCCGAGGTACTCGGCCAGGGCCGCTTCGAGCTGCTTGTGGATGTCCTGGGTGCCGCAGATGAAGCGCACCGACGAGAGGCCGAAGCCGTAGCGGGCGACGCCCTCCCGCGCGGCCTCGATGAGGTCGGGGTGGTCGGCGAGGCCGAGGTAGTTGTTGGCGCAGAAGTTGATCACCTCGCGGCGCGGGGCCACCGAGACCTCGGGGCGCTGGGGCGAGGTGAGAATGCGTTCCTCCTTGTAGAGCCCCGCCCGGCGAATCTCGTCGAGCGTGGCCTCGAAGTGGCGCAGAGCGTTTCCGAGCATGGTAGGCACCGGGTTAGTGGGGCGCGTGCGCCGGCGCGAGTTGGGCCAGCATGTCGTCCACCATGGTTTCCAGAGTCCATTCGGGGCGCCAGCCCCAATCGGCGCGCGCCTCGGCGTCGTCGGTGCGCTCCGGCCACGAGTCGGCGATGGCCTGGTGGTAGTCGGGCGCGAAGTCGCAGGTAAAGCCGGGAAGGCGGCGGCGGATGGCCTCGGCCAGCTCGCCGGCAGTGAAGCTGAAGGCGGCGACGTTGTAGCTGGTGCGCACCGTCAGGCGGTCGGCGGGGGCCTCCATGAGGGCGAGCGTGGCGCGCAGCGCATCGGGCATGTACATCATCGGCAGGCGCGTATCGGCGCGCAGGAAGCACGTAAAGCGGCGCTCGCGCAGGGCGGCGTGGAAGATGTCCACGGCGTAATCCGTGGTGCCGCCGCCGGGCGGGGCGGTGTAGCTGATGATGCCGGGGTAGCGTAGGCTGCGCACGTCCACGCCGCAGCGCTCGGCGTAATAGCGGCAGAGCAGCTCGCCCGAGACCTTCGTGACGCCGTAGATGGTGGTGGGGTCGAGGATGGTATGCTGCGGGGCGCAGGGGCGGGGGGTGCGCGGCCCGAACACAGCGATGGAGCTGGGCCAGAAGACGCGCAGGGGCCGGCCGCAGGCCAGATCGAGGACGTGCTTGAGCCCCAGCATGTTCACGTCCCAGGCGAGGTTGGGCGTTTGCTCGCCCCGCGCGGACAGCAGGCTGGCGAGGTGGTACACTACGCCGACGCCGTAATCCCCGACGATCTGGCCGAGGCGCTCGGCGTCCACCACGTCGAGGCGTTCGTAGGGGCCGGAGGCGTCGGCGGCGGCGGGGCGTATGTCGGTGGCGACGACCGCGTCGGAGCCGTGGCGCAGGCGCAGCCGGGCCACGAGGTCGCTGCCGATTTGTCCGCCGGCGCCGGTGACCAGAATCCGGTTCATAAACTCGTTCGCGGGGTGGATACGCGCATCGTGAAGGGGTAGGGGAAGATACTTATACGGCGCCGGTGGGCTGTGGGGGCCTCGAAGAAATTCCCAAGCGTTCGCGCACGCGCGCCGACGGGAGCGCGCGCACGACGGCCAGCAGCTCGGCCAGCATCATGGCCGTGGCGCCCCAGATGAACAGGCCGCCGGCGGCATAGCCGGGGATGCGCACCGGCCGGCCGGCGTGCAGGCGGCGCTCCTCGCGGAGGGCGCCGGGGCGCAGCAGCTCCGCGAGCCGGATGCACGCCACCGCCTCGACCTCGGCGGCCTGCGCCGCGAAGCGCGGCGGCGCGGCGCACAGGCCCACCTGCGGAAACACGCAGAAGTTGGAGGGGGGCACGTAGAGCGGCGTAAGCGCGCCCACGCGCCGCACGGCCTCGGGCCGGACGCCGATTTCCTCCCACGCCTCGCGCAGGGCGGCCTGCTCGGGCGTCTCGCCGGGCTCCAGCCGCCCGCCCGGAAAGGCCACCTGGCCGGGGTGATGCCGCAGGTGCGCCGGGCGGACGGTGAACACGAGCATCGGCGCGCCTGCCTGCTCGAACAACAGCAGCAGCACGGCCGCCGCCCGGCATCCGGCCGACGCGCCCTCCGCGAGCGAAAGGTTGGGGCGCGTCTCGGGGGCGAGGCGTAGCTGCGCGGGCGCGCCCGGCAGCGGCCCGCCGAGCGCGCCGGCAAGCGCCGCCCCGAAGTGTGCGAAGAAGTCGTCAGGCATGGCCTGTGTACGCCGCGCCGCCGCCGGCGTTCTCCGGCGCCGCGCGTCTACCGGCGGATGCGGTGGTCGGTGTAGCGGGTGGTCGTCTCGACCTCCGAGGTGAAGGTGCGCATGCGGCGGCGGTGCTGCACGAGCGTCGTAGCCCGC
>CBDTTW010000063.1:0-15621 GCA_965363675.1 uncultured Rhodothermaceae bacterium
CGGCCAAATCGTAGTGAAATAGTTTTCCACTACTGGTAAGCCGTAGTATATTGATAGTGTTGCTGCAACGCATGTAGGAATCCCCGCCAGCGCGGGGATGGCTAGTATATGGATAGCGCTGCTGCAACACATTGCTCTTGTCCTTCGTCTGCCTAGTTGCCTCTGATCGGGCTACGGTTGACGGACCGCCCGGTAGGTGCTACCAACACCTACCGGGCTTCTTTTTGCGCGCCCGTTATGGATGCGCGTCACAAGTAACACATATGCACCCCCCACGTCAAGTAGTGTTGATGGTTTACGAAAAGTAATTAGCATCTCCGTTATGATTCCTTCCGGAACGTCCCGTTCATCGCGCGCCGCATCTCTCCTTCCACCACATGCAGGTACCGTTCGGTGGTTTGGATGCTGGCGTGACCAAGCACTTGTTGTACGAGCCGTGAAGACGCCCCTTGCGCCAAGAGCGCCGTAGCCGCCCCGTGCCGCAGCCCGTGCAGCTTGGTCACGGACACGCCCGCCGTCCGCGCGTACTCCCGGAACGCGCGCGCCGCGTAACTCTCACTCAGCGGCGTTTCCCCGCCGTCGGCCGAGAACACGCATTGGGGCGCTGCGCCCTCGGTCTCTTCGCGCCATGCCCGCAGCACCTCGGGGCGGATGAGCGGCAGCACCCGGTCGCCGCCCTTGCTTTGCCGCACGTAGAGCAAGCCGTTGTCAAAGTCCACGTCGCGCCAGCGCAGGCGCAGCGCTTCGCCGCGCCGCAGTCCGTGGTGAAAGATCGTCAGCACGAGCGGGCGGAACCACGCCCGGCGCGGCGGGTCGCGCTCTTCATTGTCGGCGTCGCGCGCGGCCAGAATGCGGTCCACGTCATCGGGCGTCAGCAGCTTCGGCAGCACCTTCTTCGGGGGGGCCATGCGCACGCCTGCCGACGGGTCGGCCGCCGCGTGGCCGCCGCGCACGGCAAAGGCGAAGAACGCTTTCAGGTGGCGCAGGCGGTGGCGGCGGCTGCTTTCGGAGAGCTTTTCAGCCATGCAGAAGCGCCGCACTTCGGCGGTGGTAATCTCCCCGACGCCGGCGTCCTCCCCGGCGTGCCGCATGAAGAGCGAAAGCACGCTGTTGTACGTGCGCAGCGTGTCGGGGCGCAGGCGGCGGCTGCGGCAGTCATCAAGGAAGACGCGCGCCAGATCGCCCAGCGTAGCCGATACGGGGCGCGGGTTCCACGGGTCCAGCGCGCCCGCGTCCACCTCGGCTTGCATCGCCCGCAGCCGCTGCAAGGCAACCGCCTTGTGCGTCGTGCCGAGCGCCATCGTTTTCCGCTGCGGCGTGCGCCGCCGGTCGGCGGCTTGCGCGTAGTACCAGACGGCCCCTTTGGGCGTCTTGCGCTTGGTGAGCGTGAGCCGAACCATGCCGCCCCGTTGTGCTAATGTTGTGCTGGAAGCTCATCCGTCGCGCGCGCTACCCTGCGCACGACTGCACAAACAAGCTACACGCCGGATTCGAGCAAAACAACAACGGCCCCGTCTCAGCGACTGAAAGCGCTGAAAACGGGGCCGTTTCGCGGTAGGCCCGGGGGGACTCGAACCCCCGACCCGCTGATTAAGAGTCAGCTGCTCTACCAACTGAGCTACGGACCTGTAGAGCGGAAATATACGCACATCGGGGCGCTCGCCGCACCCCCTCGGGGCGCTTTTCATCATTCCTTGGGATTGCGCCTGCCAAAACGCGCGCACGGCCCGGCGCCGCGGGGTGTATCTTGCACGGCTACGCAGCCGCCGGAAAGGAACGCAGATCATGGGCATCGGCAACAAAGGCGCCGCCTGGAAGAGCGTCTACTATATGGTTCTGGCGGCGCTGTGCTTCAGCCTCATGACGCTTTTCGTCAAGCTGGCCGGGCGTCGCCTGCCGAGCATCGAGATCGTCTTTCTGCGCGGCCTCTTTACCGTGGTCTTCAGCCTGGCCGCTCTCGCCCGTGCGGGGCTTTCGCCCTGGGGGCGGCGGCGCGGCCTGCTGCTGCTGCGCGGCGCTTTCGGCTTCGGGGCGCTCTGCTGCCTGTACTACGCCGTCACCAGGCTTCCGCTCGCCGACGCCACTGTCATCCAGTATACCAACCCGGTGTTTACGGCTCTCCTGGCAGCCTACTTCCTCGGCGAGCGCAGCAACCGGCTCGACGCGCTGGGCACGGCCCTGAGCCTCGCGGGGGTCGTCGTGGTGGCGCAGCCGTCGTTCCTGTTCGGGAGCGGCGCGGCGTCGCTGCCGCTCGGGGCCTCGGCCATTGCGCTCCTGGGGGCCATGCTCTCCGGAGCCGCCTACGTCACGGTGCGCAAGCTCCGGCGCCTGGAGCCCGAGGAAGTCATCATCTTTTACTTTCCGCTCGTCGTAGCCCTCGGGGCGGCGCCGTTTGCGATTCCCGTGTTCGTGTGGCCGAGCGCGCTGGAGTGGCTCTACGTTGCGGCGGGCGTGTCGCTGGCGGCGCAAATCGGACAAATCTGTCTGACGCGCGGGCTCGGGCTGGCGCCGGCGGGCCGCGCCATGGCGCTGAGCTATCTGCAAATCGTGTTCGCAGCGCTCTGGGGAGCGCTGCTGCTCTCGGAGACCCCGACGCTGCTCACGGCGGCCGGAGCGGCGCTCGTGGCCGCCGGGTCGTGGGTGAGCGCGCGGGCGGGCCGCCGCCCGGCGGACGCGGCCGCTACCACAGCCCCGGAGTAGCTCCCGGGGCCCACTCGGCGGCGCCGTCGGCGTAGTACTCCTTCTTCCAGATCGGCGCTTGCTGCTTCAGACGGTCGATGAGGAACCGGCACCCCTCGAAGGCCGCCGCCCGGTGCGCCGCCGAGGCCCCGACAACGACGCTGGCCTCGCCTACGGCCACTACGCCCGTGCGATGCAGCAGGCAGACGGCTTCCAGGCCGAAGCGCTGCAAGGCTTCCTCGCCGAGCGCCGCAAGCACGTCGGCGGCCATCGGCTCGTGGGCTTCATACTCCAGGCGGAGGGTGCGCCGCCCGTCCGTGACGCCGCGCGTCGTCCCGATGAACAGGTCGATGCCCCCGGCGGCAGGCCGGGCGGCGAAGGCGGCGGCTTCCTCGATGCGCAGCGGCTCGTGCGTCAGGCGCACCCACAGGCGTTCGGCGCGGCGGTCGAGCATGGTCAGCCTCCGCTCACAGGGGTGATCAGGGCCACCTCGTCGCCATCGGCGAGGGCGGCGCTTTCGGTGGTGTAGCGATGGTTCACCGCCAGGCGCAAATGCGGCCGGTACGGCGCGATGGGCTCCAGGCGGTCGAGCAGGTCGGCGCCGGTGGCCCCCTGAGGCAGCGCCACCTCCAGCGAGTCGGCGCCCATTTGCTCGCGGAGCATACTGAAAAGCAGCACCCGCACGCGGATGCCCGGTTCTTCGGTAGCCATAGGGTCAGCTAAAGCGGATCACCCGGATGGGATCGGTCCCGGCGGCCACACGCGCCGGCAGGTACGCCGCCACGAGGCACAGGGCCAGCGCAATCACGGCCACCAGCAGGAAATCCATGGGGTTGAGCACAATCGGAGCGCTATCCATATAGTACGCCTCCGAGGGCAGCGGGATCACCTTGAAGCGCTGCTGCACGAGCGCCAGCCCGAGCGCCAGCAGCTCCCCCAGGGCCGTCCCGACGGCGCCGACGGCCAGCCCCAGCAGGACGAACAGCCGGCGCAGCGCCTTCCGGCGCGCCCCGAGGCTTTGCATTACGCCGATCTCACGCGTTTTTTCGAGCACGATCATCAGGAGCGCCCCTACGATGTTGAAGGCCGCCACCAGAATGATGACCGAGATCACCAGGGGAATGATGTTCTCCTGAAGGTCGATCCAGGCGAAAAGCCCATGCCACACCTCGAAGATCGTCCGCGCCATGACCGGGAAGCCGAAGCGCTCGCCGATCTGCTCGGCCACCGGCCCGGCCTCCTCCAGCGCCGCCAGCGTCAGGTCGAAGCGCGTCACCTGGTCGGCGGTGTAGCCGAGCACCTTGCGGGCCGAGGCCAGATCCGTGAAAACGTATACGTCGTCGAAGTTCTCCAGAAACGTCTCGTAGATGCCCCCGACGACGAACTGCGTGACGCGCGGCCGCCCGGAGCGTACGGCTCCGGCAAGCGGCCGCTCCGGCCCGAGCCCGCGCATCGAAAACGTCGTCACGCGGTCGCCGACCTTCAGGCTCAACTGCCGCGCGAGGGCGGCGCCGACGATCACGCGCGGAGCCGCGCCCGGCGCGAGCGTAGGCAAGCCGGCAAGCAGGTTCCGGCCCAGGTAGGGCGGCAACCGGTCGGCGCCCCAGAGCACCACCCCCTCGATGTCGCGCGCCGAGCGCCGCAGCAGCACGAAGTCCTGCACGACCGGGGCCACATGGCGCACGCCTCCGACGGCGGCAAGCTGCCGGCCGAGGGCGGCGGCTCCGCCCAGGGGCTCGTCTTGCAGGCTCTCGACCTGCACGTGCGCCCCGAACCCCACGATCTTGTTGCGGATCTCGGCGCTGAAGCCGCGCACGATCGAGAGCGAGAGCAGCAGCGAGGCCACGCCCACGGCCACCCCGCCGATGGCCGCCAGCATCACGAAGCGCAAAAAGCGCCGCCCCTCGGCGCCGCCCTGAGCGCCGAAAAGGTACCGCCTCGCCACAAACCACTCGAATCTGAACATCGCCGTTTTGGTCTCGCGCCGCCCAAGTTAGCCACGGATGCGCCCGATCCGGCGCCGCGCCCGCGCTTTTGGCCCGCGCGCCTTTACAACACGGTTTCGCCCATGCCCGCGCGCCGCCGGATGCTTTTTGTACCTTAACGACCAGGCGGCGGGCCTTCCGCATGCGCAGCCCGCCCAGGCACCCCGAAACCCCTGCTCCCTATGAACAACGGCGCCTTCCGTGTCCCCACGCCGCTCAACGAGCCCGTGCGCAGCTACGCCCCCGGCTCCCCCGAGCGCGCCCGCATCAAAAGCAAACTGGCCGAACTCAAGGCCGCCCCGGTAGAGATCCCCGCCTTCATCGGCGGCGAGGCAGTGCTCACCGGCGACACGATCGACCTGCACCCGCCGCACGAACTGAGCTGCACCCTCGGGCAAGCGCACTTGTGCGGCCGCCGCGAGGCCAAGCAGGCCGTCGCGGCGGCCGTCAAGGCGCAGCCCGAGTGGGCCGCCATGCCGTTCGAGGACCGCGCCGCCATTTTCCTGAAGGCCGCCGACCTTCTGGCGGGCTCCTGGCGCGACGTGCTCAACGGGGCCACCATGCTCGGCCAGAGCAAAAACGTCTACCAGGCCGAGATCGACGCGGCGTGCGAGATGATCGACTTCTTCCGCTTCAACGTAGCCTACGCCGAGCGCCTCTACGCCGAGCAGCCGTATTCGCCGCCCGGCATGTGGAACCGCATGGAGTACCGGCCGCTCGAAGGCTTCGTCTTTGCCGTGACGCCGTTCAACTTTACCTCGATCCAGGGCAACCTCCCGACGGCCCCGGCCCTCCTCGGCAACACGGTCGTCTGGAAGCCCGCCACGAGCGCGCTTTACTCGGCCTACTTCCTGCAACGCCTGCTGGAGGAGGCGGGCCTGCCGCCGGGGGTCATCAACATGGTTCCGGGGCACGGCGCCGATGTCGGCGACCCGGTGTTCGCCTCGCCGGCTTTCGCCGGGCTGCACTTCACCGGCTCGACGGGCACGTTTCAGCGCATGTGGCGCACCATCTCGGAGCACCTGCCCTCCTACAAAAGCTACCCGCGCATCGTGGGTGAAACCGGCGGCAAGGACTTCATCCTCGCCCATCCGTCGGCCGATCCGCTCGCCCTGGCGACGGCCATGCTGCGCGGGGCCTTCGAGTACCAGGGGCAAAAGTGCTCGGCGGCCTCACGCTGTTATATTCCCCGCTCGCTCTGGCCCACCGTCCGCGAAGCCTTCCTCGGCCAGCTCTCGGAGGTGCGCATGGGCAGCCCCGAGGACTTCGGCAACTTCATGAACGCCGTCATCGACCGCAACGCGTACGAGAGCATCGTAGCCTATATCGACCACGCCCACGCCGCGACGGGCGTCGAGGTGCTCCACGGCGGCCGTTACGACGCCGACGCCGGGTACTTCATCGAACCTACGGTGCTCCTGGCCGACGACCCCGGCTACCAGAGCATGTGCGAGGAAATCTTCGGCCCCGTCCTGACGCTGCACGTCTACGACGACGGACGCTGGAGCGACGTGCTCCATCTCGTGGACGAGACGTCGCCGTACGCGCTCACGGGGGCCGTGTTCGCCCGCGACCGCCGGGCCGTCATCGAGGCGGGGCGGCGGCTCGTCAACGCGGCCGGCAACTTCTACATCAACGACAAGCCCACGGGGGCCGTCGTCGGGCAGCAGCCCTTCGGCGGCGGGCGCGCCTCCGGCACCAACGACAAGGCGGGCTCGTTCCTCAACCTCGTCCGCTGGATCAACGCGCGCGCCATCAAGGAAACGTTCGACCCGGCCACGAACTTCAAGTATCCCTTCATGCAGCCCGAGGACTAAACAGCGCTCATGCACACTTCCACGACCGCGATCCCCCCGCTGCGCATCGTTCAGTACGGCCTCGGCCCTATCGGGCTGGAGACGGCCCGCGCCGTCCGCAAGGCCGGGGGCCGCCTGCGCCTCGTCGGGGCCATCGACACCGACCCGGCCAAGGCGGGGCGCTCGGTCGGCGAGCTGCTCGGCGAGGCCCCGGACGCGCTCATCGTCTCGGCGGACGCGCCTCGGCTTTTGGCGGAGGCGCGTCCGAACGTGGCGCTGCACACGACCTCGTCGTTTCTGCCGCGCGTCATGGATCAGCTTCTGGCGTGCGCCGAGGCGGGCGTGCACGTCGTCTCGTCCACGGAGGAGCTTTTTTACCCCTACGCACGTCACCCGGAGCTTGCCGCCGCCCTCGACGCGGCGGCCCGCAAGGCGGGCGTCGTCCTCACGGGCACGGGTGTAAACCCCGGCTTCGTGATGGACGTGCTGGCGCTCGCGGCTACGGGCGTCTGCACGGAAGTCCGCGCCGTCCATGCTGAGCGCGTCGTGGATGCGGGCCTGCGCCGCGAGCCCTTGCAGCGCAAGGTAGGCGCGGGCCTCAGCCCCGAGGCCTTCGCCGCGAAGAAGGCCGCCGGCGGCTTCGGGCACATCGGCCTCGTCGAGTCGCTGCGGTTTCTGGCGGCGGGCCTCGGGCTCCCCCTGGCGCGCGTCGAGGAAACCCTGGAGCCGGTCCTCAGCCCGCGCCCTGCCGAGACGCCGTTTCTGCGGCTCGGGGCGGGCGACGTGGCCGGCATCCACCACCGCGCCGCCGGCTACGACGCCGCCGGGGCCGCCGTCGCCACGCTCGACCTGCGCATGTTCGTCGGCGCCGAAGCCCCCTACGACGCCGTCACGGTCGAGGGCGCGCCGCCGGTGCGCCTGCGCATCGAGGGCGGCGTCTTCGGCGACACCGCTACGGTCGCCATGCTCATCAACATGATCCCCTCGGTGGTAAGCGCCGCCCCCGGCCTGCGGTGCGCCTACGACCTGGCGCCGCCGCGCGCCTGGGCCGCCGCGCCCCGCTGACCGAGCCGCCGATGGACGCCGCGCCGCCTGCCCTCGTCTTTCGCAGCCGCTACTTCCCGGCCCCGCGCGCCGGCTACGTGCAGGCGTTGCTGACGACGAGCCTGGCGGCCACGCTTACGCCGGTGCTGATCTACCTGCTCGCGCGCGCCCTCCAGGGGTATGCGCTCTGGCCGGCGCTCGGCGTGGGACCCGGCCTTGCCCTTGCCGCCGCCCTCGGGTGGACGGCTTTCACCCTGCGCCGCCGGATCGCCGAAGTGCGCCTTGCGCCCGGCGTGGCCGCCGTCCGCACCGCCTACGAAGTGCTCGGACGGCGCCGCGCCCCTGCGTTCAAACCGCTCTACGATCTGCGCCGCGCCGCCGCCTCGCTCTTCATCAGCATCGGCGCCGACAGCCTGGAGCTTTACGCCGAGGACTGGCCCGACTACGAGCGCCTGCTGCGCGCGCTGCACGAAGCCGCCGCCGCCGAAACCGCCCCGTCCCCATGAGCCGCGACGCCGCCGGACCGCTCCCGCTGCACCTCGACCGGCAAAGCCCGACGCCGCTTCAGGAGCAGATCGTCCTCCAGGTTCGCTACCTCGTCGCTACGGGAGCGCTGGCCGTGGGGGCGCCGCTGCCGTCCACGCGGGCGCTGGCGCGGCAGTTTGGGCTCTCGTTCCACACGGTGCGCAAAGCCTACCAGGCGCTCGAACAGGAAGGACTGCTCGAAGGGCTGCCGGGGGGCTACCGGGTGCGGCGACGCATCACCCTCTCCAAAAGCGCCCGCATGGAACAGGCGTCGGCCGTGCTTCAGGACGCCCTGACGCACCTGCTGGGACTGGGGCTGTCGGGCGAGGACATCGGGTACGCCCTGGAGGAGCAGTTGGAGAGCCTGAGCCGGCAGGCGGTCGTCCGCAAAACGGTGTTCGCCGCCGCTTACCTCGAGCTGGCCGAGGACGCCGCCGCCCAGCTTGCCCAGGCGCTCCAGCAGCCCGTCGAGGCCGTCGAGACGGAAGCGCTCGGGCGACACCGCGACGCCGACACCGTCATTGCGCGCTTTGCCGAGCTGGCGAGCGCCGCCGCCTCCCTGCCCCACTCCGACGCCCTCGGGGTCGTGACGCACCTGAACGCCGAAGCGCTCGACCTGGCGACCCGCGTCTCGCCTCACCAGACGCTCGGCGTCGTCGTGCGGGACGTGCGCAGCCTGGCGCCGCTGCTCGACGAACTGCGCCTGATGACGGGCTTTGCGGGCCAGGTGCTCGCCGCCGCCGTCGAAGACGCGCCGCGCCACCTGACGGGGCTGCTCGCCCAGTCGGATTTTTTGCTCTACACCCGCGCCTGCAAACGCCGCCTGGCCCCGCTCGTCGCGGACTTCTCCCGCCAGGCGGTGCTCCGGCACGACGTGACGCCGGACAGCATCGCGCTCGTGCGCTCGCTGCTGCCCTCGGGCTAGGCGCCCGGCTCGGCCTCCGGCGAGTCGGAGGGTCCGGCGCGGCGCTCGGCCTTGAGGTCCAGGGCGCGCTCGTCCAGCGGCGTCTGGGCTTCTTCGGCCGCTTCCGGCGGCGCTTCGGCGGCGGGGGCCTCGGCGGCGTCAGGCGGCCCGTCGGCGGCGCCGGGCGGCCCGTCGGCGCCGTCGCCGCGGCTCGGCTCCGGGAGCGAGACGATGGGGCCGGCGGCGGCGCGGGAGCCGCTGCTGCGGCCCGCTTCAGGGCGCGGAGGTTCCGGGTACTTGATGCGCACGTGGTAAATGCCGAGCAGCATCATCAGAAACGTTTCTTTGACGATCGTCAGGTCGGCGAACGTAAGGTTCGTCAGGTTGAGCTGCCCGTCCTCGGTGCGCGCCCGGAAAACCATGTCGATGAGCGTTTCGAGGCGCTTGTGCGTCGGCTCGGCAAGGCTGCGGCTGGCGGCCTCGACCGAGTCGGCGAGCATGAGGATGCCGGCCTCCTTGCTGTCGGGGCGCGGGCCGGGGTAGCGGAACTCCGACTCCTGCACGGGCGGCTCGTGGGGCGGCGTGTTTTCGGCCGCCTTGCGGTAGAAGTACTCGATGCGGGTGGTGCCGTGATGCATCGGGATGAAACGCAGCACCCGCTCCGGCAGGCGGTACTGCCTGCCCAGCTCGACGCCGTCCTTGACGTGCGAGGCGATGATGAGCGCGCTCATGCGCGGCTTGAGCTGGTCGTGGGGGTTCTCGCCGGGCCGCTGGTTCTCGACGTAGTACTCCGGCTTGAGCATCTTGCCTACGTCGTGGTACAGCGCCCCGACGCGCGTGAGCAGGGCGTTGGCCCCGATGGCGTCGGCGGCGGCCTCGGCCAGGTTCGCCACCTGGAGCGAGTGGTTGAACGTGCCGGGGGCGCGCAGGCTCAGATCCTTGAGCAGGGGGCGGTTCGTGTCGGAAAGCTCCAGCAGCGTCAGGTCCGTCGTAATGTCGAACGTCCGCTCGAAGACCCAGAGCAGCGGATACGCCATGATGAGCAGGAACGAGTTGATGCCCACGTGCAGCAGGCTCTCCAGGAGCGCGTCGAGAGGCAGGCGCTGCACCAGCCACCACCCCCCGACGGCGGCGGCATACCCCACGAACACCAGGCCCGCGCTCAGGAAGAACTGCCCCCGGTTCTTGATGTCGCGCACGCTGAAGACGCCGAGGATGCCCGCAAAGACGGTCGCAAAGGCATAGCCGAAGTCGCTGTTGAGCAGGTGCCCGCCGATGAGCGCGAGCGTGAGCGTGCCGAGCAGCCCCACCCGCGAGTCGAAGATGACCGTCAGCAGGACCGACACGATGGCGACCGGCGCCGCCAGCACCGGCCGCGACGGCAACCGCAGCACGACGGCCAGGGAAGCCACGGTCAGCGCCAGCAGCACCGAGACGAGCAGCAGCTTCCGCAAATCGTCGTAGATGGGGCGGCGCAGCAGGAACAGGTACAGAAAGAACATCAGGTACGTCGCCAGCGTCAGCACGAACCGCCCCAGGGTCAGCTTCCAGTACTCCATCGGCCCGGCGCGCTCGCGCTGCAACGCCTCGAACGAGCGCAGCTTGCGGTAGACCTCGGGCGTAATCAGGTCGTTCTCGCGGACGATCACCTCGGAAGCCTGGACGATGCCCTGCGTCGGAGAGAGGCGGCGCAAGGCGCGCGCAATGGCGGCCTCCGTCTCGGCGCGCATCAGCACGAGCGACGGCTCGGCGACGGACTGGAAAAACGCAAGCGCGAGGGCGGCCTGCCGGGCGTCGGGGTAGCGCTCGCTGAAGCGCCGGCGCGCCTCCTCGGACGCCTCGGCGAGGCCGTAGACCGACGAGCGGTGCCGGAGCTGGTCCTGCCGCTCCTGCTCGTTGCGCACCACCAGATGCTCGGCCCGGATGCTGTCGAGCGGTACGTTCAGAACGCCCTTACGCAGCAGCTCCTCGCCCAGCTCGGCGGCGGCGGCAAGGTAGTTCTCGGCGCGCACGCCCTGACGCCCCGCTCGGGGGTCTGCCTGAAACTCGGGCTGGTAGGCCAGGTAGGCCGTCAGCAGGCTCTGCCACTGCTCCGGAGTCAGCTTCAGGCGCGTGGCGCCCCGCAGTTCGGCATAGCGCACCGAGTCGGCGCGGGCCGCCTCGTACCGCCCACGGTCTCGCTGGTAGCGGTAGTTTTTATACGCCGTGCGGATGCGGTTCAGTTGGGCCAGCACCGAGTCGCGGTTGGCCGCCACGAGCGCTGCGGCGCCGGGCCGCTCCGCGAAAATGGGCGGCGTCGCGGCGTAGATCTGGCGCTGCTCCTGCCGGAGCACCTCGGGGTCCTTCTGGATGGCAAAGTCGTAAGGCGAGACCAGGGTTTTCTTGCGCCACACCTCTCCCTGGCGGTAGCCCTGCTCCTGCTGCTCGCCGTGCGGAAACGCCAGCAGCGTCAGCAGCGTCAGGCCCAGGAACAGCGCCGGGCGCAGCGCCGGGCGGACGCGCTCGTAGGGGCCGGGTGGACGCCCCGTCTCCAGGGTTTGCCCTACCGGACGCGGCTTCTTCGGACCCAGCCCAAAAGTTTGCAGAACACCCATAGCCCTGGCAGCGCCCATTGCAGGGCCGCCGCCGATCATGCTCATCTCGCCGGATCAAGATACGGCGGCAGGGCCGGATCGCCTAAGCAGCCGCCCGGCAAGCCACCCGAGCCCCAGGGTGGCCCCGGCGCCGATGGCCGTGTACCACGGCCACCCCACCGAGCGCAGCGTCTCGCCCGGCAGGCCCGCCCGGAAAAACGTGACGACCCACCCGGCCTGGTCGCTGTAGCGCACGCCGAAGATGAGGAGCGTCATGAGCGTGATGACGACCACGAACACGACCATCGCCTCGCGCTCCTGCACGCGCCGGTTGAGCATCCCGAGGAGGAAAACGCCCAGCAGGCCGCCGTAGGTGAACGAAGCGATTTCCAGACCCAGTTCCACGATCGGGTTCTTCTGATCGCGGAACAGGCTCGCAAACCCGACGAACACCACCCCCCATACGAGCGTCTGCACGCGCGAGGCCCGCAGCGCCTCGGCCTCGGAAAGCGGCGGGCGGCCTTTGCGAAACAGGCCGTACAAGTCGAGCATCGTCGAAGAAGCCAGCGAGTTGAGCGACGAGGCCATGGTGCTCATGGCCGCTGCAAGGATGCCCGCCAGGATCAGCCCGGAGACGCCCGGCGGCAGCCCCTCGATGATGTAGCGCGGGTACACCTCGTCGGCGCGCGCAAGGCCCAGTTCGGCGGGCGTGCGCATGCCGTAGTGGCTCCAGAGCAGCAGCCCGATGGTCAGGAAAAGGGCGAACTGCACCATCACGAGGAAGGCGCTCGCCACGAGGGCCAGCCGGCTCTCGCCGAGCGAGCGGCACGTCAGCAGCCGCTGCACGATGAGCTGGTCGGTCCCGTGCGAGGCCATGGCAAAAATCGCCCCGCCTACCACGGCCGTCGGCAACAGGTAAGGCCGCGTGAACCATTCGCCGAGGGAAAGCCCCGCCCCCAGGTCGATGACGGTGGTTTTGCCCGCCGCCGAGGCCGCCGCCGCCCACCCCTCCGGGATGCTCCCCAGCAGCAGCGCTATCGTCACGAGGGCGCCGCCCACGTACACCCCCATCTGCACCACGTCCATCCAGATGACGGCCTTGATGCCGCCGATGTACGTGTACAGAATGGTCACGAGGCCGATGGCCGCGATGATCGCGAGGTATCCCACCTCGAAGCCCGCCGCATCCGCGATGACCTTGACCGGGATGGCCGTGGCGAAAAGCCGCACGCCGTCGGCGAGCACGCGCGTGCCGAGGAACACCACGGCCGCCAGCCCCCGCATCCGGTCGCCGAAGCGCTGCCCGAGGAAGGCATAGGCCGTAAGCAAATTGCCCTGAAAGTACCGGGGCAGGAAAAACACGCTCACGAGGATGCGCCCCGCGAGGTACCCGAAGGTCATCTGGAAGAACGTCAGCGAGCCGCCGAAAGCCACCGCGGGCACGCTGATGACGGTCAGCGAGCTGGTCTCCGTGGCGACGATCGAGAAGCAGACGGCCCACCACGGCAAATCGCGGCCGCCGAGAAAATAATCGTGCGTGGACTTCTGGCGGCCCCCGGAGAGCACGCCGAAGGCCGCCACACCCGCCAGGTACAGCGCGATCACGAGATAATCGACCAGGGTCAGCATAGGCGCGCTCGGCGAGGGGGTTAACTGCCGGCGAGAAGCGCCTGAAGCTCTTCCAGGTTCAGCCTCGGCACGCCGAGCGCAAGGGCGCGCGCCAGCTTCGAGCCGGGCTCGGCGCCGAGCACGAGGTAGCTGGTCGCCGCGCTCACGCTGCCGCTGACCTTGCCCCCCGCCCGCTTGATCATCTGCTCGATCTGCTTGCGCCCCATCGCCTCGAAGCTGCCCGTAATGACGAACGTTTTGCCCGCCGCCGCGCCGGTCGCCGGAGCCGGCTCCTCCTCGGGCAGGCGCCGCGTGTTGACCCCAAGCATCTCCAGGTCCGCCACGGTCTGCCGGTTGGCCTCCAGCCGGAACCAGTCTACGATGCTCTCGGCCGTGACCGGCCCGATGCCTTCGATGGCGGCGAGCTGCTCGGCTTCGGCGGCGCCGAGCGCCTCCAGCGATTCGACGTGCCGCACCAGCAGGTCGGCCGTCGCGCGGCCGATGTGGCGGATGCCCAGCCCGTAGACGAGCCGCGCCAGGCTGCGCCCCCGCGAGCGGTCGATGCCGGCGAGCAGGTTTTCGGCGCGCTTCTGCGCAAACCCCGGCAGCGCCAGCGCATCCTCCAGCGTCAGGCGGTAAAGATCCGGCAGGCGGCGCACCTGCCCTGACTCGACGAGCAGCACCGGCAGCTTCGAGCCCATGCCCTCGATGTCCATGGCGTCGCGCGCGGCGAAGTGCTCCAGCAGCCGGATGAACTGCGCCGGGCAGGCGGCCGAAAGGCAGTAGTGGTCCGCGTCGCCGTCGAGGCGGACCGTGGGCTCGCCGCACGAGGGGCACACCGTCGGCATGCGCCACGGCTCCGACGCCTCCGGACGGGCCTCCGGCACGACGCGCAGCACCGCCGGGATTACGTCGCCCGCCCGCTTGATGACGACGGTGTCGCCGATGCGGATGTCCCGGCTGCGGATGTAGTCCTCGTTGTGCAGCGTCGCCCGCGAGACGGTCACGCCGCCGACCTCGACGGGCTCCAGCAACGCTTCCGGCTTGATGGCGCCCGTACGGCCTACGTTGACGAAAAGGTCCGTCACGACGGTCGTAGCCTCGCGCGCCGGGAACTTGAAGGCCACGGCCCACCGGGGCGCGTGGGCGATGTAGCCCAACTGCTCCTGCTCGGCGAAGCCGTCGATCTTGAGCACCGTCCCGTCGATCTCGAAGTCGAGCGCGTCGCGCTGCTCCGACCACTGGAGACAGTAGGCGATGGCCTCCTCGATGCCCTCGAAGCGCCGTACATGCGGGTTGACGGGCAGCCCCAGCAACCCCAGCCATTGCAACAGGGCGAACTGCCCATCGGGGACGCCGCCCGAGGACGGGCCGATGCCGTAGGCGTAGAAGTGCAACGGCCGCGACGCCGTGATCGCGGGGTCGAGCTGGCGCAGGCTGCCTGCCGCTGCATTGCGGGGGTTGGCGAACGTCTTTTCGCCGGCCTCCTGAAGGCGCGCGTTCAGGCGCTCGAAGGCGCTGCGCCGCATGAACACCTCGCCGCGCACCTCGATGCGCTCCGGCGCTTCCGAGGCGCCCACCCCGAGGCGCAGCGGAATGGCCCCGATAGTGCGTACGTTTTGCGTGATGTTCTCGCCGGTGCGCCCGTTGCCGCGCGTGGCGGCCACTTGCAGCGCTCCCCCGGCGTAGGTGAGCGCCACGGCCAGCCCGTCGATCTTCAGCTCGGCGGTCACGGCCGGCAGCGCAGGCGCCTCCGGCTCCAGGCCGAGGCCGCGCAGGCACCGGCCGTACCAGGCGCGCACATCCTCGGCGGTAAAAGCGTTCGAGAGCGAAAGCAGCGGCTGCGCGTGCCGGACCTTCTCGAAGCGGTCGAGCGGCGCGCCCCCCACCCGGTGCGTCGGCGAGCCGGGCGTCGCCAGCTCCGGGAACCGCTGCTCCAGATCGGCCAGGTGCGTCATCAACTCGTCGTACTCGGCGTCGGTGATGAGCGGAGCATCCTGCACGTAGTAGCGGTGGGCGTGCGCGTGCAGCACCCGTTGCAGCGCCGAGGCCAATGCGGCCGCCGCCTCGGGGGCGAGGGCGGCGGGGTCCTGATGCGCCAGCGCGTGGCGCAGGCGGCGCGTCTCGTCGAGCAGGGGCAGCGTCATGAAGCGGCGGCGATCTCTCCGAAAAGGGGACGGCGCGAAGAAGGCGCGTTGTTTCAGGGCTGCGCGCCGGAGGCGAGGGCGCGCCGCGTGATGACGAGACGGCCGAGGCTGTCGAGGCGGGTTTTCGGATAGGCGCGCCCCTCGACGGCTAGGGCCGCATTTTCCAACTGCCGCTCTACGACGATCTGATTGAGGAAGCGGAACGTGCGCGCCTGGCCCTGCTCCAGCCAGTAGGGCCGCCGGAGGTCGTCGTCCACGGTGACGCGGATGCCCTGGAGCCTGCCGCCTTCGGCCGTGAGCGTCAGGCGCAGCGTGTCGGGCAGGTTTGCCGCCGCCGCCTCGGCGGGCGCGGCCTCCGCC
>CBDTTW010000064.1:0-15607 GCA_965363675.1 uncultured Rhodothermaceae bacterium
TCCAGCAGCTTGCGCTTGCGCGAGATGTCGCCGCCGTAGCACTTGGCCGTCACGTCCTTGCGCATCGCCTTGACGGACTCGCGGGCGATCACGCGCGAGCCGATGGAGGCTTGCACCGCCACCTCGAAAAGCTGCCTCGGGATCAGCTCCTTGAGCTTCTTGGTGAGCTTGCGCCCCATCTCGTAGGCTTTCTCCCGGTGCACGATCGTCGAGAGCGCATCGACCACCTCGCCGTTGATCATCACGTCGAGCTTGACGAGCGGCCCCTCACGGTAGTCGAGGTATTCGTAGTCAAACGAGGCGTAGCCCCGGCTGACGCTCTTGAGCTTGTCGTAAAAGTCGAACACGATCTCGGCCAGGGGCAGTTCGTAGTGCAGGCTCACGCGCTCCGTGTCGAGGTACTGCGTGTTCACATACATCCCGCGCCGCTCCTGGCAAAGCTGCATCAGGTTGCCGATGTACTCGGTCGGCGTGATGATCTCCGCCTTGACGTACGGCTCCCGGATCTCCTGCATCCGCCCGGGGTCGGGCAGGCTGCTCGGGTTTTCGATGACGATGATCTCGCCGGAGAGCCCCACGACCTCGTACTTGACGTTCGGGACGGTGGTGATGATGTCCAGGTTGAACTCGCGGTCGAGGCGCTCCTGGACGATCTCCATGTGCAGCAGCCCGAGGAACCCCACGCGAAACCCGAACCCGAGCGCCGCCGACGTTTCCGGCTCGTAGGTGAGCGAGGCGTCGTTGAGTTGCAGCTTGTCGAGCGAGGCGCGCAGATCCTCGAAGTCCTCGGTGTTCGTCGGGTAGACGCCGCTGAACACCATCGGCTTGACCTCGCGGAAGCCCGAGATGGCTTCCGTGGCGCCCCCGCGCGCGTGCGTGACCGTGTCGCCGACGCGCGTGTCGCGCACGTCTTTCACCGAGCCGATGATGTAGCCCACCTCGCCGCTCGTCAGCTCGGGCGCGGGCAGCATATCCATGCGCAGGTAGCCGATTTCTTCGGCCTCGTACTCGGCGCCGTTGGACATGAAGCGCATCTTGTCGCCCTTGCGCAGCTTGCCGTCGAAGATGCGGGCGTAGACGATGCTGCCCCGGTACGTGTTGAACACCGAGTCGAAGATGAGCGCGCGCAGCGGGGCCTCGGGGTCCCCGCTGGGCGGGGGCACCCGCGCCACGATGCTTTCGAGCACCTCGGGCACGCCCTCGCCGGTCTTGGCGCTGATGCGCAGCACATCGACGGCCTTGTCGCCGATCAGCTCTTCGATAGAGCGGGCGATGACTTCGGGGCGCGAGCTGGGCAGATCGACCTTGTTGAGCACCGGGATGATCTCCAGGTCGTGGTGGAGCGCGAGGTACAGGTTCGAAAGCGTCTGCGCCTCGATGCCCTGCGCGGCGTCCACGACGAGGATGGCGCCTTCGCACGCCTTGAGCGCGCGCGACACCTCATAGGTAAAATCGACGTGGCCGGGCGTGTCGATCAGGTTCAGGATGTACTCCTGGCCGTCGCGCGCCCGGTAGTTCATCCGGATGGCGTGGCTCTTGATCGTGATGCCGCGCTCCCGCTCCAGGTCCATGCTGTCGAGCACCTGGGCCTGCAACTCGCGCTGCGACAGGGTGCCGGTGTATTCGAGCAGGCGGTCCGCCAGCGTACTTTTGCCGTGGTCGATGTGGGCGATGATGCAAAAGTTGCGGATATACTGCTGGTCGGGCATGGGCGCGGGCGGGGTGTGAAGCGAAGGCCGGACGGGCGGGTGCTCGTCCCGGCGGTCGGGCCGTTGTAGTACGGGACAGGGCTAGTTGTTCCTGTCCTGTAACGGCTGCGGGTTCGACGCCGAAGCCTCGGGCGGGGCTTCGTGATAGGCCGGCTCGGGGGGCGCCTCCGGGGGGACGCTGCTGCGCGCGAGCGCCCGCTGCGTGTGCTCGTGAAAGCGCGACTGGAAGGCGATGATGCCTACCACGCCCGCCACGATCACCATGTCGGCCACGTTCCAGATGGGAAAAAGGGCCATGTACGCGCCCCCGACGAGCGGGAGCGACTCGGGCAGGTAGCCGCGCCACACGTTCACATGGATGAAGTCCACGACGTGGCCGGTGAAGAGCGACCCGTGGTCGTAGAGGACTCCGTAGAACATCCGGTCGATGATGTTGCCGAAGGCGCCGCCGAGGATCAGGGCCAGGCTTGCCTCGTAGGGACGGTACCCGTTCCGTACGTTGTACATGTACAGAATGATGAGCACCGTGGCGATGATGGAGAACATCGTCACCATGCCTTCCGGCCCGAACCGGATGCCGAAGGCCATGCCGGGGTTCTGGGTATACGTCAGCCGCAGCCAGTCGCCGAGGACGGGGATAGACTGCCCCTGGTACATGGTCTGCACGACGGCGTACTTCGTGGCTTGGTCCACGACGACCGCCAGGAGCGATATCCAGAGAAAACGCATGAAGGCGTGGCTGGGGGTGTGCCTGATGAGCGCCCGGGAGGCCCCGCCGGCGCGCGCGTCGGGTGCTAGTTCTTGCGCTTCAGCTTGGCCTCGATGGAAATCTCGGTGTGCGGCACGGCTTCGAGGCGTTCCCGCGAGATCATGTTGCCCGTCACCTTGCACACGCCGTAGGTGCGGTTGGCGACGCGCTCCAGGGCGCGGTCCAGGTACCCCACGTAGCGCTGCTGGCGCGCGATCATCAGGTAAAGCTTTTCGCGCTCCATGGCGTCGGTGCCGGCGTCGGCCATGTGGAAGCTGTAGGCGGTATCGTTTTCGGCCTGCTCGCGGGCGTCTTCGAGCTGGTTGCGCATCCGGTCGATGTCTTCCACGGCCGCATGGCGGCGCTCCAGGATCAGGTTCTTGAAGTACTGAAGCTCGTCGTCGTTGAAATCGGTCGTGCGGCGCACGGGCATCCCGGCGCTGTTCTCGTCGGACGTATCGCTGGCTATGTCTTCGGCGCCGATCGGTTCGCGTTCGGAATCCTGGTCTTTCTCGTTGAATTCGGGCATAGTCTCGTACAGTGTAGTCCTGCTGGGTTTCCTGGAAGGTGCGCCGTAGGGGCTTGCCGTATTTATATTTTCCGAAGCGCCAGCCGTAGTTGCTCGGAACCTATCTCGTAGGTTTCTGCGTAAGCACCGTCTGGATTTTCGGTCTGTTCCAACTCTAAAGCCAACGTCTCGTTCCGAATCCACCCCTCGAAGCGGCGTATGGCCTCCTGAACGGCTTCGGGCGCCGCGTAGGCCACCGCGATGCGGTCGGTCACGTCGAGGCCGGCGGACTTGCGGGCGTTCTGGATGCGGTTTACCACTTCGCGGGCATATCCTTCGGCGGCCAGCTCCGGCGTAATCGTCGTGTCGAGCGCAACGGTGGCGCCGCCCTCCTGCCCCACCAGCCACCCATGCAGCCCCTCGCTGACGACTTCGACCTCGTCGGCCTCCAGCGTCACGGCCTCGCCCTCTACCTCAACAACAAGCGTACCGGTTTCCACGAACCGTTGCACGTCTTCGCCCGAAAGGCTCTTTACGTGCTCCGCGACGGCCTTCATGCGCTTGCCCAGCCGCTTGCCGAGCCGCCGAAAATCCGGCTTGAGCGTGCGCCGCACGACCTCGCCGGCGCCGCCGACGTACTCGATGGCCTTGACGTTCACCTCGTCCCGGATGACCTCGGCGACGGTCTGCAAGTCCTCCTCGGCGACGCTCGGCGAGGTCACGATGAGGATCTTCGGGAGCGGCTGCCGCACGTTGATGCCGCAAGCGTTGCGCAGCGAAAGCACCACCGACGAGATGGCGCGCGCCAGGCCCATGCGGTGTTCGAGCCGGGCGTCCGTCTCGTGGGCGACGGGCGCAGGGAAGTCCGTCAGATGCACCGACGCATCGTCCGGCGCGTCGGCGAGCAGCGCCCGGTAGAGCCAGTCGGCATAGAACGGCGCGATGGGGGCCATGAGCTGCGCCGCCGCGCGCAGGCACTCGAAGACGGTCTGGTAGGCGGCCGTTTTGTTGTGGGCCCCGCCTTCCTCCTTCCAGAAGCGGCGGCGCGAGCGGCGGACGTACCAGTTGGAGAGCTCGTCCACGAAGCGCTCGACGGTGCGGGCCGCGCGCGTCGGGTTGTAGTCGGCCAGGGCGCCGTCCACCGCCTCGACGGCCGTGTGCAGCCGGCTGACGATCCACCGGTCCAGCTCGGCGCGCTCGCCGACGGGGATGCGCGGCGAGGCTTCGTAGCGGAAGCCGTCGATGTTGGCGTAGGTGGCGAAAAAGGCGTATACGTTGGCAAGCGTGCTGAAGAACTTGCGGCCCGTCTCGTCGAGGCCCCGCCGGGAGAACTTGATGTTTTCCCAGGGGGGGGTGTTGCTCATCATGTACCAGCGCACCACGTCCGCCCCGTACTCGGCGATGGTCTCGAACGGATTGACGGCGTTGCCCTTGGACTTGGACATCTTCTCGCCGTGCTCGTCGAGGACGAGGCCGTTGACGAGGACGTTGCGGTACGCCACGCTGTCCATGACGAGCGTGGCGATGGCATGGAGCGTGTAGAACCAGCCGCGCGTCTGATCCACCCCCTCGGCGATGAAGTCGGCCGGAAAGCTGCGCTCGAAGATCTCGCGGTTCTCGAACGGGTAGTGCCACTGGGCAAACGGCATAGCCCCCGAGTCGAACCACACGTCGATGAGGTCGGGCACGCGGCGCATCACGCCGCCGTCGGGAGCGGGCCAGGTGAGCTGGTCCACGAACGGGCGGTGCAAATCCAGGTCTTCGTCGCGCGGGGGAAGCTGGTCGCCGCATTTGGCGCGCAGCTCGGCAATCGAGCCGACGACCTCCAGATAGTCGCTGCCGGGGGCATCGGAGACCCAGATCGGAAGCGGCGTGCCCCAGTAGCGCCGGCGGCTGAGCGCCCAGTCGATGTTGTTCTTGAGCCACTCGCCGAAGCGCCCGCTGCCCATGGACTCGGGCTGCCAGCGGATGGTCTCGTTGAGCGCGATGAGGCGGTCCTTGAGCGCCGTCGTGCGGATGAACCAGCTCTCGACGGGGTAGCTGATGAGCGGGGTGTGCTTGCGCCAGTCGTGCGGGTAGTTGTGCAGGTAGGTCTCCTGGCGGAAGAGCAGCCCGCGCTCCTTGAGGTCGCGGACGATCTTCTTGTCGGCGTCCTTGAACCACTCGCCCGCCACGAGCGGGGCCTGCTCCGTAAAGCGTCCCTCGGGCGTGACGGGGTTGAAGAGCGGCAGCCCCTCGCGGCGGCCGACCTCGAAGTCGTCGGCGCCGAAGGCCGGGGCCATGTGCACGATGCCGGTGCCGTCCTCCGTCGAGACGAAGTCCGCCGCCACGACGCGCCAGGCCGCCTCGGCCCCCGGCTCGCCGGCGAAGTAGTCGAAGGGCGGCGCGTAGGCGAGGCCCACGAGTTCGCTGCCGGGGAACGCGGCGATCACCTCGGCCTCGCCGCCGAGGACGCCCAGCCGCTCGCGAGCCAGGATGAGCAGCTCGTGGCCTTCAGGAGTCGCGCGCCGCACCTTCACGTACTCGATGCGCGGCCCAACGGCGAGGGCCGTGTTGCTGATGAGCGTCCAGGGGGTGGTCGTCCAGGCGAGCAGCGCCGCCCCGTCGTGGTCGCGCGCCGGGAAGCGCACATAAACCGAGGGGTCCTGCACCTCGCGGTAGCCCTGGCTGACTTCGTGCGAGGAAAGCACCGTGCCCGAGCCGGGGCTATACCACTGGATCTTGTAGCCCTTGTAGAGCAGGCCCTTATCGTACATCTGCCGGATGAGCCACCAGAGCGTTTCGATATAGGCGCTCTCGAAGGTCACGTAGGGGTGTTCGAGGTCCACCCAGTAGCCCATGCGCGTCGTCAGGTCGTCCCACTCCTGCTTGTAGCGCAGCACGCTCTCGCGGCAGGCGCGGTTGTACCGCTCGACGCCGTACTCCTCGACCTGGTGGCGCCCTTCCAGTCCGAGCTGTTTTTCGACCTCGATCTCGACGGGCAGCCCGTGCGTATCCCAACCGGCCTTCCGCTCGACGCGGCAGCCCTTCATCGTCTTGTAGCGGCAGAAGGCGTCTTTGACGGTGCGCCCCATGACGTGGTGAATGCCCGGGCGGCCGTTGGCCGTCGGGGGGCCTTCGTAGAAGCTGAAGGCGGGCGCGTCCGCGCGCGCGTCGATGCTGCGCTGGAAGATGCCGGCGGCTTGCCAGCGCGCAAGGGTTTCCTGCTCGACCGTCGCCGGGTCGAGGCGTTTGACTTCGGGATAACGCGCCATGCAGATCAGGGGTAACGCTGAAACGGGCAGTACAGATTGGTCAAGATACGACACGCGCCCGCCGAACGGGCGCCCGTGCGCTTCAGTCAAACGGCAAGCGCGAGCGGGCGCGCAGCTCGATGACGTAGACGCCCAGTTCGCCGCGCAGCTCTTGCAGCGCCTCGGCGAGGCGGCGGTAGCGCTCGGGGCTCATGTACGGCTCGGCGGCCATTTCCGAGAGCAGCGCCAGGCCCGCATTGGCCGAGGCCAGGGCGCGGCGCACGCACGCGATGTTGCCCCCGATGGTGTCGCGGTGGAAGCCCAGGCCGTGGCCGCGCGCGACGAAGGCGGGGATCTGCGAGGCGAGGAAGCAGAGCTGCGCGAGCGAGCTGTGCCGGTCGGCGTCGTGGAGCGCCTGCACCCAGTCCAGCACGTCGGCGGCAAACTCCCCCGACTGCCGGAACAGCGGCAGGTGCAGCACCTCGCCGCGCAGCTCCTCGCGCTCCTCGTCGTCGAGGCCGAGGCCGAGCTGCGCCAGCCAGGCCGCCGCGTCGTGTTCGGCGCTCTCGGCGTCGCCGGGGAGGAGGTATTCCAGCAGCGGCTCCTCCGGCTCCAGCCCGCGCCGGCGCAGGTAGCGCTCCAGGCGGCGGCGCCACTCGCGGTGCGCCGGGCCGTCGGCCGGGCGCGGAGCAGGCTCCTCCTCCAGGAACGTCCGCAGGGCCGCCATGAAGCGCTCTACGTGCAGATCGTTCTGCTTCAGGAAGGCCTCCCAGGCATCTTCATCCCACACCTCCTCGCCGAACATATGGCCCTCCCCCTTCGCGCCGGTTCACTGCCGGGGCTAACGGCTCTCGCCGTTCAACGCTTGCACGACCGCCTGCATGAGCGCCGTCAGGCGGGGCTCCGCCTCGCGGGCCGCGCCGATCACGTCCTCCAGCGAGACGGGCTGCAAGGCGTCCGGGAAACACTCGTCGGTGATGACCGAGACGGCCATGACGCGCATCCCGGCGTGGCAGGCGGCGATCGTCTCGGGCACGGTGCTCATGCCCACCGCGTCGGCGCCGATGAGGCGCAGGAAGCGGTACTCGGCGCGGGTCTCCATGTTGGGGCCGGCCACCGCCACGTACACGCCCTGCTGCAACCGAATGCCCATCTCAAGGGCCTTGCGCTCGGCCAGGCGCAGCAGCTCGGGGTCGTAGGGCGCGCTCATGTCCGGGAAGCGCGGCCCCCAGCCGTCGAAGTTCGGCCCGGTGAGCGGGTTGGCGCCTTGCAGGTTGATATGATCGGTGAGCAGCATCAGGTCGCCGCGTCGGAACAGCGGGTTCATACCGCCCGCCGCGTTGCTGATGAGCAGGGTGCGCACGCCCAGCTCCTGAAGCACGCGCACCGGAAACACCACCTCCTGGGCCGTGTACCCCTCGTACAGGTGGAAGCGCCCCTGAAGCGCCACGACGGGGGCGCCGCAGAGCTTGCCGATGAGGAGCCGCCCCTTGTGCGACTCGACGGTGGAGACCGGGAAGCCGGGCAGGCGCTCGTAGTCCAGCGCGGCGTCCACCTCGATGGCCTCGGCGAGTTGGCCCAGGCCGGTGCCCAGAATCAGGCCGGCGACCGGCGCCGCCGGCATGTGCGGGCGGATCACGTCGGCGGCCTGGTAAACGGCCTGGCGGTGCTGCTCGAAGTCGAAAGGCGTAGGCGTCATGCGAAAATCGTTCGGGAGGGTGCGCGTAGAGGCGGGCCGGAGCCTGCCGGGGGTTACTCCAGGTCCTTCAGGATGCGGCGGATGCGTTCGTGCTCGTCGGCCGAGGCCAGGTCCTCCTCGTGCAGGTCCGGCGCGCCCTCCGGGTCGGAGGCTTCGTCGGTCTCGTCCAGAGGGGGCGGCGCCGCGCTGAACACCGGCTTGACGACCCACTTGTGCCCTCCGGCGCGCTCGTCGGCGCTCGGCGGCGGCTCGGCGGCGGCCGGGACAAGGTTGCTCTCGGGAACGTAGAACCGCTCCTGATCTTCGGGGCGCGGCCCTGCGAAGACCGGCGCGGCGGGCGGCGGTCCTGCGAAGACCGGCGCAGGCGCCGGGCGCGCGGGCGCGGCATCGGCGGGGGCCTCGGGGGCGAACAGGCGCCCGAGGTACTCCGAGCCCGCCGCCTCGTCGGGGGCCTCGGCGCGGCGCGGGGCCTCATCGGCCTGCACGCTGTCCTCGAAGCGCCGCAGCATCTCCATCTCGGACATCAGGAAGCTGCGCAGCCGGATCACGATTTCATCCTGCCGCTGAAACAGGTTCGAGACCTCCTGCCGCATCGAGACGCGCTGCCGCTCGGCGGCCCGCTTAATCTCCTCGGCCTGGCGCTGCGCCTCGGCGAGGATGCTCTCGGCCTTCTGCCGCGCCACGTCGAGGCTCTGCTGGTTCGTCTCGCGCGTGACGCGCAGCGTCTCCTGAAGCGCCTCCTCGACGCGCTGGTAGTGGCTCAGGCGCTGCTCGGCGGCGGCCACCTGCTGCTCCAGGCGGCGCATGGCGTCGAGCATGTCTTCCCACTCCTGGGAGACCATATTCAGAAATGCCTGCACCTCGTCCGCATCATAGCCCCGCATCTTGCGGGCAAACTCCTGCTTGCGAATGTCGAGCGGCGAGAGCCTCATGGAATCCTCCGTAGCATCGTGGGACGCCCCGAACGGACGCCGCAGCAGCGCAGCGCCGCCGCAGCGAGCGCCTTTAATATACTATAGGCTAGCGAGATCCGAACAGCGCGCTCCCGAGGCGGATGTGCGTGGCCCCCTCGGCGATGGCCGCCTCGAAGTCGCCGCTCATGCCCATCGAGAGCCACTCCAGGCCGGGGTGATCCGGCGCGTGGCCGTCCCGCAGGCGGCGCAGCAGCGCGAACTCAGGGCGCGCCGCCTCCGGGTCGTCGGCGAGCCGGGCGATGCCCATCAAGCCCCGCAGGCGCAGGTGCGGGCGCGCGGCGGCGGCCTCCAGCAGCGCCGGCAGCCCCTCGGGGGCCACGCCGCCTTTGGACTCCTCGCCGGAGATGTTGACCTGCACCAGGCACGGCAGCACGCGCCCCGCCTCGGCGCAGCGGCGCTCCAGTTCGTCGGCCAGACGCACGCTGTCGAGGGCGTGGAACACGTCGGCGTAGGCCGCCGCGTCGCGGGCCTTGTTGCGCTGGAGGCGGCCGATCATGTGCCAGCACAGGCGTCCGCCCCGGCGCGCGCCCGGCAGCGCCTCGGCCTTGGGGGCCAGCTCCTGCACGCGGTTCTCGCCGAAGTCCACCTGGCCCGCCTCGGCCGCCGCCGCGATGCGCTCGGCGGGAAACGTCTTCGAGACGGCGATGAGCGTCACCGCATCCGGCGGCCGGCCGGCGCGGCGGCACGCTTCGGCGGCGCGCGCAAGCAGCGCCTCGCGCCGCCGGGCGAACGCCTCGACCTCGGGCCGGGCCGCATCGGGGGGCGTCATCACAGGCGTGTGTTGACGACGTTGTTGTACATCGAGCCGAAGGTATAGGCCAGCCCCACCGAGCCGCGCAGTTCGTAGGCCGTGGCAAGCTGGCGCTGCTGCAACAACACCTCCTCCAGCGACGCCTCCCCGGCGGCAAGATACAACTGGTCGCGGATCACCTCGAACGAGCCGGAGAACCGCACCGAAAGGCCCTTGGCGAGCCGGAACGAGACGTTGCTGTACGTTTCGAGGCGGCGCTTGCTGAAGTCGTGGAAGTAGTGCGCCCCCGAGATGCCCGCGTAGATGAACCCCCACGGCTGCTGCACGCGCGCGCTGGCGCTCAGACTCTCGGATACGAGGAACTCCTCGTCCTTCAGGTACACCGTGGTCCGGGTGTAGTCGCGGTAGATGGCGTTCAGGCGGTAGGCGATGGACAGCTCGCGCCGCGCCGACTCGGCATAGGGGTAGATGTTGTACTCGGCGGCCGGGCCTATGCTGGCGCTGAAGTCGGTGTTGCGGTAGGTGTTGGTATTGGCGCCCGCCGAGGCGCCCGCGGCCCAGTGCCCGCCGATGCTTTGCACGAGCGTGGTGTTGTAGCCCGCTTCGTGCGAGCGGCTGACGATGGGGCCGGAGTCGCGCTCGAAGCGCCGCTGGTTGTAGTCGCCGTACAGGCGGTTGCGCACCTTGAACGCCTCGGTGACGCGGTCGGCCGAAAGCGAGCCGTTGACCGAGTAAAACTGCTGGCTTTCTTCAAGGCTGAAGGAGCCGCCGCCGTCGATGTCGAACACCCAGCTATGCCAGGGGTCCTCGACGGTCAGAGGCGCTTCGTTGGCCGGCTCGTCGTAGCGGACGGTGAGCCGCTGGGCGAGCGGGGTGCGCGCCACGTACGGCACGAGCCCGGCTTGCAGTACGCGCAGCAGCCCCCGGCGGCGCTCCTCCCAGGTGTTGGTTTGCTCGGAGATGTACGTGAGGCGGTTATCGACGCCCGTAAAGTCCTCCTGCCCCGTCAGCTCGATCTGGTGGATGATGCCGCCGCTGCCCACGCGCTGCGTCGTGACGAAGATCGAGACCTGGGCCTGCTCAGGGTCGCGGACGAAGTTGATGAACCGGATCTGCTGCCGCAGGTAGAGCATGTCGCAGGCGTCGCAGTTGATGTAGACGCGCGGCGCTTCGGTGCGCACTTCCACCTGCATCGTGTCCGCCGCCGCCGAGTCCACGGCCTGCGCGCGCCCGCGCGCCGGCGCGAAGCCTATGCCGACCAGCGCCGCCGCCCACATCGCCGCCCACAGCCGCCCCTGCCCTGTCCTGCCGCACCTGCCTTTCATTCGTCGCCCTGCCTGGTGTTCCGGCCGCTCGCGCAGAGGGCCGGGGTTGGAAAAGTGTGCGTATAATACGGTAGAAACGGGCCGGATGCGGCTCGAAAAACGTGTGCACCATAGATGCGCCCCGTCCCGGCGGGGTTTGCGGAGGGCATCCGAATGAAACAGACGCACCGCGCGTGCAGCCGGCGGCGCTTTTTGCAAGCGGGCGGGCTGGCGCTGGCGGGCGCAGCCTTGCCGGGCTGCCTCGGGCCGGGCCGCGCGCCCGCGCCGGAAGGCCGCATCCTGACGGTCGCCGGACCCGTCGCGCCGGAGGCCCTCGGCCTCACCCTCCCACACGAACATGTGCTCGTGGACTTCGGCGGGGCCAAGCTGGCCGCGACGCCGCGCTACGACCGCGAGCAGGCGTATGCCGCCATTCTGCCCCACCTCATCGAGGCGCGCCGGGCAGGCATCCGGTCGTTCTTCGAGTGCACCCCCGCCTACCTCGGGCGCGACCCGGCGCTGCTCGTGCGGCTGGCCGAGGCGAGCGGCCTCCGGATCGTCACGAACACCGGCTACTACGGCGCGCGCGACGACGCGTCGCTGCCCGAACACGCCTTCGCGGAGGACGCCGACGCGCTGGCCCGGCGCTGGACGCGCGAGTTCACGCACGGCATCGGCGAGACGGGCATCCGGCCGGGCTTCATCAAGATCGGCGTGGACGCGGGGCCGCTCTCGGCCATCGACCGCAAGCTCGTCGCAGCGGCGGCGCGCACGCACCTCGCCACGGGCCTGACGATTGCCGCGCACACCGGCCCGGCGGCGGCGGCCTTCGAGCAACTCGACGTGCTGCGGGCCGAGGGGGTGCATCCGTCGGCGTGGATCTGGGTGCACGCCCAAGCCGAGCAGGACGCCGAGCGCCACCTCGAAGCGGGGCGGCGGGGCGCCTGGGTCTCCTTCGACGGGCTGGCATGGGAGGCCGCCGAGCGCTACGCCGAGCGCCTGGAGCGCATGCGCGCCGCAGATCTGCTCGGGCGCACCCTTATCTCGCACGACGCGGGCTGGCACCGGGTCGGGGAGGCCGAGCAGTCGTACAAGCCCTATACCGCGCTCACCGGCGGCCTGCTGCCCCTCCTGCGGGCGCGCGGCTGGACCGAGGGGGAGCTGCGCCGCCTGACCGTGGAGAACCCCGCCCGCGCCTACACGCTCGGCCGCAAACCCGCCTGAAGCCGCGCCCCTTTCAACGCTGAGGGACCCATTTCAACGCCGAGGGGCGGTGCGCCGCCTCCATGAACGCGCGCGCGCGCGCCGCCTCGGCGGGCCGGGCGGCGGCCAGGTCGCGCGTCTCGCCCACGTCGGCCCGGAGGTCGTACAACTCGACCTCGCCGGTGAGCATCGGCTTGCGCACGGCCTTCAAATCGCCGAAGCGAACGGCCTGCGCCGTGCCGCCTTCGTAGAACTCCCAGTACAGGTATTCGTGGGCCTGTTGCGCCGCCGGGCGACCCGTCAGCGCCGCAACGATCGAGACGCCGTCCTGCGAGGCGGCGCCCGAGACTCCGGCAAGCTCGGCAAACGTCGGCAGCATGTCGGCAAAGTAACCGACGTAGTCCGAGACGGCCCCGGCGGGCGTTCTGCCGGGCCAGCGGGCGATGAACGGCACGCGGATGCCCCCCTCGTAGAGGTCGCGCTTGATGCCCCGCAGCGGACCGTTGGAGTCGAGGAAGTCGGGGTTGCTGCCGCCCTCTTTGTGCGGGCCGTTGTCGCTCGTGAAGACGACGAGGGTGTTTTCCTCCAGGCCGAGCGCAGCCAGACGGTCGAGGATCTGCCCGACGCCCGCGTCCATGCGCGTAATCATGGCCGCTTTGCCTTTCTCCGGCTCGGGCCATGAGGCATCGGCGTAGGCGCCCAGGCTCGGGACCTCCATGCCCTTTTCCTTGCCTTCGTTGTTGGCATGCGGCGTCGTCAGGGCGAGGTAGAGAAAGAACGGCTGGTTGCGCGCGCCCTCGATGAAGCCCAAAGCCTCCTCGATGAACAGGTCGCCGGCGTAGGCGGTTTTGCGCGTCGAGACGCCGGGGCCGTCCGGCCGGGCGCCGGGCGTTTCGTTGCCGGGGATGCGGATGCGCTCGTCGTTGCGGAAGAGGTATTCCGGGTAGTGGTTGTGGGCATGCATCTGGTTGAGGAACCCGAAGAAGTAATCGAAACCCTGGCGGCGTGGGTGGCCGGAGTCGCCGACGTTGCCCAAGCCCCACTTGCCGATAAGGGCCGTGCGGTAGCCCCGTCCCCGGAGGGTCTCGGCCACGGTCACGACCGAGTCGGGCAGCGGCGCGGTGAGGTTGCCGCGGATGTAGGTGTGGCCGGTGTGCTGCCCCGTCATGAGCACCGAACGCGAAGGGGCGCACACCGTCGAGCCGGCGTAGAACTGCGTGAAGCGCATGCCCTCCTGAGCCATGCGGTCCAGGCGCGGCGTTTGGATGCGCTCCTGGCCGTAGCTTCCGAGGTCTCCGTAGCCGAGGTCGTCGGCGAGGATAAAGATGATGTTGGGCGGCGCCGGGCGGGAGGCGCCGGTCGAGGCAAGGCGTTCGGCGGGGGCGGCGCAGCCGGCGGCGAGCAGCGCCAGGACTGCACAGGCGTGGATTGCAGGCTTCATGCGAGCGGTCTTTGAGCGTTGGGGAGGGCTTTGAGCGTTGGAGAAATCCTTACGCGTCGGCGGGGCTGTTCCACACGTCGGGCAGCGTCACCTCGACGCGGGCCCCTCGGCCGGGGCTGCTTTCTACCGCTACGGCGCCCCGGTAGACGCGGGCAAGGCGGCGCACGACGGAGAGGCCGAGGCCCGTACCCTGCTGCTCGTAGCGGCTGCGCCCGAACTGCATGTAGGCGCCCATGTTCTCGATCTCCGCCTCGGTCATGCCCCGCCCGGCGTCGGTCACGACAAGGCGCAGGGCGCCGCCCTCGCCGTAGAGGCGCACCTCCACCGGGCTGCCGGCGGACGAAAACTTGAAGGCGTTGTCTACGGTTTCCTCCAGCATCTTCTTCAGATGGAAGGCGTGCATTGCGGCCTGCCCGGGCTCCAGCCGAAGGGTCAGGTCGCCGGGGCGCTCGTACTGCGCCGCGATTTTCGCCGCGGTTTTCTCGGCCAGCGGCGCCGCCTCGACGGGCGCCGGGCGCTCGATGCGCAGGGCGTTGTCGCCCTCGCGCTCGGTGTAGATAAGCACGTTCTCGATGAGGCGGTAAAGGCGCACCGCCGACTCGTGGATGGCCGCGTGGGCGCTGCGGACTTCCTCCCGGTCGAGGTCGTCGGCGGCCTCCAGCAAAAGCGACGAGTGGGCCAGGATGAGCGTCAGCGGCGTGCGCAGCTCGTGCGGCAGCACCGTCGAGATGCCTTCGCGGAGCATCTCCATGCGCTTCTCGAAGCGGTCCACGAGCGTTTCGCGCTTTTGCAGGCGGGTGCGCACTGCGCTTACCAGCTCGTCGGCCGTGAACGGCTTGGTGAGGTAGTCGTCGGCGCCCAGGCTCATGCCCTCGCGCAGCTCCTGCGGGGCGGCCTTGGCCGTCAGGAAGACGAACGGCGCCGAGGCCAGGTCGCTGCTTTCGCGCAGCGCGGCGAGCACGTCGTAGCCGGTCATGCCCGGCATCATGATGTCGCAGAGGATGAGGTCGGGCTGGAACAGGCCGGCCTGAAGCAGCCCCTCCTCGCCCGAGCGCGCCGCGATGACGCTGTAGCCTTCCCGGCTGAGCATGTACTCGACCATGTCGAGCACCTCGCGCTGATCGTCGATGATCAGCACCTTGCGGGCGGGGGCCGGAGCGCTCTGGGGTGCGGCGGTTTTTTGCGGGGCGTGGCTCATCGAGACTGCGGCGCGCGCGCGTCCTATGCCGGGGCGGAGCCGTCTCCCATGGACCGGCTGCGAACCGCTCGGCGCTTAAACAACCGGCGCGTCAGATCCATGAGCCCTTCGGCGGTGAATGGTTTGCTGAGGTACTCGTCGAAGCCCTCTTCCAGAAATCCTTCGCGGTCGCCGGGCAGCGCGTAGGCCGTGATGGCGGCGATGGGCGTGTCGGCGTAGCCGGGCAGCTTTCGGATGCGGCGGACCACGTCGATGCCGCTGTCGCCCTGGCCGAGGTTGATGTCCAGAAATATAGCATCAAAGCTTTTCACCGACGCCTTGCGAACAGCTTCTTCTCCATTGGCGGCCAGGGCCACCTCGCAGTAGTCGAGCAGCAAATGCAGCATGAGGAAGGCCGTCTCGGCGTTGTCTTCCACGAGCAGCACCTGCGCGCCGCGCAGGTCGGGCGGCGCGGCCGGGGCCGCCGGCGTCGGCGACACCTCGTGCGGGGCCACATCGGCAAACCGGATGGTAAAGGTGCTGCCGGCGCCTTTGGCGCTCTCGGCGTGGATCGCGCCGCCCATCAGCTCGACGAGGCGCCGGGTGATGGCCAGCCCGAGGCCGCTGCCTTCGTGGCTGCGCCCGAGGCCGGTGGACTCCTGCCGGAACTCGTCGAAGATGTGCGGCAGAAAGCCGGGGTCGATCCCGACGCCCGTATCGCGCACCTGCACGCACACGTCCGGCCCCTGGCGCATCACGCGAACGGCGATGCCGCCGTGCTGCGTGAACTTGACGGCGTTGCCGATCAGGTTTTGCATGATGCTGGAGAGGGCGCCCGCGTCGAGGCGGGCGCGGGGCCC
>CBDTTW010000065.1:0-15533 GCA_965363675.1 uncultured Rhodothermaceae bacterium
TCTGATGATGGTCTGGGAGTCGCTCTTCGAGATCTACGGGCTCAACGTCGGGCAGATGCTGCTCACGCGCGAGGACGTGCGCGACCGCCGCCGCTTCCTCAACGCCCGCGACACGCTGCTGGCTTTGCTGGAGCACCAGATCGTCCCCGTCGTCAACGAGAACGACGCCGTGGCGACCGCCGAGATCCGCGTCGGCGACAACGACAACCTCTCGGCGCTCGTGGCCCTGCTGGCCGAGGCCGATTTGCTGCTGCTGCTCACCGACCAGCCCGGCCTCTACACCGCCGACCCCCGCATCGACCCCGACGCCCGCCTCATCCCCGAGGTGCGCGCCATCGACGCCGAGCTGCGCCGGATCGCCGGGGGCAGCGTCAGCGGACTCGGCGTGGGCGGCATGGCGACCAAGCTTCAGGCCGCCGACCTGGCGTGCCGGGGCGGCATCGACGTGGTGATCGCCCAGGGCGACGCCGAGGGCGTCATCGGGCGCGCGGCGCGCGGCGAGCCGGTCGGCACGCGCTTCGTCGCCACGGCGACGCCCCTGGAGAGCCGCAAGCGCTGGATCATGGCGGGGGGCGCCTCCTCGGGCCGCCTCGTCGTGGACGAGGGGGCCGCGCGCGCACTCGCCGGCCACGGCCGCAGCTTGCTCCCCGCCGGCGTCACCGACGTGCAGGGCGGCTTCCGCCGGGGCGACACGGTGGCCGTCGCCGCCGCTGACGGGCGTGAGATCGGGCGCGGCATCGCCCGCTACGACGCCGGCGAGATGCGCCAGATCCAGGGCTGCCGCTCCGACGAGATCGCCGCGCGCCTGGGCTACGCTTACGGCCCCGTAGCCGTCCACCGCAACGACTTTGTGCTCACCTGACCCCCCCGCCATGCACGCCCCCCTCGAAACGATAGGCCGCGCCGCCCGCGAGGCCGCCCGCATCCTCGCCATCGAGCCGACGGCCCGGCGCAACGCCGCCCTGCTGGCCGTGGCCGACGCCCTCGAAGGCGCCGCCCCCGCCATCCTGGAAGCCAACGCCCTCGACCTGGACGACGCGCGCGCCCGGGGCCTCAGCCCGGCCTTGCTCGACCGCCTCGCGCTCGACCCCGGGCGCCTGGCTGCCCTGGCCGCCGACACGCGCAAGGTGGCGGCCCTGCCCGACCCCGTCGGGGCCGAGTTCGACAGCCGCGTGCTGCCCAACGGCATGCGCCTGTGCAAGCGCCGCGTGCCCATCGGGGTGCTCGGCGTCATCTACGAGGCGCGCCCCAACGTCACCATCGACGTGGCGGCCCTCTGCCTCAAGACCGGCAACGCGGCCATTCTGCGCGGCGGCTCCGAGACGCGCCGCAGCAACATCGCCCTCGTGCGCGCCGTCGGCGAGGCGCTGGCCGCCTGCGCGCTGCCCGCCGCCGCCGTGCAGTACATCGAAGACCCCGACCGCGCCGCCGTGGCCGCCCTGCTGCGCCTCGACCGCTACGTGGACATGATCATCCCGCGTGGCGGCGAGGGCCTGCACCGCCTCTGCCGCGAAGAGAGCACCATCCCCGTCATCACCGGCGGCATGGGCATCTGCCACATCTACGTCGATGAGTCGGCCGACCTCGAACGCGCCGTGGATATCATCGAGAACGCCAAGGTGCAGCGCCCGAGCGTTTGCAACGCCCTCGATACGTTGCTCGTGCATCGCCGGGTCGCCCCGGCGCTGCTGCCGGCGGTGGCTGCGCGCCTCGCCGGCGTCGAGCTGCGCGCCGACCCGGAGGCCCTCGCGCTGCTCGGCGAGGCCGCCGTCGCAGCCGGCCCCGACGACTTCGACCAGGAGTGGCTTTCGCTCGTGCTCGGCGTGCGCGTCGTCGAAGGGCTCGACGAGGCCATCCGCCACATCCATGAGCATTCTACCGAGCATTCCGACAGCATCCTCACCAACGACTGGCGGCGGGCGCAGCGCTTCACCGACGAAGTCAACTCGGCCGCCGTCTACGTCAACGCCAGCACGCGCTTCACCGACGGCGGGCAGTTCGGGCTGGGCGCCGAGGTGGCCGTGAGCACGCAGAAACTGCACGCGCGCGGCCCGATGGGCCTGGAGGAGCTGACTACCTACAAATGGATCGGCATCGGCGACGGGCACGTGCGCCCCGGCTGAGGCCGAGCCTTCGCCGGTGGTGGCAATCGGCCGCGCGGCGCTGTATACTGCGGGTGGAAGCGGCGCCGGGCCTCGCCCCGGCCTCCCCAGCGCACCCTACTCCCTGCCCGCCCATGCGCCTCCTCCCGCTGTTGCTCCTGACGGCTCTTTGCCTCCCGCAAGCCGCGCACGCCCGGCAGGCGCGCGTCGAAAGCCACATCGCCGTTTTCGACCTCGCAAGCGGTCTCACCCGGACCGTCTGGGTGGCCCCGGCGCATTTCGAGGCTCCCAACTGGTCGCCCGACGGCTCGTACCTGATCCTGAACTCGGGCGGCAAGCTCTACCGCCTGCCGCTCGAAGGCGGCGGCCCCGCGCTCATCCCCACGGGCGACCTCGACCGCCTCAACAACGACCACGGCATCTCCCCCGACGGCAAAACGCTCGCCGTGAGCAACAACGACGGGCATATCTACACCCTGCCGCTCGAAGGCGGCGCGCCCACGCGCATCACCGCCCTGACGCCTTCGTACTGGCACGGCTGGTCGCCGGACGGCCGCTGGCTGGCTTACTGCGCCCAGCGCAACGACAACTTCGATATCTACCGCATCCCTGCCGCCGGCGGCGCCCCCGAGGAGCGCATGACCGACCACCCTTCTTACGACGACGGCCCCGACTACTCGCCCGACGGCAAGTGGATTTACTTCAACTCGCTCCGCTCCGGCGACTGGGACATCTGGCGCATGCCCGCCGACGGCGGCGAGCCCGAGCAGATGACGCGCGGCCCCGAGAACGACTGGTTCCCGCACCCCTCCCCGGACAGCCGCCACATCGTGTTCGTCACGTTCGAGCCGGGCGTCGAGGGGCACCCCGCCAACAAGCGCGTCCGCCTGCGCATGATGCCCTACCCCGGCGGCGAGGCGCGCACGCTCGTCGAGCTGTTCGGCGGGCAGGGCACCATCAACGTGCCCTCATGGTCGCCCGACAGCAAGCAGTTCGCCTTCGTGCACTACCGCCTGCTCGGCCAGTAGGCGCCGAGGCCGTATTGCTGCTGGAGACGTCCGCTCAGCTCCAGCAGGGAGATCTGCGCCCGCTTGGCCTCGAAGCGCGCCGTCACGAGGCGGCTGCCGGCGTTCGTGAGGGCGTTCTGCACCTCGCGTAGTTCGATGGAGTTGATGCCGCCGAGCCGGAAGCGCGCCAGGGCCACGGCCACGTTCTGCTGGGCCAGGGCTTCGTTCTCGGCCTCCAGCGCCGCCAGGTCGAGGCTGTTGCGGTAGCTCGCATAGGCGCTGTAAAGCCCCGAGGACAGCCGCGTACGCGCCTCCGTGATCTCCAGCTCGCTGATGGCGATTTGCAGGCGTGCGTTCTCCAGGCGGCGGCTGCGGTTGAAGCCCTCGAACAAGTCGAAGCTGGCGCTCAGGCCGTAGCTCAGGCCGCCCGGGCGCGTCACGGGCAGGCCCACCTCCGAGCCGATATCGTTGAAGATGTAGCCCACCTGCAAGTCGAGGCGCGGGAACCACTCGGCCCGCGTTTCGCGCTCGGCGGCTCGGGCCACCTCGCGGTAGGCTTCGGCCAGGCGCAGGCTCGTGTTGGCGGCCTCGGCCTCGCCTGCGAGGGCTTCGGCTTCGAGGACGGGGCCGATCTCCAGGGAGTCGGCCACGGTGAACGGCGCCTCGCCGGGGCGCCCGAGCAGCAGGTTGAACTGCGCCTTCGTGTTCGCCAGGCTGATGTCCTGCCGCAGCACCGCCGCGCTGTCGGCGTTGAGGTCCACGCGCGCGCGGCGCACCTCCAGTTCCGAAGTCGAGCCGAGGTCGCGCCCGAGCGTGGCGATGCGCAGGCGCTCGCGCGAGATATCGACGGCGTCGCGGAGGACGGCGCGCTGCTCCTGCTGCCGCGCCAGGTCGAAGTACAGGGTAATCAGGTCGGCAAGGGTCCCCTCGGTGTACTGCTGCGCCTGAAGGCCGGCCTGCTCGACCTGCGCCCCGAGCCGGCGGTACGCAGCCGAGCGCCGGAAGCCGTCGAAGACGGGGATGCCCGCGCCCACGGCCACGTCGTAGTTCAGCGCGCCGTCGCTGGGGCCGCCGTTGCTGCGGGCCTGCCGGGCGCTGGCGCCGACGCTGGGCAGGTAGCCGGCGTTGCCGCGCGTGTAGTTGTTCTGCGCGATGCGCACTTCGCTGCGGGCCGCCAGGATGCCGGGGTTGGCTTCCAGGGCCATGCGCACCGCTTCCTCGACCGTCAGCAGCGGCCCTTCGTGCTGCGGCTGGCCGTGGGCGGCCCCGGCGCCTGCCAGAGCCAGCGCGCATGCCAGCGCGGCCGCCCTTATCGTCGTTCTCACGGTAGCTACGGGTTGAAAGGAGCGGAAGCGGCGGCTCATTGCGGGCGCGCCGTCGTCTCGGCCAGCGCCGGCGCCGAAGCGGCGGCCTCGCCCATGCCGTCGCCGGCGGCGCCCGAGTAGCGAACCGTGCGGCCGGCCAGGTACGTGTAAATCGCCGGGATGACGAAGAGCGTCAGGAGCGTGCCGATGGAAAGACCGCCGATGACCGCAATGCCCATCGGGACGCGACTTTCGGCCCCGGCCCCAAGCGCCAGCGCAATCGGCAGGATGCCCAGGATCGTCGAGAACGTCGTCATGAGCACCGGGCGCAGGCGCGCCACCGAGGCGTCGATGACGGCCTCCTGCACGCTTAGCCCCGCCTCGCGGCGCTGATTGGCAAACTCGACGATCAGGATGCCGTTCTTCGCCACCAGCCCGATGAGCATGATCATGCCGATCTGGCTGAAGATGTTGAGCGTCTGGTTGAAGTACCACAGAAACACGAGCGCGCCCGTGAGCGCGAGCGGCACCGTGAGCATGATGGTGAACGGGTCGCGGAAGCTCTCGAACTGCGCCGCCAGCACCAGGTAGATGAACACGATGGCGAGCACGAACACGAAAAGCAGGCTGTTCGAGCTTTCCTGAAAGTCGCGCGAGGTGCCCGTGAGCGTCGTCGCAAACGACTCGTCGAGCGTGGCGGCGGCCACCCGGTCCATCGCCTCGATGCCGTCGCCGATGGTGAAGCCGGGGGCGAGCTGCGCCGAGACCGTGGCCGAGATGAACCGGTTGAAGCGGTACATCTGCGGCGGGCTGCTCTGCTCGGCCACCGTCACGAGGTTATCCAGCGGGACCGGATCGCCGCCGCCGGTGCGCACGTACAGGCTGCGCAGGTCCACGGTGGCGTTGCGGTTGTCGCGGTACACCTGCGCGATGACCTGGTACTGCTGCCCGTTCTGGATGAAGTAGCCCATGCGCTGCTCGCTCAGGGCAAGCTGAAGCGTCTGCGCCACGTCCGCCACCGAGACGCCGAGCAGCTCGGCGCGCTCGCGGTTGATCGTGATCTGAAGCTCCGGCTTGTTGAACTTGAGGTCCACGTCCACGAAGGCGAACGTCTCGTCCCGCTGCGCCGTCTCCAGGAAGCGGGGCAAGGCTTCCTTGAGCTTCTCGAAGTTGGGGGCCTGGATGACGTACTGCACCGGAAGGCCGCCCCGGCGGCCCACCGAGATCGTCTGCTCCTGCGTCACGAAGACGCGCGCGCCCGTCAGGCCGCCCAGGCGGCGCGTCAGGAAGCCGGCAATCGCATCCTGCGAACGCTCGCGCTCCTCGGGCGGCACGAGGTTCATGCGCATGAACCCGGCGTTGACGCCGCCGCCGAAGCCGGGCGAGGTCAGGGCGACGAAGGTTTGCTTCTCCGGCACCTCGCTCTCGACAATCGCGGAAAGCTGGTTCATGAAGGCGTCCATGTACTCGTACGAAGCGCCCTCGGGGGCCGTGGCCTGCACCGTCAGGCGGCTGCGGTCCTCCATGGGCGCCAGCTCGGCCGGCAGACTCCGGTAGATGAGCACGCTCAGCAGGATGCTGACGACCATGACGACGGGCGCGATCCAGCGCACGCGCATGAAGCGCGTCAGCAGGCGCTGGTAGCCGCTGAGCAGCCCCTGGAAGAACGGCTCCGTGCGCTGGTACAGCCGCGAATGGCCCGTGTGCCCCTTGAGCAGCCGCGTCGCCAGCATCGGCGTGAGCGTGAGCGCGACGAAGGCCGAGATCACCACCGACCCGGCGATCACAATGCCGAACTCGCGGAACAGCTTGCCCGTCAGGCCGCCCAGGAAGATGATCGGCATGAACACCGAGACGAGCGCGAAGGTCGTCGCAACGACCGGCATGAAAATCTCGCGCGTGCCCAGGATGCCGGCTTCGACAGGCTCGTGGCCCGCCTCCATCTTGGCGTAGATGTTCTCCAGCACCACGATCGCGTCGTCCACGACGATGCCGATGGCGAGCACAATCGCCAGCAGCGTCAGGATGTTGATGCTGAAGCCGAACAGGTACATGATGAAAAAGGCGCCCACGAGCGAGATCGGGATCACGATGATCGGGATGAACGTGGAGCGCCAGTCGCGCAGGAAGAAGAAAATCACCATCACCACGAGCAGCATGGCGATGAAGATGGTCTCCTGCACCTCGGCGATGCTCTGCCGGATGCTCGTCGTCGTGTCGAAGCCGATGCTGAGCGTCACGTCGGAGGGCATGTCCCGCCGGATGCTTTCGAGGCGGCGGTAGAACTCGTCGACG
Organism: uncultured Rhodothermaceae bacterium; assembly: GCA_965363675.1. Taxonomy (GTDB): domain Bacteria; phylum Bacteroidota; class Rhodothermia; order Rhodothermales; family DASSAV01; genus CBDTTW01. The sequence continues at coordinate 6,709 of CBDTTW010000065.1, forward strand.
ATCTCGATGTAGTTGGCGTTGGGCAAGGGCCGCAGCACCACGCCCACCATCGGCTCGCCGTCGCTGCGCATGATGGTGCGCTCGTTCTCGGAGCCCAGTTCGGCGCGGCCGAGGTCCTGGAAGCGAACGATGCTGGCGTCGTTCTGCTTGATGATGAGGTTGTTGAAGTCCTCGACGGTGCGCAAGCGGCTTTGGGTGCGCACCGTCAGCTCGACCTCGTCGCCCTCGATGCGCCCCGAGGGCAGCTCGATGTTCGAGCGTTGCAGCGCCCGCTGCACGTCGATGGGCGTCAGGCTGAAGGCGGCCAGCTTCTGCGGGTCGAGCCACATGCGCATGGCGTAGCGCTTCTCGCCCCAGATGTCCACACGGGCCACGCCGGGGATGGTCTGCACGCGCTCCTTGATCTGGTTGTCGGCCAGGTCGGTCAGGTCGAGCAGGTTGCGCGTGGGGCTTTGCACGCGCAGGAAGACGACGTAGCCGCTGCTGGCGTCGGCTTTGCTGACGACCGGCGGGTCCACGTCTTGCGGCAACAGGCGCATGGCGCGGCTGACGCGGTCGCGCACGTCATTGGCGGCGCGCTCCAGGTCGGCGCCCAGCTCAAACTCGATGGTGATGTTCGAGCCGCCCTCGCGGCTGCTCGACGTGATGGTGCGGATGCCCTCGATGCCGTTGATTTCCTCTTCGAGCGGCTCGGTGATCTGCGAGTTGATTACGTCTACGTTGGCCCCCCGGTACGAGGTGCTCACCGTGATGGTGGCCGGGTCGATGGTGGGGTACTCGCGCACGCCCAGGAAGAAAAAGCCGATCACGCCGAAGATGACGATCACGAGCGACATCACCGTCGCCAGGACGGGCCGCCGGATGCTGAGTGCGTAGAGCGTCATACCTGCCTCTTCGTTTTCGGGCGTGGGGTTACGGCCGGGCGGCGACGGTCGCGCGCGCCGCCCCGGCCGAGTCGGGGCCGGCCGAGTTAGGGTCGGGCGCGCCGAAGCTCAGGATCTGCACGGGCGCGCCCGGCCGCAGAAGCTGGATGCCCGAGGTGAGCACGGTGTCGCCGGGGGCCAGGCCGCCGGTCACCTGCACCGCCGACTCGGTCCGGATGCCCGTCTCGATCTCGCGCGGCTCGGCCTTGCCGCTTCGGTACACGTACACCTTCTTGGTGTTCAGTTCAGGGATGATGCTGATGGCCGGCACCGTGAGCGCCTCGGGGATCTCCTCCAGGATCAGCTCGACGTTGGCAAACCCTCCCGGCATGAGCCGGCCGCCGGGGTTGGGCGCCGTGGCGCGCAGTTGCAGCGTGCGCGTGTTCGCGGCGATGCGCGGCTCGATGGCGTAGATGGTCGCCTGCCGGAGCTGGTCGCTGCCTTCGACGCGGAACTGGATTTTGCCGCCCACGCGCACTTCGTTGGCGTACTTCTCCGGAAGCGAAAAGTCGATCTTGATCGGGTTGAGGTTGTGCAGCGTGGCGATGCGCGTCTGCGGCGAGACGTAGGCGCCTTCGCTGACGTAACGCAGCCCGATGACGCCGCTGAAGGGCGCCCGGATCTCGGTCTTGGCGATTTGCGCGTCGATGACCTCGATTTCGGAGCGGAGCACGTTCAGCTCGCTTTGGGCCATGTCGTACTCCTCCTGGCTGATGCCGCCCTGCTCCAGGATCTGCGACTGGCGGCGCTCGCGGCGCTCGGCCAGGTTGAGCCGGTGGAGGGTGCGCGCGCGCTGCGCCTGGAGGTCGGCGTCGTTGATCTTGACGATGATCTGCCCGCGCGGCACCGCCCGGCCTTCCTGAAAGTAAATGCGCACGAGCCGCCCCGAGGCTTCGCTCGCCAGCTCGACGGACTCGTTGGCGCGGATGGCGCCCGTCGTCACGACGCCGTTGATGAGGCGGTCCGGGCGGACGATGTGCGCCGCGACCTTCAGGGTGTCGTTGCGCGGGCCGCGGGCGCCGCCGGGGCCGCCCCGCGCCGGGCCGGGGCCATCCGAGGAAATCAGCCGGGGGACCAGCACGGCCGCCGCCACGGCGGCGATGATGCCAAGGATCAGGAGACGCTTTACGGTCTTGCTCATACGCGTATCGGAGAGGGGTCGCCGCGCGGCCGGGGGCGACCTCAGGAGCGCAAATTCAGTTGCCGTATACCACAGGGCCGGTTACGGACGCTTCGCAGGCAGCGCCCGGCTAACCGTGGGTCTGGAACGGAGACGGCCGGATGGGGTCGCCTATGCCGCGCACAAGGCGGCAGGGCGCGCCGGTCTGCACGTTGGGGGAAGTGCGGACTGCAATGCCATCGCCACGGTGAGGGCTTTAATACGAAAAAAACTGCTCCGACACAATACCGGTTCCGCCGCCTCAGAACGGGGCCGGGTCGGTGGGCGGGCGCGGCGCCGAGGGCGTGTCGTAGCCGTCGCCGGACTCGTAGCCGCCGCCGGGGGTGTCGCCGTAATAGGTGGTCAGGTTCTCGAAGCGCGCGTGCTGGTTGACGAAGGCCAGCTCGACCGACCCGATGGGGCCGTTGCGCTGCTTGCCGATAATGATTTCGGCGATGCCCTCGGTCGAGTTGCCGTTCTCGTCCACCGTGATGCCGTAGCGCTCGGCGCGGTAGATGAAGGCCACCACGTCGGCGTCCTGCTCGATGGAGCCGCTTTCGCGCAGATCCGAAAGCTGCGGCCGCTTGTCGCCGCCGCGCGTCTCGACGGCGCGGCTGAGCTGCGAGAGCGCGATGACGGGCACGTTCAGCTCCTTGGCGAGCGACTTGAGCGAGCGCGAGATCTGCGCGATCTCCTGCTCGCGGTTGCCGCCGCGCACGTCGCCCGAGCCGTGCATGAGCTGCAAGTAATCGACGACGACCATGCCGATGTCGTGCTCGGCCTTGAGGCGGCGGGACTTGGCGCGCAGCTCCAGGATGCTCAGGCCGGGCGTGTCGTCGATGAAGATGGGGGCGGCCGAGAGGCGCCCGGCGGCGCGGGCCAGGCGCGGCCAGTCCTCGTCGGTCATGCGGCCGGTGCGCGCCGCCTGCGCATCGACGCGGGCCTCCGAGGTAAGCAGGCGCTGCGCGAGCTGCTGCGAGCTCATTTCGAGCGAGAAGTACGCGATGCCGGCGGGCTGGTCCGGGTGCAACGCCGAGTTGCGCGCCAGGGCCAGGGAAAATGCCGTCTTGCCCATCGACGGGCGGGCGGCGATGATGATCAGGTCGGAGCGCTGCCAGCCGCCGGTCATGTCGTCGAGGCGCTGGAAGCCGCTGGGCACCCCGGTGATGCCGCCGGCGCGCCCGTGGATGGATTCGAGGCGGGCGAGGGTCTCCTTCAGGATCTCGTTCATCGACGAGGCAGGCTTGCGCATCGTCGCGTCGGAGATCCGGAAGATGTCGCTCTCGGCCTGGTCGAGCAAATCGAAGGCGTCGGAGCTGGGCTCGTAGGCTTTGGTGATCAGGCCCGTCATCGTCTCGATGAGCTTGCGCAGCAGCGCCTTCTCCGCGATGATGCGGGCGTGGTACTCGACGTTGGCCGCCGAGGCGACGCGCGTCGTCAGCTCGGTGAGGTAGTAGGCCCCTCCGGCCTCGTCGAGTTCGCTGCGGCGCTTGAGCTCCTCGGTGAGCGTGATCAGGTCCACCGGGTTGTTGCGCTCGAACAGGCTCAGCATCGCGGCATAGATGCGCTGATGCCGGGGCTGGTAGAACGCATCCTCGGGCAGCACTTCGATGGCGCGCGGGATGGCCTCGCGCTCGATGAGCATGGCGCCGAGCACCGACTGCTCCACATCGACGGCCTGCGGCGGCAGGCGGCCGCTCTCCGGGCGGGACTCGGGGCGGCGCTGCCCCGGCCGCGTCATCTTCTCGATGGGGTAGGGCTGCGACTCGGGGTCGATGCTGAGCCTGCGGGGGGGGAAGTCTTCCTGGTCGGCCATGCGTCGGGCGTCGGAAAAAGGTGGGGGCGGGGCTTCAGCTTTGCCCGAGGATCTGGTCGTAGCGGGTGCGGAGCAGCTTCACGTCCTCCCAGGTGTCGTACTTCCACTGGGGGTTGCGCAAGAGCGCCGCCGGGTGGTAGGTCACCATCATCGGGATGCCGTGGTAGTCGTGGAACTTGCCGCGCAAAGCGCCCATCGTGGCGTTGCGCCCGAGCAGCGCGTTGCCCGCCGTCCGGCCGACGCACAGCAGGAGCTTGGGGGCGATGAGGGCCATTTGCTTGTGCAGCACCGGCAGGTGGGCCGCCACTTCCTCGGGCAGGGGGTCGCGGTTCTGCGGCGGGCGGCTTTTGAGGATGTTGGCGATGTACACCTGGTCGCGCGTAAACTGGATGGCCTCCAGGATTTTGTTGAGCAGTTGGCCCGCCCGCCCCACGAACGGCTCGCCCAGCCGGTCTTCGTCGGCGCCGGGGGCCTCGCCGATCACCATGAGGCCCGCGTGCGGGTCGCCGACGCCGAAGACGGGGTTGCGGCGCTCGGCGTCGAGCGGGGTCAGCACCGTCCGGGCGACGTAGTCGGCCACCTCCTCCAGCGAGGTCATGGCGCGCAGCGGCGAGCCGGCCGGGATGAGCGCTTCGATGCGCTGCGCGGGCGAGAGCGCCGGGTTGTCGGCGGCCGGTTCGGGCGCAGGCTTGCCGAACAAATCGGCGGTGGGCATGGCGGCGTGCGGGTCTGAGGGTGAGGGCAGCGGCGCGAGCGGACCGCCCAGGGCGGCCTCCTGCTCGATAAATGATTTTACGGCGCGCAGCAGTTCCTGCGTCATGGGCGACTCGGGGGGGGAGGGTGTAACGCCTTGCCGTAAGCTAGCGGCGCGGCCTGCTATGCTCAAGCGAATTAAGCGCGTGGCTCAGAAATTTGCATGCCCTCCACCGGACGCGTCACGCGGTCCAGGATGGCCTCGGCCACAGCGTCCTTCGAGGCCAGCGGCAGGGCCTCGCGCAGCCCCGAGCAGTGCAGCAAGGTCACGCGGTTGGTGTCGTGGCCGAAGCCCGCGCCCGGCTCCAGGGCGTCGTTGAGCACGATCCAGTCGAGGCGCTTGCGCCGCAGCTTCTCGGCGGCGTGGCGCTCGGCGTCCTCGGTCTCCAGCGCGAAGCCGACCAGGAGCTGCCCGGGGCGGCGCTCGGCCCCGAGCTGGGCCAGAATGTCGGTGGTGCGCTTGAGGCGCAGGGTCAGCGCATCGTCGGCTTTCTTGATCTTGTGGGGCGCCGGGGCCTCGGGCGTATAGTCGGCCACGGCGGCGGCCATGATGATGATCTCGGCGTCGGCGCGGGCCAGCGTGGCGCGGGCCATGTCCTCGGCGGAGACCACGTCGATGCGCTCGATGCCGGGGTGCGCCGCAAGGCTCGTCGGGCCGCTCACGAGGGTCACGGCGGCCCCCCGCCGGCGGGCGGCCTCGGCCAGGGCATAGCCCATTTTGCCGCTGGAGTGGTTCGAGAGGTAGCGCACCGGGTCGATGGCCTCGCGCGTAGGGCCGGCCGTCACGAGCACGCGCCGCCCGGCCAGGGCGCCGCCCGCCGCAAAGCGCTGCGCCAAGCGCTCGGCCAGGTCGGCCGGCTCGGGCAGGCGGCCCAGGCCCACCAGCCCGCTGGCAAGGCTGCCGTAGCCCGGCTCGACGACCTCGTAGCCGTAGGCGCGCAGGCGCGCGAGGTTGGCCTGGGTGGCCGGGTGCACGTACATGTCGTGGTCCATGGCGGGGCAGACCACAACCGGGCAGCGCGCCGCCAGGACCGTGGCGCCGATCATGTCGTCGGCGCGGCCGGCGGCCAGGCGCGCGATGAGGTCGGCGGTGGCCGGAGCCGCCAGAAACACGTCGGCCCACAGGCCCAGCTCGATGTGCTGCGTCCAGAGGCCGCCCGGCTGCTCGGACCATACGTCGGTGAGCACGGGCCGCTCGGAAAGCGTTCCGAGCGTGAGCGGCGTGATGAAGCGCGCCGCGTTGCGCGTCATGAGCACCTGCACCTCGGCGCCCGCCTTCTTGAGCAGCCGGACGAGTTCGGCGGTCTTGTAGGCGGCGATGCCCCCCGAGACGCCGAGCAGGATGCGGCGGCCGCCGAGCGGCCCGGCAGGAGGCGTGCTCATGCGGGCGGCGCCTCCGACGGCGTCAGGCGCAGGAAGCCGCGCACCTGCCGTAGGGCCGCCTCTACGGCGGCTTCCAGGTCGTCGTTGACGACGACGTGGTCGAAGCGGTCGGCGTAGGTCATCTCCTGCCGGGCGCGCGCCAGGCGCGTGCGCAGCGTCTCGGGCGTCTCGGTGCCGCGCCCGACGAGGCGCTGCTCCAGGGCCTCCAGCGACGGCGGGGCGATGAAAAGCGCCAGCGCCTCCGGGCCGAACTGCTGCTTCACGTCCCACGCGCCCACCACGTCCACGTCGAGCAGCATCGGGCGCGCGGGCGTGGCGCGGGCGATCTCCGAGCGGAGCGTGCCGTAGAGGCGCCCGGGGTACACCTCCTCGTATTCGAGGAAAGCCCCCGCCGCGACGCCCTCGCGGAACGCCTGCTCGGTCACGAAATAGTAGTCCACGCCGTCGCGCTCGCCGGGGCGGGGCGGGCGCGTCGTGGCCGATACGGAGAACTGCAACGCCGGCAGGGCCGCGCGCAGCCGCCGTGCGATGCTGGTTTTGCCGGCGCCGCTCGGAGCCGTCAGGACGATGAGCCGGGGGGCCATAGGCGGCTTGCTACTCCAGGTTCTGCACTTGTTCGCGGATGCGCTCCACCTCCTCCTTCATCTCGACGGCCAGGTGCGCCACCTCGGCGTCGTTGGCCTTGCTGCCGATGGTGTTGACCTCGCGGTTGATCTCCTGCAAGAGGAAATTGAGCTTGCGCCCCACCGCCTCGGAGCCGGCGAGGGCCTCGCGGAACACGTCCAGGTGGGCGTGCAGGCGCACGCATTCCTCGGTGATGTCCAGGCGGTCGGCCAGCAGGGCAATCTCCAGCTCCAGCCGCTCCGGGTTGATGCGCTCGTCGGCGAGGGTTTCCTGGAGGCGCGTGTGCAGCCGCCGCCGGGCCTCCTCGACGCGCAGCGGCGCGCGGGCCTCGATCTGGGCCAGCACCGCCGCGATGGCTTCCAGGCGCGCCTGAAGGTCGGCCGAGAGCGCCGCGCCTTCCTGGCGGCGCATGCTCCGGATGCCCTCGATGGCCTCGGCCATGGCCGTTTGCGCGGCGGCCCACGCCTCTTCCCGGGCGGCCGCGCCGTCGTCGGCGGCGGTGAACACGTCCGGGAACGCCAGCAGGTGCTCCAACCCGACGGGCGCGGCGATGCCGGCGGCCCGGCGCAGCGCCTCCAGCAGCGCGGCGTAGCGCCGGGCGGCCTCCTCGTTGACCTGCACCGGCAGGCTCTCGGCGGCGGCCTGCTCGATCTGCACCTGCACCGCAATGCGCCCCCGCCCGAGCGCCTGCTTCACCGCCGCGCTGATGTCGTGCTCGTGCTCGGCCAGCGCCTTCGGCAGGCGCAGCGACACCTCGCAGAAACGGTTGTTCACCGACCGCATCTCGACGGCGACGGTGGTCTGGCCGACCTGCGCCGCCCCCCGCCCGAACCCGGTCATGCTCTCGATCATGTACGCCTGCCGTTTTGCGGCGCCGCAGCGCCTGACGAAAAAGCCGGACCCGTAGGCCCGGCTCGTGCGGAGAGAGAGGGATTCGAACCCTCGGTACCGGGGTACGGTACACACGCTTTCCAGGCGTGCCCCTTCAACCACTCGGGCACCTCTCCGGCGCCCGGGCCGCAGCCCGGGAGTCCTAAATATAACACGGGGTTGCGCGCGCCCCACGCGAGATTCCGGTGAAAGCGCCGCCCCGCTACACCTCCATGATCTCGCCTTCCTTTTTTTCGAGCATCTGGTCGATCCGAGCGATGTGCTCGTCCGTCATTTTTTGCAACCGCTCCTCGGCCTCGAAGCGCAGATCCTCCGAAAGGTGCATCTCCGCCTGGACGGACTTGATCTCGTCTTTGACGGTGCGGCGCACGTTGCGCACGGCCACCTTGGCTTCCTCGCCGCGCGTGCGGGCCATCTTCGCCAACTCGCGCCGGCGCTCCTCGGAAGGCGGCGGCACCGGGATGCGGATCAGCGCGCCGTCGTTCGAGGGGTTCATGCCGATGTTCGAGGCCCGAATGGCCTTTTCGATGGGGTTGAGCGCCGACTTGTCCCACGGCTGCACCACGATCAGGTCGGCCTGGGGCGCGCTGACGCTCGCCATCTGGTTGAGCGGCATGTGCGAGCCGTAGTACTCCACGCGGATCGTGTCGAGCATGGCCGGGTTGGCCCGGCCCGCGCGGATCGTGCTCATCTCGGTGCGCAAGTGGTCGAGCGTTTTCGCCATATGCTCCTGGGCTTCGTCGAGCAGGAGCTTCATGTTTTCGTCGAGCATGTCGGTGAACCGTGTCGGGTTGCGTGGGGCCGCCTCAGGCCATCAGCACGGGCGGCTCGTCGTCGTTCCAGTGTACGAGGGTGCCCACGGACGGGTTTTCGAGGATCAGGCTGAGGTTGCCCGGCTTGTCCATGTTGAAAACGAGGATCGGGGCCCCGGACTCCTTGCACAGCGTGAAGGCCGTCAGGTCCATCACGCGCAGGTTGCGCTGCAATACCTCCACGCCGTGGATGCGCTCGAAGCGGAGGGCCTCGGGGTGCTTCTCGGGGTCGGCCGTGAAGATGCCGTCCACGCGCGTGCCTTTAACGATCACGTCGGCGTCGATTTCGAGGGCGCGCAGAGCCGCCGCGGTGTCGGTGGTAAAATACGGATTCCCCGTGCCGGCGCCGAAGATCACGATGCGCCCTTTTTCGAGGTGCCGGATGGCTCGCCGCCGAATGAACGGCTCGGCGATCTCCTCCATCTTGATGCTCGATTGGAGGCGCGTTTGCAGCCCCGCCTGCT
>CBDTTW010000066.1:0-15458 GCA_965363675.1 uncultured Rhodothermaceae bacterium
CCGCCGCATGGTTGCGGCGCCTGGCCGCCTGCGCGCCCGACGCCCGCACGGCGGTCGTGGCCGGGCACGCGCACGCGCTCAACTATACGGCCCCGGCGCTCGTGGCGCGCCTGGCCCGGCGGCTCATGCAGGCGGCGCGCGCCCCGCAGGCGGCCCGCCGCAGCCGCTGAGCCGCGCCGCAGCAAGCGCCGTTTTCATGAGCGTTTGCGTGCGAAATCGGGGGTTTGTACGATACCTTTCCGTAGTACGCCGCCGCCCCGCCGCCTGCCTGCCGCCAACCTTATGCTCGACTTTTTCCAGGGCCTCTTCGACTCCGGCTTCATGCCGCATGGGCACTGCTACCAGTGGCGCCCCGATCTGGTTTGGCTGCACGCCGTCAGCGACAGCATGATCGCCGCCGCCTACTACGCCATCCCGTTTGCCCTCGTCTACTTCGTGCGCCGCCGCAAGGACCTGGCGTTCCCCTGGATGTTCGGGCTCTTCGGGGCGTTCATCCTGTTCTGCGGCACGACGCATTTGCTGGAGGTGTATACCATCTGGCACGGCACGTACCGCCTGACGGGGGTCGTCAAGTTCGCCACCGGCCTCGTCTCGGTGAGCACGGCCTTTCTGCTGTTTCCGCTCGTGCCGAGGGCGCTGGCCCTGCCGAGCACGGCGCAGCTTCAGGCGGCCAACGAGGCGCTGCGGCAACAGATCGCGCAGCGCCGGGCCGCCGAACAGGCGCTGCGCGAGAGCGAGAAGCGGTTTCGGCGGGCCTTCGACTACGCGGCCATCGGCAAGGCGCTCGTTTCGGCCGAGGGGCGCTTCCTGGAGGTAAACCAGGCGCTGGCCGCCATGCTCGGCTGCTCCGCCGAGGCCCTCCGCGCACTTACCTTCCAGGACTTTACGCACCCGGAAGACCTGAGCGAGGATTTGCACCTGCTCCGCGAAATCATCGAGGGGCGCCGGGAGGCGTACCGCATCGAGAAGCGCTACGTCCGGCAGGACGGCGGCATCGTGTGGGCGCTGCTGAGCGTCTCTGCGGTCCGGGCAGAGGACGGCGCCTTCCAGTACTTCATCTCGGAGATCCAGGACATCTCGAAAGCGAAGTCCTCCGAGGAGGCGCTGCGCGGCGCCAACGCGGCCCTCGAAGCGCGCAACCAGGAGTTGCAGGAGTTCTCGTACGTGGCCTCGCACGACCTTCAGGAGCCGCTGCGCAAGGTCTCGACGTTCGCCGACCTCGTGCTGACGGATTACGGCGCCGCCCTGCCTGAGGAAGGGCGCCGCCACCTCGAACGCATCCGCGCCTCGGCGCTCCGCATGACGGATCTGCTGCGCGGGCTGCTCAGCTACTCGCGCGTGAACACGCAGGCCGGCGCGCCGGAGGCCGTGGACATGAACCACCTCGTGAAGCATGTACTCTCCGACCTGGAAGTGGCCGTCGCCGAGTCCGGCGCGCGCGTCGCCGTGGAGCCGCTGCCGGCCGTGCTCGGCGACGCCACGCAGTTGCGACAGCTTTTTCAAAACCTCATGGAGAACGCCATAAAATTTGCTAAAGACGGAACTGCGCCCGAAATTACGATCAGCGCGCCGGGGTTCATTCCGGGCGAGGAAATGAAGCCCGGCCAAATGCGCCGTATCGAGGTGGCGGACAAGGGCATCGGGTTCGACGAGAAATACCTGGACCGCATCTTTCTGCCCTTCGAGCGGCTGCATGGCCGGGAGCGCTACAAAGGCACGGGCATGGGTCTGGCGATCTGCCGCCGCATTGCCGTGCGGCACGGCGGAAGCATCACAGCCACGAGCCGCGAGGGCGCCGGCGCCACGATCATCGTGCATTTGCCGGGCGCCGCGCCGCCGGCCGGCTGAGAAGCCGGGCGCGGCAAGAGATCTGCCTTCCGCCGGCGGAAGGCGCCCGTGGAGCCCCGCGCGATGCAAGCCGATAACGCCGTACATAGTCCCGATTTGGCCCCGGCGGCGCTCCAGGCGGCATTGCGGCTGGCGCGGAGCGCATCGGGGGCGCGGTGGACGGCTCTGGCGGCGCGCATGCCCGGCGGGGCCTGGCGCGTCGAGGCCGCCGAGGGGGCGCCGCCGCCGGAGCTGACCACCGCCCTCGGCGCCGCCGCCCCCGATCCGGCCGCGCCGGGCGCCGTGCCGCTCCCGCCGATGCCGGGCGCGGCCGAGCAGCTATGGGCATGCCCGGCGCCCGGCGCGGCCTCCGAGGCGCGCCTCCTTTGCGCCGCCCTGCCGACGGAGGCCGGACCCGAACGCCGCCGGGCGCTGGAGGACGCCGCGCTCCTCGTCGGCCAGGCCGGAGGCGCCGAGACAGCCGAACGCTACCGCAGCCTGTTCGAGCAAGCCTACGACGGCATCCTGCTGGTGGACCACACGCTCGCCATCCGCGACGCCAACCACAGCGCCTGCCGCATGCTCGGCTACGACGCCGAAGCGCTCCGGGGGCGCAGCCTGGCCTCGCTCATCAGCCCCGAGAGCCTGGCGCAGCGCCCGGTGGCCTTCGGCTATGTGAAGGAGCATCAGGTCGCCCGCTTCGAGCGCGAGTTCTGCCGCCCGGACGGCGGGCGCCTCGAAGCCGAGGTGTGCGTCAAACTTATCGGCCCGGGTCTCGCCCAGGTCGTCCTGCGCGACACAGGCGAGGTGCGGCGCATCCTGGCGGCCCTGCGCGAGCGCGAGGCCGTGCTGAAGGCCCTTTTCCAGGCGTTCCCGGACGCCATCTTCCGCGTAAGCCCCGAGGGCGTCATCCTCGATGCGCACCTCCCGGCGGCGCTCGACCTGCAAGGGCCTATCGTGGGGCAGCCCTACCGGACGCTCGCGCCGCCGGACCTGGCCCAGCGTCTGGACCGCAGCCTCGGCCAGGCGCTGCGCTCGGGGGGGCTGCGCCACTTCGAGTATACGGCCGTCGTAGACGGGCGTACGCGGTTCTACGAGTTCCGGATCGTCCGCACCACCGGCGGCGACGCCGTCGGCATCGTGCGCGACATGACCGACCGCCGGCAGGTCGAGGCGCAGATCCTGAAAGCGCTCTCGGAGGAGCGCGCGCGCCTCGGGCAGGATTTCCACGACGGGCTGGGGCAGCGCCTGACGGGGCTTTCGTACATCAGCGGCACGCTGGCGCACCAGTTGCGCCGCGAAGACCACCCCGCCGCGGCGCTGGCCGGGCTTCTGCGCGACTCGGCGCGGCAGGCCCTCGAAGAAGCGCACGCCCTGGCCCGGGGCCTCAACCCGGTCGCCCTCCACCAGGGCGGGCTGGCGCATGCCCTCGGCGAGCTGGCTGTCTCCACCGAGCGCCTCTGGGGGATGCGCTGCGCGTTCCGGGCGCGGCTGGGCAAAACCACGCTGCGCCCGGAAGCCGCCTACGAGCTTTTCCGCATTGCGCAGGAGGCCGTCCATAACGCCGTCAAGCACGCCGGGGCCTCGCAAATCACGATACGGCTGTTCAAGCGCGCCGGCGCCCTGGCGCTGGCCGTCGAGGACGACGGCGCCGGGCCGCCCGTCCCCGCCGAGGAGCCTTCCGGCATGGGCATGCTCACGATGCGCCACCGCGCCCGCGCCCTCGGCGGCTCCCTGATGGTTTATGCACGCAAGCCCTCCGGCCTGGGCGTTCGCTGCGCCCTGCCGCTGCGCCTCTGCGCCGAAGTTCCTTCAACCGAGGCGACGCCATGATCGCAGCCCCCGACTCCCCGCCGCGCGTCCACGACGTGCTCATCGTGGACGACCACGCCCTGGTGCGCCAGGGCCTGGAGATGATCATCAACAGCGACCCCACGCTCCTGGTGGCCGGCAGCGTCGGCGGGGCCGAGGAGGCGGTGGCCTTCCTGGAGCAGCATCAGCCGGACGTGGTCACGCTCGACCTGAGCCTGCCCGGCGCCGGGGGCGTGGACCTCGTGCGGCGACTGCACGCGAGCTTCCCGCGCACGCGCATCCTCGTCATCTCGATGCATCAGGAGATGGTCTACGCCGAGCGGTGCCTGCGCGCCGGAGCGCGGGGCTACGTGATGAAGCGGGAGCCGGCCGAGGAAGTCGTCGCGGCGATCCACCGGGTGCTGCGCGGCGACATCCGCATCAGCGCCGAGGTGACCTCGAGCATGATCGAGCGCGCTTCCACCCCCGGCGGCGCGCGGGCGGCGACCCCGGCCGCCGAGCCGCCGCAGGCGCTGAGCGAGCGCGAGCTGGAGGTGTTCGAGCTGCTGGGCGAGGGGCTGGGCACCCGCGCCATCGCCGGGAAGCTGGCCCTCAGCATCAAAACGGTGCAGTACTACCGCGAGAACATCAAGCAGAAGCTGGGCCTCGGCAGCGCCCCCGAACTGGAGCACGAAGCGTACAAGTGGGTGCAGCGCTCGCGCCCCTCCGCCGAGCCCTGAAACGCGCACGGGGCGGGCCTCTGAAGCGCCCGCCCCGCGTGGCATAGCCCGAAAACGCCGCCCCCGCCGTCAGGAGGGGATGCGCAGGTGCTGTCCGGGCTGGATCATGTCGGGGTCCTTGAGCACGTCGCGGTTGGCCTCGTAGATGCGCTGCCACTGGTTGGCGTCGCCGTAGAACTCCTTGGAAATGGCCGAGAGCGTATCGCCGTCCTTGACGGTGTACGTCTTGAGCGCCGGAGCGGCGGCGGGCTTCGCGGCCGGGGCCGGGGCGGCGGCCTCCTGTTTCTGAACGGTGATGCCGCCGGCATCGACCTTCTTCACGTCCTTGATGCTGTTCACGAGCTGCTCGACGCGCTCGCGCGTGGCGTGCCACTTGGCGCTGCCGCTGATGCGCGCCGTGCCGTCGTCGTAGTCCACGCGGATGTTTTGCAGTTCGCCGCCGAGGGCTTGCGTGAGCACGCCCCGAATCTCCTGCTCCTTTTTGGCGGCTTCTTCCTTGTCGTCCTTGCCGAGGTTGAAAATGCCCATGGGGTAGCCTGTACCGTGGTAAAGGGTGAGGGGTTACTTGCCGAGCTACGTAAACCGGCCCGCCGCCCGGCGGTTACAAGCCGCCTGGAAACGTTGGCGTAACCATTAGCGGCCGTAGCGGCTCGCCGCCTGGCGCGCCTTGCTGAAGCCGGCGTCGTTGGTCGCCAGGTTGGGCTTGCGCGGCAGCTTCTTGGCCTCGGCGCGCACGTTGGCGATGCGCTCCTCCGTGAGCGGGTGCGTGCTGAAGAACTTCTCGACGCTGCCGGGGCGGCTGCTGCGCTCGCCCATGAGCTTCTGGAACATCGTCGCCATGCCGTCGGGGTTGTAGCCGGCGGCGTACATGTAGCGCACGCCGAGCTTGTCGGCCTCGCGCTCGTCGGCGCGCGAGAACTTGGCGAAAGACCCGGCGCCGACCACCTGGGCCGCCATCTGCTCCAGCGCCGAGCTGTTCTGCCCGAGCAGCAGCCCCGCCCCGAGGTTGAAGCCGTACGACTTCGAGAGGCGCTCGGTGCCGTGCCGCGAAATGCCGTGCGAGACCTCGTGCGCCATTACGCCGGCCAGCTCCGCCGCGTTCTCGGCCTTCGCGAGCAAGCCCGTGTTGACGTATATGTGGCCGCCGGGCGTGTTGAAGGCATTGATGGCCGGATCGGCGACGACGTGGAAGGTCCACGGCAGGTTCGCCATCTCGGTTTGCTGCACGATCTTCTGCCCCACCTGGCGGACGTAGCCGAGCATCACCGGGTCGTTGACGAGCTTGAGCTGCCCGGCGAGCTGCCGCTCGATCTGCCGGCCCAGTTGCCACTCCTCCTGAAGGGAGATCACGTTCAGGTCGCCCCGGTTGACGCCGGAGGCGGCGCAGCCGGCGAGCGCGGCGGCCATCAAGGCGCAGGCGGCCAGGGCCCGCGCGCGCGGAAACAGTGTGGTCATGGAAGTGCTCCTGCCTGGTTGCGGGTTCATCTGCGGCCAAAGCCGCCGCAGAGCCTATCTACCCCCCGGCAGGTCAATCGGCGCGCCTATCGGGGCGCTGTCACAGGGGTTTTACAAAAAACCCCCGCTGCGCCCGGCAATCGGCGCTTTGCCGCGCCGGGCGCGCCGACGACGCGCGCCGGAAAGGCCCGGGGCCTGTTCACGAAACTGGACGCTCGGGGACGCCCCGGAGGCTTTGAACCAGCAGCCAGGCGCCCGCCGCCACGGGCAGCGCCGAGGCCCAGGCGGCCGCCTTGAGGCCCCACGCCGCCGAGAGCCCCGGCAGGCCCGAGAGGGGCAGCAGCGAAGCCAGCACGACGGCCAGGGCGGCGTAGAGCGCCGGCACCCCGCTCCGCCGCGCGACGCCGTGCGCCTGCCACGCGAGCGCCGCCAGGGAGGCCGTCACGAAGCCGAGGAGGGTCAGGTGCAGGTACAGAATGCGCAGGCCGTGCCGGCCAGCGGGCCAGAAGCCCGGCCAGAGCCCTGCCCCCACCTGAGCGGCGGCCTTGGCGGCCAGCAGCGCCACCGGCAGCGCCCACAGGCCCGCCCACCGGCGCCCCGGCGCGCGCGCCAGGGCCCACACGTTCACGAGCAGCCCCGCCCCCACCAGCACGCTCGCCAGGCGCGCCCACGTCCGCAGCCCCGGCCCCGCCAGCGACTCGGGCAGGGCAAGCGCGAAGAGCGCCGGCAGGCCCGCGCACACCAGCGCCAGGCTGCGCCCCGGCGGGCGGGCGCCCTCCGGGTCGGCGTGCATCCAGACGAGCCCGAGCGTCCCCAGCACGAACCATCCCTCGGAAAACGTATCCAGGAACAGATGCGTGAGCGCAACGCTCCAGAAGGCGTCCGAGATGCCGAGCGGCTTGAGCAGCGCCAGCCCCCACGCCCCGAGCGTAGCAACCCCAAGGAACGCCACGGCCAGATCCAGGAGGGTCTGCCCCATGCTGCGGCGCGCGCCCCGCGCGGCGGCTCGGGCGGCGCGGGCGTAATACCCCATGAAGGCGTACCACGCCACGGCGTTCAGGCCGGCGGCCATCACCGAGAGCGGCAGGCGCCGCGCGCCCACCACGGCAGGCGTATACCCGAAGAGCAGAAACGGGGGGTACGCGAGGAGCGCCGCCCCCAGGCACACCCACACGAGCCGCTGCGCCGTGCGCCCCGAGAAGGCCGGCAGGCGCGCGGCCAGCATCGCCATGAGCAGCGGCGTGGCCCACCCGAAGTACATCAGGTGCGAGTGCGCATGCCGCACGTTGCCCAGCCCCAGCCCGAGCGGCAGCCCGTAGGCCGCCGCGAACCGGAACAGCGCCCCGGTCGCGGCCGCAAGGGTAAAGCACGCCAGCGCCCCCCGCCACGCCGTCCGCACGGCAGCCTGCTGTTCCGGGGTCGGCATAGCTTTAGCGCTGCGGGTTCGCCGTGCTCACGACGGCGCGCGTGGCCCCCGTCGTGAAGCCGCCGTCCACGAGCAGGATCTGGCCCGAGATGTAGGCCGAGGCGTCCGAAGCCAGAAAGACGATGCTTCCGTCGAGGTCGTCGGGCAGGCCGGGGCGGCGCAGCGGGATGCGGTCGGTGAGGTAGGCCAGCCACTCCTCGTTTTCGTAGAGCACGGCGTTTTGCGCCGTCTTGAACCAGCCCGGCGCCAGCACGTTCACCGTCACCCCCGAGCGCCCCCACTCGGCGGCGAGCGCCTTGGTCATCTGGAGCACGCCGCCCCGGCTGGCCGTGTACGGCGCGATGCCTTCCATGCCGAAGACGCTCGTGCACGAGCCGATGTTGATGATGCGCCCGCAGCCTTGCCGCAGCATGTGCGGGGCCACGGCCTGGGCGCAGAAAAACTGCCCCTTGAGGTTGGTGTCGAGGATCGTGTCCCACTCGTCCCAGGTCACCTCCAGGCTCGGCTTGCGGATGTTGAGCCCGGCGTTGTTCACCAGGATGTCGATGCGGCCGAAGGCGGCCAGGGCGGCTTCGGCCAGGGCCGGCATGTCCTCCCGGCGCCGCACGTCCAGGCGCACGGGCAGGGCGCGCCGCCCGAGCGCCTCGATCTCGCGGACGAACGGCTCCAGCGAGGCGAGCGTGCGGCTCGTCACGACGAGGTCGGCCCCGGCGCGCGCCAGCGCCCGCCCGAAGTACTGGCCCAGCCCCCGGCTGGCCCCCGTCACGATGGCGACCTTGCCCGTAAGGTCGAACAGCGGCGTTTCCATGCGGCAAAGCTCCGGCTAGGGTTCCAGCACGATTTTGACCAGGTCCTCCTCGGCGGCGTGCAGCCGGTCGAAGGCGCGCTGCCCCTCCGAGAGCGGCAGCACTTCGGAGACGAGCGGATCGACGCGGACGGCGCCCGAGGCCGCGAGCCCGATGCAGCGCGCGTACTCGCCGCTGCTGGCATACGACCCGGCCAGCGTCAGCTCCTTCGAGATCACCTCTTGAACGCGAAGGCCTACCTCGGGCGTCAGGTTGCCCACCAGGACGACGCGGCCGCCGGTGCGCGCCGCGCGCACGGCCTGCCCCACCGTCTCCGAGACGCCGACGACCTCGAAGACCACGTCCACCCCGGCGCCGCCCGTCTGCTCCGCGACGACGGCGTCCAGGTCGGCGCCGCCCGGCCCGACGTGCACGGCGGCGTCGGCCCCCAGCGCGCGGGCGAGGGCCAGCCGCGAGGGGCGCGTATCCGAGGCGATGATGCGCGCCGCCCCGGCCAGCCGCGCGGCCTGAATCACGAAGAGCCCTATCGTCCCGGCCCCGATCACGAGCACCGTATGGCCCGGCCCGACGGCGCCCCGCGCGACGGCGTGCACGCCGATGGAGACCGGCTCCAGCAGAGCCGCCTGCACGAACGAGAGTTCTTCGGGCATCGCATGGAGCGCGTAGCCCGGCAGCGCCACGTAGCGGGCGAAGGCGCCGTGGCGTTTGGCGCCGGGGATCGACACCCCGAGCACCTGGCGGCTTCGGCAGCGGTTGTAGGCCCCGGCGCGGCAGGCCGGGCACGCGTTGCAGTACACCGTCGAGTCGAAGCAGACGCGCCGCCCTGCTTCCCAGGGCCCTGCCTCCGGACCGGCCTCTGCCACGACGCCCGCCGCCTCGTGCCCCATGATGAGCGGCGGCAGGCGGCGACCGGTCTTGCCGGTGTAGCCGTGCACGTCCGAGCCGCAAATGCCGCACGCCTTCACCTCGACGAGCACGTCGCCCGGCCCCAGGGCGGGCTCGGGAACGTCGGTGTAGGCAAACCGGAACGGCTCGGTGTAGACGAGGGCTTTCATTTCAGGACGGTCGGGATCTGAATGACGCAGAAGGCCGTGAACACGGCGAAGGCGATGACCAGGCCCACGGCAAAGATCGGGTGCGGCCGCAGGATGCGCCACGCCTCCGGCGTGAACATGCGCGGCATCACGTAGTAAAGCCCAATGCCCACCAGGAGCGCTTGCAGCGGCGTGAGCAACAGCCCATCGAGCACCGCGCTCAGCTTGACCAGCTCCACCGGCTTGAACCCGAACGTGTAGACGATCACCATGTTGGTGAAGAAAAAGATCGAGAGGAACAGCCGGTACTGCGAGGTCCAGACGAATCGCCGGTTGAACGCGGGGATGCAGATCCGGAACGTATCGGCCAGCAGGCGCGGCCACCCGGCGAGCTGCGAGATTTGCGTGCCGATGAGCGCCGAGGCCCCGCCGACAAGGAAAAGCACGCCGCCGATGCGCCCCCACTGGCTGGCGAAGATCTCCGAGAGCGTGAGCGCGACATCGGCGCCCGTGGGCGCGAGTTGGCGCGCCCCGAGCACGCCCGCGCCCGCCATCAGGAAGCACACCGTCACGACGACGCCGATAATCATGGCGAACGTGGCGTCGGTATAGACGACGCGGCGCCAGCCCTGGAGGCGGCGGGCATCCTCCGGCCCCACGGCGCGCAGCGTCTCCAGGTCGGCCGGCACGCCGTTGGGGCGGCCGTGCGCCATGCCGTAGCCGGCCTCCAGCACCCAGTACGTGTACCACACCTGCGCCGCAAAGCCGCCGGCGACCCACCCCAGAAGCGGCAGGATCTCGTCCCACGGATTGGCGCTCGCGCCCTGCGCCTGCGCCCACGCCGGCACCGGAGGCACCTGCGGAACCCACCCGCCGAGGAAAGCGCTGATATCGGGGAAGATGTAGAACGTCACGTAGACCACCCCGACGACGACGACGGAGATGAGCACCGTCATGATGATTTTGAGGCGGTCGTAGAAGCCCCACCACGAAACCAGCACCGAGAACACCGTGACGAGCCAGCCGCCGGTGTTGGCCGAGACGGGCAGCAGGCTTTCGATGAAGATCCCCGCCGCCGAGGCGATGGAGCCGATGGAGAGCGCCGCCATGAGGAACTGCGCCACGAGCACCAGCCACACGGCCCAGTGGCGCGGCCCGGGCATCCGCGCGAACATGTCGATCATGCCCTCGCCGGTGCAGACGGTGTAGCAGGCCCCGCTCATCCCGATCCAGTACTTGAGGAAGATGCCTACGAAAATCGCCCAGATCATCGAGAACCCCAGGATCGCCCCGGTGCGCGTCGCCAGGATGACCTCGCCCGAGCCGATGGCCCCGGCCGTCCAGACGATGGACGGGCCGAGCAGAAGCAGCACGGCCAGGCCGCGCGGCGGAGTCGGCACGAGCTGCGGCGCCGCTGGAGAAGGGTTTTGAGCCATGAGGTGTGCCGGGGTTAGAGGGGGCCGCGCGCGGGGAGGTGCAAGGTATTGCGGAAGCTCTTCCGGATCAACCCGCCCGGCGCCTTCGGCCCGCGCCTCCGGCGGCGCGTGCGGCGAAAGATGATAGCCGGAGCAGAGGCCGTCGCTATATTGACGGGCAACCTTCACCCACCCCGGTCGAGCATGGTATACGCCGTCATCATGGCAGGAGGCATCGGAAGCCGCTTCTGGCCGCAAAGCAGAAAGAAACGCCCGAAGCAGTTCATCCGCGTGCTCGGGGAACTGACGCTCATCCAGAACACCGTGGCCCGCATGCAGGGCCTCGTGCCGCCCGAGCGCTGCTACGTCGTCACGAACGCGGACTACGTCGAGCAGACGCGCGACCAGCTTCCCGGCGTGCCCGCCGGCAACATCCTCGCCGAGCCTATCGGGCGCAACACGGCCCCGTGCATCGCCTACGCCGCCTTCAAGATCGCCGCCGAGGATCCGGATGCCACCATGATCGTGCTGCCGGCCGATCACATCGTCAAGAACGTGCGCACCTACCACCAGGTGCTGCAAACGGCCATCGACAAGGCCGAGACGCCGGGCGCGCTCGTGACCATCGGGATCACCCCGACGCACCCGGAGACCGGCTACGGCTACATCCAGTTCGACGGGCAGGTAGACCCCTCGGCCGAGACGCAGCGCGCCTATCCGGTGCTCACGTTTGCCGAGAAGCCGGACCCCGCCACCGCCGAGCGCTTCCTGGACTCGGGCGACTTCCTCTGGAACAGCGGCATGTTCATCTGGAAGGCGCGCACCATCATCGAGCAGATGCAGGCGCACTGCCCCGAGGTCTACGAAGCCTTCCGCATCCTGGAGGGCGCCGTCGGCGCGCCGGAGGAGGACGCCGCCGTCGGGGCGGCCTACCAGAACACGCCGCGCATCTCGATAGATTACGGCGTCATGGAGAAAGCCGAAAACGTGTTCGTCGTGCCGGGTTCTTTCGGCTGGAGCGACGTGGGCGACTGGCGCGCCGTCTACGACATCAGCGACAAGAACAACCTCGGCAACTCGCTCACGGGCAACGTCATCGCCCACGATTCGAGCCGGTGCCTGGTGCAGTCGGGCGAGCGCCTGGTGGTGCTGGTGGGCATCCACGACGTGGTCGTCGTGGACACGAGCGACGCGGTGCTCGTCTGCCACCGCGAGAGCGCGCAGCAGGTCAAGAACATCGTCGATTACATGCACGCCCACCAGATGGAGCGCTTCATCTAGCGCGACACACGGCTGTCATCCCCGGGCATTACCATACCAATCGGTTACAAATTCTCCGGAGCCGGAGTGAATCTCCGGAAGGCGGCGTGACGTAATGGTCACACGATGACCAGGCGGTCACCCCGGCTCCCATAGGCATCGGCGCGCGGCGCCCCTGCCTTTCCAACGCAACCGTAAGGTAATGCACGCACCCACGACGCGCCGCGAGCGGGAACGCACCGTGCGCCGCCAGGACTTCCTGAACGCCGCGCGCGCCGTCTTCGCCGAGAAGGGGTTCGCCCCGGCGACCATGGATGAGATCGCGCAGCGCGCCGAGTACGGCAAAGGCACGATCTACAACTACTTCCAGGGCGGCAAGGAAGACTTGCTCTTCGCCCTGTTCGACGATCTGTACGAGGACATCCTGGAGCGCACCCGGCGCACGCTCTCGCCGGAGGCCGTAGAGACCCACGGCTTCGCGCCGGCGCTGCGGCGGTTCCTGGAGGACTCGTTCCGGTTTTTCTTGGACCAGCGGGAGGCGTTTCTGCTCATCATCAAGGTGGCCTACGAGATGACGTTCAGCAACGAGCACGAGAAGGCCCGCTACTTCCAGCGCCAGAGCAACCGCATCGCCGAGGCGCTCCTGCCCGCGCTGGAGCGCGGGGCGGCGCTCGGTCAGATCCGGCCGCTGCCGCCGCTGCTCGCGGCGCATGCCATCCTCGGCGGCATCAGTGCAGTGCAGATGCACCTGCTGCAAGGCTGCGAAGGGCTGCGCCGCTGCGACGCCGCGCCGCCCACGCGCTGCGACACGCCTGAAGAAGCCGCCGCCGCCGTGGCGCAGCTTTTCCTGAACGGGCTTTGCACGCCCTTGACCCCAGACCCCTCCCTAACCTCCGCATGACACCCCGCCTTTCCTACACGATCCTGTGCGCGCTTCTGCCGGCGGTCCTGTGCCTGCCGGCGCGCGCGCAGATGATGCCGCTGCCGCTCGAAGGGCGCGGCGAGCCCATTACGATCACGCTCGACGAAGCCGTGCAGATTGCGCTCCTCGGCAATTACACCGTGCGCAACACCCGCCTCGACGTGGAGAACGCCGAGGCGCAGGTGCGGCAGGCCTGGGGGCAGGTGATGCCCAACGTCAACCTGTCGTCGAGCTTCACCCGCAACGTCGTCAGCGCCAACCCGTTCGCCGGGTCGGCGGCCGGCGGGCTCTTCTCGTCGTTCGGCTTCATCGACTGGCTGGCCTACAACGAGCAGGCCCGCACCGACGCCGACCCGAACACCCAACCGCTCGCGGCCGAGGAGTTCTTCCGGCGCCAGCAGGCGGGCCGGGATGCGGCAGGCATCGTCTCGAACGACGGCGACAACCCGTTCTCGGTGCCCAACCAGATCATCAACGGCGTCAGCGTCGAGCAGCCGCTTTTCAACGGCAGCGCCTTCGCCGCCATCGCCGGAGCCGAGCAGCTCAAGGACATCAACCGGCGCGCGCTCGACCGGCAGGAGCAGCTCGTCGTCGATCAGGTGCGGCGGGCCTTCTACGGCGCGCTGCTCGCCTCGGAGCAGCAGAACGTCTCCGGACAGAGCGTCGAGCGCACGCGCGCTACGCTGAACGAAGTCACCCGGCGCGTGACCCAGGGCGTGACGCCCAAGTTCCAGCGCCTGAGCACCGAGGTCGAGCTGAGCAACCTGGAGACGCAGCTCGTGCAAGCCCAGAACCAGGCCGCCCAGTCGCTCGACAACCTCAAGCTGCTGCTTGGCGTGCCGATGGAGCGCCCGCTGCGCCTGCGGGGCAGCCTCGCTGCGGAAGAGCGCGCCGCCTACCTGACCATCGGCGCAGAGGATGCGCTGGCCATGGCCCTCCAGCAGCGCCCCGACCTCGAACAGGCTCGCCTTGCCATCGCGCTGCGCCAGATCGACCGCAAGCTCGCCCGCAGTCAGTACCTGCCCATCGTGAGCGCGTTCGCCAACTTCAACTACTCCGGCACCGTGCCGGACAACCGCTCCATCGTGCTCTCCGACCCGAACGATCCGTTCCGGTTTACCCAGACGAGCAACGGCTTCTTCAACAGCTCCTACTGGAACCCCTCGGTCAACGTGGGCCTGCGCCTGAACTGGAACCTCTTCAACGGCTTCCAGACGGCTTCGCTCGTGCAGCAGCGGCAGATCGCCATAGACCGGGCGCAGAACGACGCGCTCCAGCTTGAGCAGTCCGTGCGCCTGGAAGTCGAGCAGGCGCTGCGCAACCTTCAGACGGCCAACCAGCGCATCCTGAGCCAGGAGCAAAACATCCAGCGCGCCGAACTGAACTACCAGTACGCCCGCACCCGGCTTGCCGAGGGCGTCGCGACGCAGCTCGAAGAGCGCAACGCCTCCGAGCAGCTCGACCTGAGCCGGCTCAACTACCTGCAAGCCGTCTACGACTACCTCGTAGCGCGCTCCAACTTCGAGACCTCGGTGGGCATGCCGCTCGGCCGCCAGGTCGGCGCCACCCTAACGAGCAACTGACCTTCTTCCTATGACCCGCCTTTTACCCCATCGCCTGCTCATGACTACGCTTTTGCACCGCAGCCGGGCCGCCCTGGCCCCGGCGCTCCTGGCCGCGCTGCTCCTCGGCGGCTGCGGCCCCAAGGACGACGCGCCGCCCAGCGACGCCCCGGCCCCACGCACCGTGCCGGTCCAGACCGTAGCGCTCGCCCCGACGCAGTTCTCCGAGGTGGTCGAGCTTTCCGGCGCCGTCGAGGCGCAGAACGACGCCATGCTCTCGGCGCAGTCCGCCGGGACGGTCACCTACATCGCCGAGCGGGGGGCCTCGGTAGGGGCCGGCCAGACGGTGGCGCAGCTTAACCCGGCCGTGGTGCGCGCCGGCGTGCAGCAGGCCGAGGCAGGCGTGCAGGCCGCCCAGGCGCAGTACGCCCTGGCCGAGGACAACTTCAACCGTCAGCAGCCGCTCTACCGCGACTCCATCATCAGCGCCATCGAGTTCGAGGGCGCCCGGGCGCAGATCAACCAGGCGCGGGCCTCGCTCGCGCAGGCGCGTGCGGTGCTGGCGCAGGCGCAGGAGCAGCTCCGGAATACGCGCGTGGTGGCCCCGTTCAGCGGCGTCATCGAGGAGCGCATGGTGGAGAAAGGCGAGCAGGTGCTGCCGGGCCAGCAGGTGGTGCGCATCGTGAGCAACAGCCAGCTCAAGGTGGCGGCGGCCGTCCCCGAGCGCTTCGCGGGCGAGGTGGCCGTAGGCCGCGAGGTGCAGATCGGCTTCGAGGCGTACGGCGGCGAGAAGCGCACCGGGCGCATCACGTTTGTCGGGCGCGCCGTCAACCCGGCCAACCGCACGTTCCCGGTGGACATCGCCTTCACGGACCCCGGCCAGAAGTTCAAGCCGCAGATGGTCGTGAACGTGTACCTGCCGCTCAACACGCTCGACGGCGTGCTCGTCGCCCCGACCGACGCCCTGCTCCAGGACGGCGAGAACACGGTGGCCTTCGTGGCCGAGCAGCGGGGCGGCGCTACGGTGGCGGCGCGGCGCGTGGTCGTCGCCGGGGCGGCCTCGGGCGGCGAGACCGTAGTGCTCTCGGGGCTCAAACCCGGCGAGGCGCTCATCGTCGAAGGCCAGTCGCGCCTCGCCGACGGCGACCCGGTGCAAGCCTCTCCCCGCCCGGCCGAACAAACCGTCTCCCTCTCCGGCGCCCCCTAAGGCAACGCCCCGA
>CBDTTW010000067.1:0-15378 GCA_965363675.1 uncultured Rhodothermaceae bacterium
CCGCGCCCGAGGCCCCAACCTGCTGGCCGCGAAGATCGCCCTGGCGGTGCTGGCGGGGGCGGCCCTGGCGGAGCTGGTCTCCGGGGTCGGCTTGCTGCCGGAGCGCTCCGCCGTAGTCCTGGCCCCCGTGATGGCCGCCGCCGCCGCCTACGCCGCTGCGCACGCCCTCCTGGCCGGACGCATCGAACTGGCGCGCAACACGCTCCGGCAAATCCGCAAGCACCGGTTCGACAACCTGGAAGCGCTGCGCCTGCCGCGCGGCGACGAGATGAACGCGCTCATCTGGCAGGTCTACCGCACCGGCCGGACGCTCGAAAAGGAGATTCAGGAGCTCAAGAAGATGGAGAGCTACCGCCGCGAGTTTCTGGGCGACGTGTCGCACGAACTCAAGACGCCCATCTTTACGGTGCAGGGCTTTGCCGAAACGCTTCTCGGCGGCGCCCTGGACGACGCCCGCGTGAGCCGCAAGTTTGTCGAGCGCATCCTGAACAACACGCTCCGGCTGAACAACCTCGTGCGCGACCTCTCGGAAATCTCGCGCATCGAGTCGGGGGCGCTCCGGATGGCGCCGGTGGCCTTCGGGCTGGGCGGCGTCGTGGCGGACGTGCTGGAGGCGCTCGAACTGACGGCGCAGCGGCGCGGCGTGACGCTGGCCGCCCGCATCCCGGAGGATCTGCCGCCGGTGCTGGCCGACAAGGAGCGCATCCGGCAGGTGCTCGTCAACCTGGTCGAGAACGGCGTCAAGTACAACAACCCCGGCGGGCGCGTGCTCGTCGAGGCGCTGCCCCTGCGCGCCGGCGAGGCGCTCGTGCGCGTCGAGGACGACGGCATCGGCATCGCCCCGGAGCACATCGCGCGCCTGACGGAGCGCTTCTACCGGGTGGACAAAAGCCGCTCGCGCGAGCAGGGCGGCACCGGGCTGGGCCTGGCGATCATCAAGCACATTCTGGCCGCGCACGACCGCCGGCTTATCATCGAGAGCGCCGCCGGGCAGGGCTCGGCGTTCTCGTTTACGCTGCCCACGGCGTAGGGTAGGGGCGCCGCCGGGACGGCTTGTTTGCCCGCGCGCGAGAGTGTATGTTGATCGCACCGGCGCGCCGCACGGAGGGACGCGGGCAGGTCGTGAGCATGGCGAGCAGGCCGCCCCGAAAAGGTCGCACCCCGATGAAACTCTCCCAACTCATCAAGCAGAAGAGCTTCGCCAGCGCCTCGGTGGAGGCCGTGCTGAGCGTCGTCGTGACGAGCAACTGGCTCATGAGCGAGATCGGCGCGTTCATGGCCCCCTTCGGCGTGACCCCGGCGCAGTACAACGTGCTCCGGATTTTGCGCGGCAGCCACCCCAAGCCGCTCACGTGCTCGGAGATCGGCGAGCGCCTGCTCGACCGCACGCCCGATGTGACGCGGCTGCTCACGCGCCTGGAGCGCCAGGCGTACGTAACGCGCGTGCGCTCGGAGGTAGATCGCCGGGTGATCTACGTCTCGGTCACCCCTCAGGGCATCCGCCTGCTCGGCGAGATGCAGCAGACCGTGGACACGCGCACCGAAGCCCTGGCGCAGCGCCTCTCGGAGGAGGACAAGCGCAGGCTGATTGCCCTTCTGGAGGCGATGCGCACCGATCAGCTTGCGTGAAAGCCGGGGCGGGGCGGCTCAGGAAGCCTCGGCGTCGAGAAACGTCAGCCAGCCGTGGGCGTCGTTGCCCGCCTCGATGATGTCGAAGAAGGCTTCCTGAAGGGCCGCCGTGACGGGCCCGCGCTTGCCCGAGCCGATGTTGTGGTGGTCTACGGAGCGCACGGGCGTGATTTCGGCGGCGGTGCCGGTAAAGAAGATCTCGTCGGCGAGGTAGAGCATTTCGCGCGGCATGGCCGCCTCGTGGACCGGCAGGTTCTTCTCCCGCGCCAGTTGGAGCACGGCGTCGCGGGTGATGCCGGCCAGAATGCTCAGGCTCGTCGGGGGGGTGTAGATCACGCCGTCGCGCACGACGAACAGGTTCTCGCCGCTGCCCTCGGCCAGGTGGCCGTCCACGCTCAGCATGATGCCTTCGGTGTAGCCGTTGAGCACGGCGTCCATCTTGACGAGGCTGGCGTTGAGGTAGTTGCCGCCCGCCTTGGCGATGGCCGGGAGCGTGTTGGGGGCCATGCGCGCCCACGAGGCCACCTCCACATCGACGCCCTTCTCCATGGCTTCTTCGCCGAGGTACTTGCCCCACTCCCACACGGCGACGGCGACGTCTACGGGGTTCTTGAGCGGGTTGACGCCCATCGGCCCCATGCCCCGGAACGCCACGGGCCGGATGTAGCACGACTCCAGGCCGCTCGCGCGCACCGTTTCGAGCACCGCCTCGCACAGCTCGTCGAGCGTGTAGGGCATCTCCATGCGGTAGACTTTGCCCGAGTCGATCAGGCGGCGCATGTGCTCGCGCAGGCGGAAGATGGCAGAGCCCCGAGCGGTATGGTAGCAGCGGATGCCCTCGAACACGGACGAGCCGTAGTGCACGACGTGGGAGAGCACGTGGATCTTTGCGTCCTCGAAGGGTACGAGCTTGCCGTTGAACCAGATATCGTGTTGCATAACGTCGGTTGCGGAAAGTGGAACGGGCGTCGCCGGGAAGCAGCCTGCTGGAAAGTACGACCTTGCGGCCGCCATGCCAGCGCCGGGGGGCGGCTATGGTGCAGGAAAGTTGCCGCCGGCCCCCTGCCGGTCGGCGAAGCCGAGGCCCGCGAGGGTCGCCGGGGGCAGCGCGATGGGGGCGCGCAGGCGCGTCACGGAGCCGAAGAAGCCGTAGCCGCCGGCCACGTTCGAGGCGTCCGGGGGCAGGCGCCACTCGTCGCTGAGCCAGGCGGCTTCCATGCCCATGCCGTAGAACACGGCGGCCGTGTCGGCGGCGGGGATGCCCGCCCCGGCGCGCACGCGCATCAGGTCGGCGCGCAGCGCGACGAGGACGGTCCAGCGTCCGGCGCCGAGGGCGCCCGGCGGCGCCTCCAGCACGACGCGCTGCGCCGGCGCGCCGGGGCGTGCGCCGACGACGTACCAGAGCACGGCGCGGTCGGGGGGGCGCAGGGCGGGGCTCCAGGCGGCTTCGAGCAGGTAGCCGTCGCCGGGCAAAAGGGCTGCCGTCAGGGCGGCCGGGGGCGGCGCCGTGGTCGCGGCGCGCGCGGCGGCGCCCTCGGCGGCCTGCACCTCGACGGCATAGGCGCCGCCCGGAGCGACGCGCACGGCGGCCAGGGCGGCGTAGCCCGCGCCGCCGTCCGCAAGGGGCTCCGGGGCGAAGGTCATGGGGAAGCGGCGGCCGGAGTCCAGCTCGATGAGCGTCGCAGCGGCCTCGGGCGGCGCAGCCGGGCCGGGCAGAGGCTGCACGCGCTCCAGGCGGATGCGCTGCGTGTCGGCCGCCGTGTCCAGGTAGCCGTGCAGGTAAAAGACGCCTTCGCCCGTGCGGGGCGTTGCCGGTTCGAGGGGGTCGGCGCAGCCCGCCGCCAGCGCGGCGGCGAGGGCAAGAGCGCAGCAAACGGAAAAGCGCATCACCGGCGGGGGTTAAGGTCCACGCGGAGCCCGGCCGTGGGAAGCAGCGGAAGCTGGTTCGTCCGGCGGCCGGTGAGGAAGTCGTAGTCGAACAGGTTGTCCTGGTCGTAGGCGTTGACGAGGCCGAGTTGCAGGCGCACGTCCGCGAGGCCGGCGCGCAGGCGGTAGGCGGCCGAGAGGTCGAGGCGGTGGTACGCCGGCAGGCGGGCGGCGTAGGGCGCGGCCCAGGCGGGCGTGGGCTCGCCGGCGGCGCCGGGCGTCTCGGCCCATGGGGCTGCGCGTGGGAGGCGGTTGTAGAAGCCGACGATCTGCGTGAAGGGCCTGCCCGAGCCGAACTGCCACCGCGCGGAGGCTTGCAGGCGCCCGCGCTCCCACTGAGCGAGCGCGTGGAGCTGGTGACGGCGGTCGTGCGGCGGGGAGAATGCGGCGGCGCCGGGGGCGCGGTAGGCGACGCGGCTGAGGCCGTAGCCGAGGTAGGCGTAGAGGCGCGGCCCGATGTGCTCGGCGCGCACGTCCAGGCCGCGCGCGCTGCCTGCGAGGTCGTCGGCGATGTTGAAGGCGCGCGCGGCCTCGTCGAAGCGTACGAACGTATGACGGCGCAGGCGTTTGTAGTAGGCTTCGGCGGTCACCGAGAGCCAGGGCGTGGGGCGGTGCTGCCAGCCGACGATGGCATGGACGGCGCGGGGCACGGCGCGGTTCTGGCGCACGGGCCGCCACGCGATGAACACGTCGGTCACCTCCTGCTGGTCGTGCAGGCCGGTGATCTGCTGGTGGTAGACGCCGCCCGCGGCCGTGAAGGCGTGCCCGGCCAGTCGGCCGCCGGGGCTGTAGCGCAGGCGCAGGCGCGGCTCGATGCCGGTTCGGATGCCGTTGGAGTAGGCGTGCGCGCGCAAACCCGGCTCGACGCGCCAGCGCCGCCCCGGCGCCCATACGCCCTCGACGTAGCCGCCCCCCTCCGAAACGTTCTCGTCCAGGGCGGTGTTGCGATCGCCGAAGTCGTTGAGGAAGCCGTTCGTGCGCCCGAACAGCCCGAAGTGCAGTTGGTGCGGCCCGAGCAGGTACGTGAAGTCGATTTCGCCCTGGTTGCCCGAGACCTCGGCCGTGCGCCGGGTCTCGCCGGCGCGGTCGTCGCTGCGGAAGCGCGTGGCGTAGGCGGCGATCTGCGCCATGACGGGAAACTCGGCCGGCAGGTAGGTGTAGCGCCCGCCGTAGGCTTCGTTGCGCCACCCGACGCGCCGCGCGCCGCCGCCGGCGCCTTCGATGCGGCCGCTGTCATGGGTGCGCAGGGCCGTCGCAGAAAAGCTGCTCGTCTGGTTCAGGAAGGCGTGGACCTTGGCGAACCGGTCGCCGAAGCGGAACGGAAGCGAAGCCCCGAGCAGGCCGGGCGCCAGCCGCTCCACGACGGACTCGCGGGCGTGCAGCAGCACCGACACCTTGCCGGGGGCGAGGGGGCCTTCGAGCGAGACAGAGCCGAGGAACGGAGCCAGCGAGGCCGAGGCGCGCACTTGCCGCTTGTCGCCGCTGCGCGCGGCCACGTCGAGGACCGAGGAGACGCGCCCGCCGTAGCGCGCCGCGAAGCCGCCTGCGTAGAGATCGGCGTAGGCGACGATGTCGGCCGGAAAGGCCGAGTAGAACCCGACGATGTGAAACGGCTGGTAAAGCGGCATGCCGTCCACGAGCACGAGGTTTTCGGCGGCCGAGCCGCCGCGCACGAAGAGCTGTCCGCCCCGGTCGCTCGTCGTCACGACGCCGGGCAGCGTCGTGAGCAGGCCCGCCAGGTCGGGCGTGATGCCGGGCATGGGCACGCGCGCCAGGTCGGCGGCGCGAATGTGGATGCGGCCCGCTTCCGGCGGCGGCGCCCGGTCCTCGGTCACCGTGACGCCTTCGAGGGCGGTCGTGGCGCGTTCGAGGCGGAGGTGGAGGCGGAGCGTGTCGCCGAAGCCGAGCACGAGCGTGTCGGCGTGCGGCGCGTAGCCGACCGACGAGGCCGTGAGCGCATAGCGGCCCGGCGCGAGGCCCTCCAGCCGGAAGGCTCCGGCGGCGTCGGCGAGGGTGCGCCGCGCTGCGCCCTCCTCGTCGCGCACTTCGACCGAGGCGCCGAGCATCGGGCGGCCGTCCTCCGCCGCGACGATGCGGCCCGCCACCGAGGCGCGCTGCCCGTAGGCGGGCGCCGCCGCGCAGAGCGCCGCCGCGCAGAGCGCCGCCGCGAGCAGCCACGCGCGCCGCCCAAAAAGCGCCGCCCCCCGGCCGGACGCGGCGGGATACTCCGGGCTTGGGCGAGGTATAAGGCGGCAGAACACGCGGGTTACCGGATGCGCCAAGGCGTAAAAGAGTGATGCTAGAGCAAACGAAGCAGCGTAGGATGTCGCCGGTGCGGTGGACGCTCCTGGCCGCAGGGCTGGTGTTTTTCGGGATCGTCTTCGCCGACGCCCTCGGCGTTTTCAACACCAAGCCGTACACCGAGGTCCCGCACGGCGACCACGTGCACTACGTGCCGAAGGACCGCGACCCGGACGTGCCCGCCGGGGAGTTCCCCACGTCGCCGCCGGGGCCGGGGCAGCGGATCACGCCTCAGGGGCAGATCGTAAACGAGACGCCGTAGCCCCGAGCGCCGCCAGAGCCGGGCCGGAGAGGCGCATGCCGCCCCACTCCGAGAGGGGCCGCGCCCCGAGGCGCTCGTAGAAGGCGATGGCTCCGGCGTTCCAGCCGAGCACGCTCCAGTCGAGCCGCCGGCAGCCGCGCGCGACGGCGGCTTCGGCGACGCCCTTCAGGAGCGCGAATCCTACGCCCCGGCCGCGCCAGGCGGGCTGCACGTACAGATCCTCCAGGTACAAGCCCCACCGGGTCAGGAAGGTGGAGTAGTTCGGGAAAAAGAGCGCAAAGCCCACCAGGGCGCCCCCTTCCGCCTCGGCCACGAGGGCCTCGCAGCGGGGGCCGGGCGCGGCCGGGTCGAGATGCCGGGCGAGGGCTTCGGCGTCGGGGGCGGCCTCGGCGGCGAGGCGCTCGAAATCGGCCAGCTCGCGAATGAGGCCGGCGATGCGCTCGGCGTCGGCGGGCAAAGCGGCGCGGATGGCGACGGAGGGCATCGGCGGATCACAGGCGGGGGGGACGGGGCGGCGCCGGAAAATACGGCGGCGGCGCGCCGGGCGGCAGGGCGCTAATCGGCGCCTACCGCCCGGGCTCAGCCCTCCTCGGGCGCGAGCGCCTCGAAGGCCCCCTCGTTGACCAGGTGCGTAAGGGCCTGCATGGCCTCGGGGCGGCCGTACCACGGCCGGGCTTCGGCGGCGGCAAGCGTGCGCCGCGCCGTCACGAGCGCCGCGAAGTCCGCCAGGTCCTCCGGCAGCGCCAGCTCGCGGCCGTTGGTGAACACGCTCACGCCGCCGGGCAGCCGCGCAAAGGCCATGCGGGCCAGCGGGCTGGGGGCCAGCAAAAGGCCCGCTTCGAGGGCGCGCTGCAACTCGGCGGCGGTGTACGGCGCGTCGAGCGGCTCGGTGTCCATGCCGCGCCGGCTCTCGGTGGCGTAGCCGCCGAACCACCGCCCGACGGCGCCCGGCTCGGCGACGAGCCGTTGCAGCACCTCGGCGACGCGTTCCAGAGCGGCCGGGCTGATTTCGCCGTGGTGGGGTTGCACGCGCAAGTCAGGGTCGCCGTACCACGCCCTCGGGTCGAGCGCGTCGGCGGCGTGCTGCATGAAGCCGAGGACGATTTCGGCGTGCGAGGGCGCGCGGAAGCCGATGGAATAGGTCATGCAGTCGTCCAACGCCACGCCGTGGTGGGCTACGCGCGGAGGCAGGTAGAGCATGTCGCCGGGTTCGAGCACCCATTCGGCGTCGGGCGCGAAGTCCTGGAGCAGGCGCACGTCGAGTTCGGGCACGAGCAGCTCTTCGGCCTTGGGGGCGGTCTCGATCTGCCAGCGGCGGCGGCCGTAGCCTTGCAGTAGAAATACGTCGTACTGGTCGATGTGCGCCCCCACGCTGCCCCCGGCGGGGGCGTAGCTCACCATCACGTCGTCGAGGCGCCAGGCGGGGATAAACCGGAACGCATCGAGCAGCGCCGCCACGTCGGGGGCGTAGCGGTCCACCTCCTGCACGAGCAGCGACCAGTGCGTTTCCGGAAGCTCGGCGAACACGGACTCGTCGAAGGGTCCGTGCAAAAGCTGCCACGGGTAGGCGCCGCCCTGCTCCAGGATGAGGCGCGCCGAAACGCCCTCCTCGCAGGCCAGCCCGGCCAAGTCGTCCGGCTCCAGCGGCGAGGCAAACGCCGGGAAGGCCCCGCGCAGCAAAAGCGGCTTTTTCTGCCAGTACGTTTCGAGAAAGCGCGAAGGGTCAAGCCCGTGGATCTGCATGGCTCCGTGGGGGCAAGCGGTAAGCGAAAGCGGCGTTCAGGCGAGCTGCTGTTCCAACTCCTGCAAGGCGAGCGCGGCGTGCTCCGGCGAAAGCTCGTCCGCCGGCGCAGGGCGGGGCAGAACCTCGCGCGTGCGGGCTACGTAATACCCGCTGAGGAAGCCGAAAGAAAAAAACAGCAACTTCTGCAAGGTGGTCATAAGCGGGGCGCGTTAAACGTTTGACGGACGCGGGGCCTCTTTGCCGCACGTTAATCGTTTTACCGGCGCCCCGGGCAGCCTTAACCCGACGAGAGCATGAAGGTTACAATTTGCGCCCTGCTGCTGCTCGGCCTCGGCGCCGGCGCGGCGGCGGCGCAGCAGAAGCACGCCGTCACGATCGCGGCCGTCAAGTACGGCGGCGGCGGCGACTGGTACCAGGGGCAGACCCCGCTGGAGAACTTCATCCGGTTCGTGCGGCAGAATACGCTGCTCGACGTGGACCCGCGCCCGGAGACCGTCGAGCTGACGAGCGACAAGCTGTTCAACTACCCGTTTCTGGTCATGTCCGGCCACGGCGAGATCGTGCTGACGCCCGCCGAGGTCGAGCGTCTGCGCCGCTACCTGGAAGGCGGCGGCTTCCTGTACATCGACGACGACTACGGCTTCGACGCGTACATCCGGCGCGAGATGAAGAAGGTCGCGCCGGAGGAGGATTTCGCCGAGCTGCCGTTCGACCACCCGATTTTCTCCACGCAGTACCCCTTCGCGGGCGGGCTGCCGAAGATTCATGAGCACGACAACAAACCTCCGCAGGGCTACGGCCTGTTCCTCGACGGGCGGCTCGCGGTGTTCTACACCTACGAGACGAACCTGAGCGACGGCTGGGAGCCCGCCGAGGTGCACAACGACCCTCCGGAGAAGCGGCTTCAGGCGCTGCAAATGGGGGCCAACGTGCTTACGTATGCCCTGATGCACTAACGCCTTCCTTCCACCCGATAAGCGCGCTTCTCCCATGCGTTTCTTCCTGCTGCTTGCCCTCGGGGCGGCCCTGCTGCTGGCCGCGTTCAACCCCGACCCGGAGGACTTCCAGACGTTCGTGCGCGCGCACGCCGAGGCCGCCGTGAGCCGCCGCGCCGGCGACTCGGCGCTGGGGCGGATGCTCTCGGGGGCGGCGGCCGCCGCGGCCGGGTCGGCGGCGGCGGGCCTGGCCGAGCGCCGGAACTACGGCGTGTGCAGCGTTTACCGGGTGGACCTGGGGCCGTCCGGCGCCGACCCGCAGGACTGGGCGTTCCTCGGCATCGCCGGGCAGTTCGTCGAGCTTCAGCGCCCGGCGAGCCTTCAGGACGAAAATTGAACCCCTGTCGCGGCGACCCGGCCGCGCGCCGTACCTTTCCGCTTTTACGCCGCGCCCACCATACCCGCACCGACCCTATGTCTGCTCTTGCCGCTCAGGACCCGGAAGTTTATAAAGCCATCGAACAGGAAGTCGAGCGCCAGAACGAAGGCCTGGAGCTGATCGCCTCCGAGAACTTCGTCTCGCGCGCCGTCATGGAGGCCATGGGGTCGCCGCTGACGAACAAGTACGCCGAGGGCCTGCCGGGCAAGCGCTACTACGGCGGCTGCCGGTACGTCGATGTCGTCGAGGACCTGGCGCGGGAGCGGGCGCGGCGGCTGTTCGGGTGCGACTGGGTCAACGTGCAGCCGCACTCCGGGGCGTCGGCCAACGCCGCCGTCTACCTGACGCTGCTCAAGCCGGGCGACACCCTGCTCGGGCTCGACCTGGCCCACGGCGGCCACCTGACGCACGGCAGCCCGGTCAACTTCTCGGGGCTGCTCTACAAAGCCGAGTTCTACGGCGTCGAGCGCGAGGGGCCGCAGGCCGGGCGCATCGACATGGACCGGGTGCGCGAGAAGGCCCTGGCCGTGCGGCCGCGCATGATCTCCATCGGCGCGAGCGCCTACCCGCGCGACTTCGACTACGAAGCGTTCCGGCAGATCGCCGACGAGGTGGGGGCGTTTCTCTGGATGGACATGGCCCACACGGCCGGCATGATTGCGACCGGGCTGCTGCGCAACCCGCTGCCGCACGCCCACATCGTGAGCACCACGACGCACAAGACGCTGCGCGGCCCGCGCGGCGGGATGCTGCTCATCGGGCGCGACGCCGAGAACCCGATGGGCATCGAGGCGCCCAAGTCGGGGCGGCGCAAGATGATGAGCGAGCTGTTCGACTCGGCGGTGTTCCCCGGCACGCAGGGCGGCCCGCTCATGCATGTGATCGCGGCCAAGGCGGTGGCCTTTGCCGAAGCCTTGCAGCCTTCGTTCCGGGCCTACTGCGAGCAGGTGCTGCGGAACGCGCAGGCCATGGCGGCGGCCTTCACCGAGCGCGGCTACACGCTCGTCTCGGGCGGCACCGACAACCACCTCGTGCTGATCGATCTGCGGAGCAAAGGCCTCACGGGCAAAGAGGCCGAGGCGGCGCTTCAGGCGGCCGGCATCACGGTGAACAAGAACATGGTGCCCTACGACACGCAGAGCCCCTTCGTCACGAGCGGCATCCGGGTGGGCGCGCCCGCCATGACGACGCGCGGCATGGGCGAGGACGACTTCCGGCAGATCGTGGAGCTGATGGACCGCGTGCTCCGCCGCCCCGCCGACGCCGATGCCGGGCGCGCCGTGCTGGCCGAGGTGCAGGAGCTGTGCGCCCGCCACCCGCTCTACGATTTCGTGACGGCCTGACCCTTTGCGCCACGATAATTTCTAAAAACATCGCCGCGCCACGCGGGTACCAATCACCGCGCGCCGCGCCGCCGCCGCCGTTACGACCGAAGGGAGCAGCATTCATGGCTATCAGCAGTTCGCTCAGCAACGCGACCCACCTGGAACTGGTAGAGCTCGGCCGCCGGCTCTACGACCAGTCGCTGATCCGGCGCGAGCAGGAGCACATCACCGACCCGCGCGGCCAGCCCATCGGGTGGCTGCTCGACACGCGGATGCCGATGCTCGACGGCCCGACGTTCCACGAGGTCAGCGCGGTGCTCTCCGAGCGCCTGCGGATGCGGGGTGTGCATCAGGTGGCGGGCTACGGCTTCGGGGCGTTCTCGATGGTGTGCTCGGTGCTGGCCGCCTCCGGCGAGCCCGCCTTCCGGGGCGGCTTCGTCCGCGAGCAGCGCAAGCCGCACGGGCGCCGCCGCCTCATCGAGGGGCCGCTCGACCGGGCGCACCCCGTCGTGCTGCTCGACGATATCATCAACAGCGGCCGCAGCGCCGCCCGCGCGCTCGCGCTGCTGCGCGGCGACGGCTTCAGCGTGGTGGGGGTGCTGACGCTGTTCAACTTTACCTGGAGCGGCGGCCGCGCCCGCATCGAGAGCGAAGGCGTGTGGGTCGATTCGCTGCTGGACCTCAACCTCCGCGAGAGCAACAAAAGCAGCTCGGACTCTTTGTAAACCAACCCGCATCCGCGGCGCGCCCGCCCGGGGCCGCCGCGCCAACCGATTATGAAGTTATTACGCTCGCGGTTCTCGAAGAAGTCCACGGAGCTGGCTGCGCCCACCCACGGCGACGGCGCGGTGGGGCCTGTGGCCGGGGGGAAGCCCTACGACCTGCCCGAGATGACGTTCATCGAGCACCTGGAGGATCTGCGCTGGAGCCTCATCAAGGGTCTGGTGGCGCTGTTCACCATCACCATCGTGTGCAGCTTCTTCAGCACGTGGATCATCGACACGATCCTGATGGGGCCGGCCCGCCCGACCTTCTTCATGTACGATTTCTTCGGGATCGACGCGCGCGAGATTTACCTGCAAAACCGCAAGCCGACGGGCCAGTTCTTTGCGCACATCGGCACCATCGTGGCGGTGGGCCTGGTCATCGGCTCGCCGGTGCTGGTTTACTTCCTCTGGAAGTTCATCGAGCCCGGCCTGTACCCGCACGAGCGCAAGGGCATGCGCTTCGCCGCCTTCTTCGCGACGTTCTTCTTCATCCTCGGCATCCTGTTCGGCTACCTCATCGTCACGCCCCTGGCGCTCCAGTTCTTCGCCACGTACGAAATCTCGCCGCAGATCGTCAACGAGTTCGACATCTCCAGCTACTTCAACATGGTCACGATGTGGGCCATGGGCGTAGGGCTGCTCTTCGAGCTGCCGGTGATCCTGTACTTCCTCGCCAAGGTCGGCATCGTCACGGCCCCGATGCTGCGCGCCTCGCGCAAGTACGCCTTCATCATCAACCTGATCCTGGCCGCCGTCCTGACGCCGCCCGATCCGATCTCGCAGTCGCTCGTGGCGATTCCGCTCGTGCTGCTCTACGAGGTTTCCATCCTGATCGCCGTGCGCGTGGAGCGGCAGCGCGACCGGGAGATGAAGGCGGCGCTGGAGTAAGGCGTAAGCGCCTGGAACGGCGGCATAAAAAGCCTGGCGGCGGCAGGACCCCCGCGCCCTTTTCGGGCGTACAGCAGGTATGCCTTTATCCCGCCGCGCCATGACGCACCGCCGTTCGCTCCTTGTCACGCTCCTTGCGGGCGCCCTCGTCGTGGGCAGCCTCGCGGGCTTCCTGGCCCCGCGCGACGACGACTTCTTCGCTCTGCGCAAGAACTTCCAGATCCTCGGGGCGCTCTACGAGGAGCTGGTCGGCGGCTACGTCGATCCGCTCGACGCCGAGAAACTGCTGCGCACCGGCATCGAGGCGATGCTGCGCGACCTCGACCCGTACACGACGTTCATGGACGAGGCCGACAACGCCGATATCGACATCATCACGCGCGGCCGCTACGGAGGCGTGGGCGTCAACCTGGGCATGCGCAACGGCAAGGTGACGGTCATCTCGACCGTCGAGGGCGCGAGCGCGCACCGGCAGGGCGTGCGGCCGGGCGACGTGATCACGCACATCGGGGGGCGGCCCACCGAGCGGCTGTCCTCGGGCGACGTGCGCGGGCTGATGCGCGGCGAGCCGGGCACGGCCGTAGCCTTGACCATCTTCCGCGAGGGCGTCCCCGAGGCGTTGCAGTTCCTGCTCACCCGCGAGGAGGTGCGCGTGCGCAACGTCAGCTTCGCCGGGTTCCTCGGCCCCGACACGACCGGGGGGGTGGGCTACATCCGTCTGGAACGCTTCGCCCGCGACGCCGACGCCGAGGTGCACCGCCAGTTGCAGCAGATGCTCCAGACGGGTCGCCTCGACGGCATCGTGCTGGATTTGCGCGACAACCCGGGCGGGCTGCTCGAAGCGGCGGTCAACATCACGCAGCTTTTCGTGCCGCAGGGCTCGGTGATCGTCAGCACCGAGGGGCGCCTGCCGCAGACCGAGCATACCTACCGCAGCCAGTCGCCGCCGCTGGCCCCCGACGCGCCGCTCGTGGTGCTCGTGAACAAGTTCAGCGCCTCGGCCAGCGAAATCGTGGCGGGGGCCGTGCAGGACCTCGACCGGGGCCTCATCATCGGGGCGCCGACCTACGGCAAGGGCCTGGTGCAGATCATCAAGCCGCTGCCCTACAACACCTCGCTCAAGCTGACGACCTCGCGGTACTATACCCCCAGCGGGCGCAGCATCCAGGCCGTAGACTACCGCCGCCACGACGGCGCGGCCTCGGCCATCCCCGACTCGCTTCGGAAAACCTACCGCACGCGGGCCGGGCGCGCGGTGCTCGACGGGCGCGGCATCGAGCCCGATGTGATGCTGAGCGCCGGGGCTCCCGGCGACCTGGAAGAAGCGCTCGACCGGCGCGCGGCGTTTTTCTTTTTCGCCAACCACTATGCCGCCGGGCATCCGAAGCTCGACCCGGACTTCGAGATCGACGATGCCGTGTGGAACGACTTCCGCGCCTGGCTCGACGAGCAGGACTTCAGCTACCGCACCGACGCCGAGCGCGACATCGAGGCGCTGGAGGCCGAGCTGAAGGCCAACGGCTACGTCGCCGCCGAGGCGGCCGTGGAGGCCCTGAAGCAGGCCGTGCGCGCCGAGAAGGAGCGCGACTTTGCGCGCCGCCGTGCGCGCCTGAGCGACCGCCTCAGCGCCGAGATCCTGACGCGCTACGAAGGCGGTCGCGAGCAGACGCGCGCGGCGCTCGCCCGCGACCCGGCCGTGCAGGAAGCGCTGCGCGCCCTGGCGGACCCCGCCGCGCTCGGCCGGCGCCTGCGCCCATAACACGCATTTCGAGGGGCGGCGGCAGAAACTCCGGGCCGCCCGCCCTCGTAGTACGGGCGGCGCCACTCCCCGCATTGGCCCCCTCCCTGCATTTACGCCCGCGCGCCCATGACGCTCCGATTTGCCTGCGGCCTCGCCCTGTTCCTCGTCGCGGCGGGTTGCCACGAAAACGCCCAGTCCCAGCAGACCCCGCGCGGCGCCGAGCCGCAGCGCGTCGAGGCCCCGGCCGCCGCCGACGAGATCGGGCGCAGCCGCCAGACGGCCATCACGCGCGCCGTCCAGGTGGTCACGCCCGCCGTCGTGAGCGTCAACGTGATCGAGGTGCAGAAGGTGCAGGTCCGCGATCCGTTCTCGGACCCGTTCTTCGAGCAGTTCTTCGGGCGGCGGCGCGCCCAGGTCTACGAGCGCCAGGTGCAAGGCGTCGGCTCGGGCTTCATCATCTCCCCCGACGGCTACATCGTCACGAACGATCACGTGGCGGGCAACGCGACCAAGATTACCGTGGCCCTCCCCGACGGCGCCCAGCTTGCGGCGCGCCTCGTCGGGACGGACCCGGCCACCGACATCGCGCTCCTCAAGGTCGATCCCGAGCGGCCGCTGCCCTACCTGGCTTTTGCCGGCGCCGAGCCGCCGTTGCCGGGCGAGTGGGTGATTGCGCTGGGCAACCCGTTCGGGCTGTTCGAGGCCGCCCAGCCTTCGGTGACGGTGGGCGTCGTGAGCGCCACCGGCCGCGACCTTCAGTCGCAGGCGGGCGGGCCGATCTACCGCGACATGATCCAGACGGACGCCGCGATCAACCGGGGCAACTCAGGCGGGCCGCTCGTCAACGCGCTCGGCGAGGTCATCGGCGTGAACTCGGCCATCTACTCCGAGTCGGGCGGCTCCATCGGCATCGGGTTTGCCGTGCCGGCCGACAAGGCGGCGCGCATCGTGGAGGAGCTAAAGAAGAGCGGCTCCATCGACCGGTCGTATTACACGGGGCTTCACGTGCGCGACATGAATGCGCAGATCGCCCGCGCGCTCCGGCTGGAGCAGGCTACGGGCGCCTTCGTGCGGGACGTGGACGCGGGCTCGCCCGGCGACGAGGCGGGGCTGATGCCCTACGACGTGATCGTGTCCATCGAGGGGCGGCCCGTGGCGGGCTCGGCCGACTACGTGGCGCGCATCTACGACTTCCGCACGGGCGACACGGTGCGCATCGGCATTCTGCGCGAGGGGCGGCCGCTCGAACGCAAACTGCGCCTCGGCCGGTTGCCCGGATGACGCTGCGGCTCTGCCTGTTCGTGGCGCTGGCGGCCGCCGGCGCAGCCGGCTGCACGCCCGAGGGCTGCAACCGGCAGGCGCCGCGCGCGCTCATGCCCGCCGACTCGGTCTCGCGCATGCTCGCGGCGGCGGCGCCCGTC
>CBDTTW010000068.1:0-14944 GCA_965363675.1 uncultured Rhodothermaceae bacterium
CGTCGTCACGTCGGCGCGCGAGGCGGCGGCGGCGCGCGTGCTCGAGGCGGCCGATTTGCGCCGCAACCTGGGCGCGACCATCGCCGAGACGCTCGCCGA
Organism: uncultured Rhodothermaceae bacterium; assembly: GCA_965363675.1. Lineage (GTDB taxonomy): Bacteria > Bacteroidota > Rhodothermia > Rhodothermales > DASSAV01 > CBDTTW01. The sequence continues at coordinate 100 of CBDTTW010000068.1, forward strand.
CGAGCCCGGCATGGCGATGCGCTCGATGGGGCCGGCCCCGGCGCGCCCCGTCTTACGCGGCCTCGGCGGCGAGCGCCTGCTGGTGCTGGAGGACGGCGGCCCGACCGGCGACCTCTCGGCGTCGTCGGCGGATCATGCCGTCGTGATCGAGCCCATGACGGCCGAGCGCATCGAGGTCATCCGGGGGGCGGCGGCGCTCGCCTACGGCTCCAGCACGCTCGGCGGCGTCGTGAACGTGGCGCGTGGGCTCGCCCCGACGGCCGCGCCCGCGCGCGCCGCGGCCGAGGCGGGGGCGCAGTTCGAGTCGGTGAGCCGGGGCGCGGCGGGCAGTCTGCGCTTCGAGGCGCCCTTGGGCCGCTTCGGCGTGTCGGGCGACGGCAGCTACCGCGACGCCCACGACATCCGCACGCCCTCGGGGCGGCTCGGCAACACGGCCATCCGGACGCTGAGCGGCGGGCTGGGAGTGGGCCGCAGCGGGCGGCAAGGCGGGGCGGGCGTGGGCGCCTCGGCGTACCGCTCGGCGTACGGCATCCCCGGCGGCTTTGTCGGGGCGCACCCCCACGGGGTGCGCGTCGAGATCCAGCGGCTGCACGGGGAAGGGCAAGCGGACTACCACCCGCGCGGCGCCATGCGCCTGACCCTGGAAGGGGCCGCGACGCGCTACTTCCACCAGGAGTTCGAGGCCGGCGGCGATCTGGGGGTAGAGTTCGGCGCGATCACGTACACCGCCGGAGCCCGCCTGCATACGGCGCCCCGAGGCTTCCTGCGCGGCGGCGCCGCCGGCCTGAGCGCCGAGGCGCGGCGCTTCGAGGCGGGCGGCCTCTACTTCACCCCCTCCACGCGCGAGCTTTCGGCGGCCGCCTACGCCTTCCAGAAGGCGCAGGCCGGACCCCTGGCGCTCGAAGCCGGGCTGCGCCTGGACGGGCGGCGCGTCTCGCCGGAGGTCGCCGCGCGCGGCTCCGGACTGGGCGCAATCGGGGTGCGGCGTTTCAGCGGGCTTTCGGGAGCCTTCGGGGTGCAGGCGCCGCTGGGGCGCGGGCTGCACGCCCAAGCGTCGGCGCTGCGCTCGCTGCGGACGCCCGGCATCGAGGAGCTGTTTTCGGAGGGGCCGCACCTGGCCGCCTACTCGTTCGAGATCGGCAACCCCGACCTCCGCCCGGAAGTGGGCCTGGGCCTCGAAGCGGGCGTGCGCTGGGCGTCCGGGCCGGCGGCCGTGCGCCTGACAGCCTTCCGCAACACGTTCCGGCGCTTCATCTTCCCGCGCGCCACCGGGGCGGTCAACTACCGCACGCTTTTGCCCGAGTACCAGGTGAGCGGCCTCGACGCGCGCATGTGGGGCGCCGAGGCCGAGGCCGCCGCAGCGGTCGGGGGGGCCGCCGTCGAGGCTTCGGCCGCCTATGTGCGCGGCCGCCTGGCCCCCGGGGGCGAGCCGCTGCCGTGGACGCCGCCGCTGCAAGGGCGGCTCGTGGTGCGTGCGGGCTCCGGGCCGGTGCAGGGCGGCTTGCGCCTCAAGGCGGCGGCCCCCCAGCGCCGCGTGTACCGCTTCGAGGAGCCTACCGCGGGCTACGCCGTCTTCAGCCCGTTCGTGCAGGCCCGCCGCTCCGGAGGCCGCGCCCTGCACACGCTCGACGTGGCCCTGGACAACGCGCTCGGGGCCGCCTACCACGATCACCTTTCGCGCGTAAAAAGCATCATGCCGGAACCCGGCCGCAGTCTTCGGGTGCTTTATAAAGTTTATTTATGAACGGCATGATTCAGGTACTTTATTTGATAGCCTCATGAATCAGCGCCGGGGCGTTTGCTCCGGCGGACCGGATGCCATGCAGCCTTGCTAAACCCTCCTCCAGCCCGCGTGAAGATCATACCCCCCCGACGCCCCGACGCCTTGCTCCGATGGATGCTGCCGGCGCTGACGCTGCTGCTTGCCGCGCCGGCGGCCGCGCAGCCGCTGCGCCTCGTGCTGCCCACGCGCAACGCGGCCATCTACTACAACGAGCCTGCGTTCTACCAGTACACCGACCGCAACTTTCGGGGGCAGCGCTCGCAGCCGTGGGAGGGCGGGCAGTACGGCTACGTCCGCAGCCTCAAGGACACCCCGGAGGGCGTCGTCTACACGCGCTTCCATGAGGGCCTGGACATCAAGCCGCTGTTCACGGACGACGACGGCGAGCCGCTCGACACGGTGCGCACCGTGGATGCGGGCCGCGTGGTCTACGTCAACCGGACGGCGCGCCGCTCGAACTACGGCAAGTACATCGTCGTCGAGCACCTCTGGGACGGGTCGCCGTTTTACACCCTCTACGCCCACCTCGCGGAAGCCTACGTCTACGAGGGGCAGCGCCTGCGGCGGGGCGAGCGCATCGGGCGCATGGGCTACACCGGCGAGGGCATCACGAAGCGCCGCGCGCACGTGCACTTCGAGATCAACATGCTGCTCAACGACGAGTTCGATGTGTGGTTCGCGCGCGAGAAGCCCCGCGCCGATAACCCGCACGGCATCTACAACGGCATGAACCTGGCCGGCATCGACGCGGCGGCCTTGTACCTGAGCCTGCGGCGCAACCCCACGCTTACGATCACCGAGTTCCTCTCCCGCCAGGAGCCCTATTTCGAGGTGACCCTGCCGCTCCGGCGCCCGCTCGACTTGCTCTACCGGTACCCGTGGCTCTCGCCGCAGGGCTACCTTGCCGAGGCGCCGTCGTACGCCGTCAGCTTTACGCAGTCGGGGCTGCCGGTGCGCGTGCGGCCTTCGTTCAAGCGCGTCGCCGAGCCGACCGTGACGTGGGCGGCCGGCCCCGAGTACAGCTACGCCCTCGGCACGAGCCACCTGCAAGGCCGCAGCCGCTTCGACGCGGCGCTCTCGCGCGGCGGCGATCAGTACATGGCCTTGCTGAGCCACCCCACGGCCGCCGCGCGCGCCGGCATCCGGCCGCCGCAACCCCGGCAGGCGCTCGAACGCATGGAGCCGCAGCCGCCGGTCGTGCTCGGCGCCCCGGCGGCCGCGCCGATCTTTGCGCTGCGCGCCTACCGGAGCGGCGCGGGCCTGATCGGCGGCGACGTGAAGCCCCCGAAGCCGCGCGGCGCCGGGCGTCTCCGCGTGTGGTAGGCGGGGCGCCATACCGTAACGATTGGCCCCCAACCAACTGCGCCCGCGTGGGTTAACACCTCCGAGGCTACCCCCACCGATCATACCCGCGAGGCCACCCCTATGGGCAACGACCACCGCAAATCGCCCGAAGACGCGCCGGACCACGAGCCGATGATGAACAACGACCCGATGGACCTGCCGCAGACCACCAAGGAAAAGATCAGCATCGCGCCGGACCCGCAAAAGGTGCGCGCCGCCGGCCGGGAGGACCACCCGATCACGGACGAGAACGACCGCGCGCCGATCAAGTAAGCCCGGGTTTCGCCGGAATTTTATCCGGCCCCCGGAAACGGATGTGCGGAGGGTGTGTATATTGATACACACCCTTTTTCGCTCCCTGCCTTATGCCCGCCCACGCGTTGCCTGCCGAGCAAGCCGCCCCGCCGCCCGCCGCCGTCGGCCGCTGGGACCGCATCGGCATTTTCGTCTCGGGGGCGTGCCTGGTGCATTGCCTGCTGCTGCCGGTGGTGGTGGCGCTGCTGCCGCTTTTTTCCTTCAGCGAGGCGCTGCACACCTGGATGCACCCGGTCGCCGCCGCCGTGCTCATCCCGACGACGCTGCTGGCGCTGCGCAGCGCGCGCCGCCTGCACGGCGACCGGGCGGTGCAGCTTTTGCTGTGGGCCGGGCTGGCGCTGGTGGTGCCGGCGGCCATCCTCGGCCACGTCTTCACGGGCGCCCTCTCCGAAACGCTGGTCACCCTTGCGGGCAGCCTGCTGCTCATCGGAGGGCACTGGCGCAACTGGCGGCGGCGGGCCTGCGCGCGCCGCCCGGCCCCTCCACAGAGCGCCCGGCCGCTCGCAACCCGGTAACCGCGATGCAACGGCTCAACTTTACGCTCGACGACCCGACGGTGGAGCTGCTGGAGCGCCTGGCCGCCGCCTACTACGGCGGCAACAAGTCGCAGACGGTGCGCGCGGCGCTCGAAAGCCTGGCGGCGCATGCCGGGCACGGCGGCTGGGTGGTGGCCGGCTATACGCCGGTCGAACTGGCGGCGCAGTCCAACTGCCATACGTGCGGCGAGGCGCACCGCGAGGGCGAGGTGCTCTACCGGCCCGTCTTTGAGCGCGGCTCCAGCCCGCGGGCGCTGGCCCGCATTCCGGCCGAGGTGTGGCTGGACTGTCCGCGCTGCGTCGAGGAACAGCTTGGCGCTTAGGCGCGCCCGAAGTACAGCGAGGCGATGCCGAAGGTAAGCGCCCGCACGCGCGTATCCGCGAAGCCGCACGCCTGCATGCGCGCCAGGAAGTCCTCGCCGTCGGGGAAGGCGGCCACCGACTCGGGCAGGTAGCGGTACGCCCCGTCGTCGCGCGAGATGGCGCCCCCGATGCGGGGCAGCACGCGCCGCGAGTAGAAGGCGTAGGCTTGCTTCACCGGAAACCGGCGCGGGCGGCTGAACTCCAGCACTACGAGCGCGCCTCCGGGCCGGAGGGTGCGCCGGATTTCGGAAAGGCCCGCCTCCAGGTTCTCAAAGTTGCGCACCCCGAAGGCCACCGTCGCCGCGTCGAAGGCGGCGTCGGGGAAGGGCAATTGCTCCGAGTCGGCCTGCTCCAGCCGGATGCGCCCTTCGAGGCCGCGCGCAGCCAGCTTGCGGCGGCCGTAGCGCAGCATCTCGGCCGAAAGGTCCACCCCGACGACCTCCTCCGGGCCGAGCCTGAGCGCCTCGATGGCGAGGTCGGCGGTGCCCGTCGCCACGTCCAGGATGCGGCGCGGGCGCTCCGGGCGCAGCATGGCGATGGCCTGCCGCCGCCAGAGCCGGTCGATGCCGAAGCTCAGCACGCGGTTCAGCAAGTCGTAGCGCGGCGCAATCGCGTCGAACATCGCCTCGACGCGGCCCTTCTTGCCCGGCGCTTCTCCGATGGGGGGGTAGTGCTTCATAATCATTGCGCCGGGGCTTCGGGCAGCGGGCGCGCCACGAAAATGCCCACCTGGCTTTTGTTGCCGGCGAGGTAGGCGTGCAGATCCTCCGAGATTTTGACGCCGCCCGAGGGCGAGGCGTGCAGCAGCCCGACCTTGCCCGAGGCGGTTTTGTAGGCCAGGCCGGTGTGCGTCACGTCGAGTCCGGCGATGCTCGTGGCGGTGGCGATGATGTCGCCGGGCTTGAGCCGGGCGTAGACTTCGCGCACGCGCGCCTTGGGGACGTAGTAGAGCGTATGCCCGGCAAGGTCGGCCTCCATCTCGCGGATGCACGCGTAGGTCTGGGCGTCGGCGAGGCGGGGGTACTTGTCGCGGTTGGCCGTGATGAACGTGAGCGCCTTCGGGAAGCGCGCGCCCCCTATTTCCTCGGTCACGTCGCGGACGCTGCCGCGCGCCTCGTTGTCGCGGATCCAGTCGGAGAAGTAGTGCAGGCGGCTGCAATAGCCGTCGAGGACGCCGCCGCGATAGCGCGTCTGCCGGATGTTGCGCTCGAACGTGGCGTAGCTGTAATCTTCCCCGGCGATGCCGCGCGCCATTGCCAGCGTGGACTCGACGAACGTGACGCAGTCGAAGCCGTCGAGGCGGCAGATGAGCGTTTCGGAGGCGGGTTCGTCCAGCATGCCGGCGAGGTAGGGCTTGCCCTGAAGCCGCATCCCCACGGCCTGCATGATCTCGCCCAGCGGCCGGCGGTGGAGCTGCTCGGCGCGGGCGTAGCGCATCACGTCGCGGAACAGGCGGGCGGTGGCCGAGTCCGTGGGGGCCGCTTCGAGGGAGCGCCCGGCGGGCGGCTGCTCGGCTTGCGAGGGCTGCGTGTTGCAGGCTTGCAGCAACAGGCACGTCAGCAGGGCAAAGCCCCCCGTGCGGAAAAATGAGCGCATGGATATTCGGCGGGTTGGTGAAAGCTGTCCCTATCAATCCCCCGGCGGGGCTTGCGGTTCCGAGCGCTCCGCCGGCCTTACCATACGGCGTTGCGGGCAAGGGCGGCTTCGAGCCGCTGAAGATACGCCTCGCGGGGGATCTCGACGGCGCCGAAGCGGGCGAGGTGCGGGGTGAGGTACTGCGTGTCGAGCAGGCTGAAGCCGCGCGCGCGCAGGTGATCCACGAGGCGGCACAGGGCCACCTTGGAGGCGTCGCGCGCGGTGTGGAACATCGACTCGCCGAAGAACGCCCCGCCGAGCGCCACGCCGTAGAGCCCCCCGACGAGCCGCCCCTCCAGGCGGCACTCGACGCTGTGCGCGAAGCCGAGGCGGTGCAGGCGGCAGTACAGTGCAACGATCTCCTCCGAGATCCAGGTTTCCTCGCGGTCGGCGCAAGCCCGGATCACCTCCTCGAACGCCGCGTCGAAGCCGACCTCGAAACGGCCCCGGCGGACGAGCCGGGCGAGGTTGTCCGAGGTCCGGAAGCCGTCGAGCGGCAGGATGGCGCGCGGGTCGGGCGAGAACCAGAACACGGCGTTGCCTTCCTCCGGCACGGCCATGGGAAAGTAGCCGGTGGCGTAGGCGTAGAGAACCGTTTCGGCGGAAAGGTCGGACGGCACGAGGAGAGAGGCGAGATGCAGGGCGGCCCGAACCGAACGGGCGGCCCGTCGTTCCTGAAGAAAACTTCCGCTCGGGCAAGATCAGACGACGGTAATATATGACGACAGACCCCGGCGCCGCCCTCCCCGAGGGCGAACGAATGGCGCGCATCGACGGGCAGGTATACCGGGTCGCGGTGCGCGGCGGCGCCGTCTACGTCGATGGGGCGCTTCTAGCCGAGCGCGTCGAGGCCGACGCTTCCGGGCAGGTGCTGCTGCACGCGGCGGGCGCGCCCGTGGCGGTGTTCGTCGAGGAGGGCGGCATGGGGGCCGTCGTGCGCGGCCGGCGCTTCGGCATAGAACTGCTCGACGATAAGGCGCTGCTGCGCGAGGCGGCGGCCGGCGGGGCGGAGGGCCGCGCGCCTGCCGCCGTGGTGCATGCGCCCATGCCGGGCCTGGTGCTCGGCGTGCTGGTCGAGGCGGGGCAGACCGTCGAGGCGGGGCAGCCCGTAGTCGTGCTGGAGGCCATGAAGATGGAGAACGAGCTGCGCGCTCCGGCGGCGGGCGCCGTCGAGGCGGTGCACGTCCGCGAGGGCGACACCGTGGCGAAAGGCGCGTTGCTGCTGAAACTGCGCACCTGAACCTATGCTAACGGTCGTCACGGGGGCTACCGGCTTTATCGGCGCCGAGATCGTGCGGCGCTTGGCGGCGCGCGGCGAGGCCGTGCGCGTGCTGCGGCGGCCCGCGTCGCGGCTGGATTTGCTGGGGCCGCATGCGGGCGTGGTGGAGCATGCCCTGGGCGACGTGACCGACGCGCAGAGCGTGCGGGCGGCCCTGAAAGGCGCGGCGCGCGTCTACCACGCCGCCGGCTTCATCGGGATGGACAGCCGCGCCGACCGCCGGCGGCTCTACGCCGTCAACGTCGGCGGCACGGCCAACGTCGTCAACGCGGCGCTCGATGCGGGCGTCGAGCGCCTGGTGCATACCTCCAGCATGGCCGCCTTCGGCCGCCCCGAGGCCCCCGGCGGCCCTCTCGACGAGACGGCCGCCTGGAACGAGGCCGCGCGCGACACGGCCTATGCGCGCTCGAAGCATCTGGCCGAGATGGAGGTGCAGCGCGGCCTCGCCGAGGGCCTCGACGCGGTGCTGGTAAACCCGGCGCTCGTGTTCGGGCCGGGGCGCCGGGGGGAGAACACGGCGCTCATCGTGGACCGCGTGCGCGCCGGGCGCTTTCCGGCCGTGCCCGCCGGCGGCACGAACGTCGTGGACGTGCGCGACGTGGCCGAGGGCCACCTGCTGGCGATGGCGCGCGGGCGGACCGGCGAGCGCTACTTCCTCGGCGGCGAAAACCTGACGTGGGAAGAGATTCTGACGACGCTTGCAGCGGCCTTCGGCGTAGCTGCGCCGCGCCGCCGCATCCCGCTGCCGGTGATGCTGGCCGGAGCCGCCGCCCTCGAAGCGTGGGCGCGCCTGGCCGGGCGCAGCGCCGTCGTCACGCGCGAGTCGGTGCGGTACGCGGCGAGCCGCTGCGTCTACGACAACCGGAAGGCTGTGGCGGAGCTGGGCTGGCGCTTCCGGCCCTTCGCCGAGACGGCGCGCGACCTGGCGGCCTCAGCGGAGGCCGGGTGAGGGCGGCGGGACGGGCTCGGGCTGGGGCGTGCGGTACTTCGTCATGAGCACCTCGTTGACGGCGCCCTCGGTGCGGTACTCGACGTGGTCCATGAGGCGCTGGATGATGAGCACCCCGAAGCCGCCGGCGCGGCGCTCGCGGACGGAGGCCATGATGTCCGGGGTGCGGTAGCACTGCGGATCGAAGGCGCGGCCGTTGTCGCGGATGCTCACCGTGAAGCGGTCAGGGCGCACGATGAGCGCGATGTCGATGGTGCGGTTGTCGGCGCCTTGATAAGCGTGCTTGATGACGTTGGTGCAGGCTTCGTCCACGGCGATTTTGAAGTGCTCTACCGTGGTTTCGTTCAGGTTTGCCGCGCGCGCATGCCGCTCCACGAAGCGCCGCACCTCTTCGAGGCGCCGCGTCGAGCTGGGGATGGATATGGTGTATACGGCTGGAGGCACGGGCGGGCGCGCGGGTTCCGGGTAGGGCGGCCTATTTCGGCTGGCTGTCGGTCTCGAAGCGTTCGAGCGCCTCGGCATCGGAAGCGACGATGTCGAAGAGCATCGGGAAGCCCAGTAAATCGAACACGTTGTACACTTTAGCTTGCAGGGCGGATATCTTGATGTCTCCTCCTGCCTCGCGGATTTCCTCGATGTAGGCCATGAACACCCCGAGGCCCGCGCTGGAGATGTAGCGCAGGTTTTCGCCGTTGACGATGATTTTGTGTTGGTCCTCTTCCTGGCACTTCTGGATGGCGGCTTCGAGTTCGGAGGCCGTGTGAGCGTCGAGCTCTCCCTTCAGGTCCAAAATCTGTGCCGGGCCGCTCGTGCGAAACCCCACTGAAAAGTTGCTCATGGAATAGGTTCTCCCTGCGCAGTCCGAAGCTGGTTGGCAAAGTCGTATGCAGGTTAAGTTACATCAGTGGAAGCGAAGGGCTGGTTCTGGGCATAGATTTTCGCGTCGGCGATCTGCGGAGCCAGTTGGATGCCGCGCCACTTGAGCACGACGATGGTGGTGTCGTCCTCGAAGCAGTCGTGGCCGGTGAAGCTGCGCAGGTCGTCGAGTAGGGCGCGGTGCAGGTCGGCGGCGTCCTCATGGCGGTGCTCGCGGAGCTGGTCGAGCAGGCGGTCGTAGCCGTACTCCTCGCCGTCGGCGTCGCGGCTTTCCACAAGGCCGTCGGTGTAGAGCACGAACACGTCGCCGGGTTGCAGGGCGATGCGCTCCTCGGCGAGGGCCTCGCGGAAGCGGTGGCTGCGGTCGAGGCCGAGGCCGATGCCCTGGCTGCGCAGGAAGCGCGCTTCGCCGCCGAGGTTGATGACCGCCACGGGGCAATGGCCGGCGCGGGCCAGCAGCAGCTCCTCGGCGCGCAGGTCTACCAGGCCGTAGACGACCGAGACGAACACATGCTTTTCGAGGGCCGTGCCGAGCGCTTCGTTGGCGTGCGTCAGGAAGTCGAGCGGGCGCGGGGCGAGGCGGCTGACCGAGCGGAAGATGCCTTGCATCTCGGCCATGAAGAACGCCGCCTGCGTGCCCTTGCCCGACACGTCGCCGATGATGAGCGCCAGGCGGTCGTCGCCGAGTTCGAGAAAGTCGTAGTAGTCCCCCCCGACCTCCTGCGCCGAGATGCTGGAGGCGGCGATGTCGAGACCCGGCGCCTCCGGCAGCGCCTGCGGCAACAGCTTGCGCTGCACCTCGCGGGCGATGTCGAGCTCGCGGGTGAGGCGCTCCTTTTCGATCTGCTGCTCGAAGAGCCGGGCGTGGTCGAGCGCGAGCGCCGCCTGGGCGCCGAACATGACCATGGCCGCCACGTCGTCCTCCTCGAAGCCGTGCGCGACGTTCTTGACGAGGTAGAGCGCCCCGATCAGCTCGCCGCGCGCGACGAGCGGCACGACGAGCAGGCTGCCGAGCCCGTCGCCGGGGCGCGCCCGCACGCGGTGGTCTACGGGGGCCTGCTCGATCAGGATGGGCTCGCGCTTGAGCGCCAGTTCATCGAAGAAGGCGGCGCTGTCCACGACTTGCTCGATGCGCCCGGCGGCAATGCCGTGCGTCCCGACGATCTCGGGCCGGAGCGTGCCGCGCTGCACGTCGAGGACGGCCAGCCACGCCTGATGCGCCGAGCCCGACTCGACGGGCGAGGCCGTAATGGAAGCGGCGAGCTTCGAGGGGTCGAACGCCTGGCTGACGAGCCGCGTGAGCGAGTGCAGCGCGGCCATCTCGTCCACCTTCTGCTGGAAGTCGCTCGTCGTCGGCAGGTGGAACAGCAGCGAGAGCAGGGCGGTGGCGCAGTAGAGAATGCCGAAGGCAATCGAGAGCAGGCTAAACTGCCGCAGGGGGTAGCTGTAGTGCAGCACGAAGGTGTCGCCGCCGGGGAGGAAGCCTGCGTCGCCGAAGGCGAGCGAGAGCGTCAGCATCGTCAGCAGCAGGGCCGCCAGCCCGAGCGTCGCCATCTTCTCCCGGAACGAGAGGTACGGAATCCACGAGAGGCGGAATGAGTTCGCCACCATGAGCAGCGTGGCCGGCGCCATGAAGACGCCCCGGACGATTGAAGGCTCGTTGCTCGCCGGGTCGGCCATGAACACGCTCAGGGCGGCCACGCCCATCATGGCGATCATGAGGCGCCAGTTGCGCTGGCTGGAGCGGGTGCGCTTGAAGAGCACCAGGTCGCGGAGGCGGTGCAGCAGGAACAGCGCAAACGAGGCTTCGAGCAGGCTCAGCACGTTCATCTTGATGACCGTGGCAAGCGTGAGCGGACGATTGGAGCCGTATTCGAAGCCCAGGGCGGCGGCCGTAGGGGCGCTCTCCGGAGGCGCGCCTATCGAGACGATGCCTTTCGCCAGCGCCAGGAGCGCCGCGCCCAGCAGCAGCAGCCGCCAGAAGATGCGCCCCGGCGCGGCCTTCGAGCGGGCGAACACGCACGAGAACAGCATCCACAGGCTGGCGTAGGCGACCACGACCGAGGCCTGGTACGCCGCTTCCAGCGCCCCGGGGACCGGCCCGGCGGCCCGGTAGCTCATCAGGTGGTAGAGCGTCCCGGCCAGGTAGAGCACGGTGAACACCGCGAGCGCCACGCCCTGCTTGATGCGGGAGCTGTGCTCGGGGCTCAGCGTGTGCGCCAGGCTGGTCAGCGGGAGAATCTGCATCGCGGGGGGGAAGGAGCCGCCCTGAAGCGGTCGCTAGGCCGAAAATCCAAGTTAGGCAGGGCCGGCGGCACATCCAACGGCGCCGGCAGGGGTTCTGCCGCGCCGCAGCCGGACGCAGGGGTTTACTGGCTTGCCCCGCGCTTTGTTACATTCCTTCGGCGCATAGGGCGGTTTGGGGGCATTATTTCGGGGCATAGTTTTGCGCCTTCACTCGGTAACTTCTGCGACCTGCGCCCGTACACCTCCCGAACCCTTCTCCGGCTGACGGTCTGATCATGAGACGCCGAAAAATCGTACGCTTTCAACTCGCGCTGCTGGCCCTGGCGGCGGCGGCGCTCGTCGGGCGAAACCTGTGGGTCAACCGCGAGCCCGGCGCCGAAGTCGTGCTCAAGGACATCGAGGCGCGCGCGCTCAAGCACGAGATGTTCCAGGCCGCCGCGCCGGCGCGCATCGTCGTCTCGGGCGTAGGCTCCCTGGGCGAGGGCGGCGGCGAGGCGGGGTTCAACGCCTACGGCTGGATCGTGCGGCGCGGCAGCCATGAAGTGGTCTGGCGCATGGACCCGGCGCGGGTGCAGCGCGGCCGGGGCACCCTGGCGACGCAGCACGACACCCTGAGCATCTTGCCCGGCCTGTACGACGTGTACTTCAGCTCGTTCGGCAACCACACCCGCGCCCGCGAGCGCGGCGGCTCATTCTTCCGGCGCCTGGCCGACTCGTCGCGGCGGTGGCAGAACGAAAGCTCCAAGTGGCGCATGACGGTGGCGGGGCTGACGCCGGAAGCCATCCGGGGCGTGCAGGACGGCGACGAGGCCGCCGCCGAGGCCGCCGAAGGGCTGCTCTGGTCGTCGGCCCCCGTGCGTAACCAGGAAGACAAGGGCTTCCTGTTCGAGGTCGGGGCGCCCGCCGCGCTGCGCGTCTACGCCATGGGCGAGTTCGAGGGCGAGCATGCCGCCGACTTCGGGTGGATCGAGGAGGCGCAGTCCGGCCGGAAGGTGTGGGAGATGCGCGCCGCGAACACGCGCCCCGGCGGCGGCGCCCCGCGCAACCGCTACGCCGACGAGCCGGTGCGCCTGGCGCCGGGCCTGTACCGCGCCCACTACAAATCCAACGGCCGCCACGCCTACGACGACTGGGAGGCCAACCCGCCGTTCGACCCGGCGGCGTGGGGCATGGCGCTCTACTACGCCTCGGACCCGGCCGCCGTCGCGGCCTTCGACCCCTGGACGAGCCGCGCGCCCATCGCCAAGCTCGACCGGGTCGGCAGCGGAGTCCGGCGCAGCATCGGCTTCGAGCTGCTGCGGCCGACGCCGGTGGTGGTGCAGGCCACCGGCGAGGTCAAGCACGACAACCGCTATGATTACGGGTGGCTGGAGGATGCCTCCACCGGCCGGAAAATATGGGAAATGGGCGCCGAAGACCGCACGGCCCCCGCCGGCGGCGACTCGAAGAACCGCGAGGAGACGGCCGTGTTCACGCTGGAGCCGGGGCGCTACGTGCTGCACTTCCGCACCGACGACTCGCACGCCTTCGACGACTGGAACAGCGCGGAGCCCACGCACCCGGAACGCTGGGGCGCGGCCGTCTTTCCGCTGGCGCGCACGCTGCCGCCCGGCGTGGCCGTCGTGGACGCGCGTTACGAAGAACAACGGGGCGACGGCGGCGAGCCCCGCGAGCCGCCGTGCGTAGAGGACGACTGCCCGGCGCCCCCGCCGCCCCTGCCGCCCGGCGCCGGCCTCATGGGCGAGGCCGTCGTAGAGCACGTCCGCCTCGGCAACGACACCGACATCAACGACATGCTGATCGTCCACGAGCCCGGCGCCTATCAGATTTACGCCCTCGGCGAGCTGACCGAGAGCGGCCGCTACGACTACGGCTGGATCGAGCGCGCCGCCGACAAAGAACGGGTGTGGGAGATGACGTGGGAGAACACGCGCCCGGCCGGCGGCAGCGACCGCAACCGCGCCTTCCGGGGCGAGGTGTTCCTGGAGCCGGGCCATTACCGGGTGCGCTTCAAGACCGACATGGCGCACGCCTTCGGCAGCTTCAAGGACAGCGAGCCCGACGACCCGGAGCGCTGGGGCATCACCATCGCGCGCTGACGCCGCCGCGCTGGCGCGGCCCGGCGGCCTGCCGTACATTGGCCGCTCCGCTTAAGCCGCCCCGCGCTTCGCTCAGCCGCCCCGCGCATGGATACCATCGAACTGTGCTTTTACCTCCCCGACGATTGGCATGAGCTGCTCATCGCCGAGCTGTCCGATCTGGATTTCGACGCCTTCCTCCAGGAGGACGGCGCGCTCAAGGCGTACACGCCGGCGGCGCGCTGGGACGGCCCGAAGCGCGAGGCCGTAGCGCTCTGGCTGCACGCGCGCGGCCTGGATGCCGGCTTCGAGGAAAACGTCGTCGAGGCGACCAACTGGAACCGGCAGTGGGAGGAGACCATCCAGCCGATGCCCGTCGGGCGGTTTCTCATCCGTCCGACCTGGGCGCTCACGCCGCCGGAATACGCCGACCGCCTCTTGCTGGAAATCGACCCGAAGATGAGCTTCGGGACGGGCTACCACCCGAGCACCCGCCTGGCGCTGGGGTTCCTGGAGCGCCTCGTCGCGCCGGGCATGCGCGTGCTCGATGCCGGCGCGGGCACCGGCATCCTCGGCATCGCGGCGCTGAAGCTGGGGGCGGCCTCGGCCGTCGGCTTCGACATCGACCCGTGGGCGCAAGAGAACGCGGTAGAGAACATGTACCTCAACCACGTCGAGGACCGCTTCGAGATGCGCGCCGGAGCCCTGGAGACCGTCGAGGAGGAGGGCTTCGACCTGATTCTCGCCAACATCAACCGCAACGTGCTCCTGGCGTACCTGCCGGCGTTCGCGCGGAAGCTGGCCGCCGGCGGAGCCGTCGTGCTGGCCGGGCTGCTCACGTCGGACCGCGCGCAGATGCTGGAGGCTGCGCGCCGGGCGGGCCTTGGGCTTGCCGACGAGGCCGACGAAGGCGACTGGTGGAGCTGCGTGCTGCGCCCCGCCGCGCACGCCTGAGGAACGACGCCATGCGCATCGCCGCCATCGACGTAGGCACCAACACTTCCCATCTGCTCGTCGCAGAGGCGGCGCCGGGGGGCGGGCTGCGGCCCGTGGCCGACGACCAGCGCTTTGTGCGGCTGGGCGAGGGCGTCGATAAGACGCGGCGGATCACCGAGGCGGCCCTGGAGCGCCTGCGCGCCGCGCTTACGGCCCAACGCGACTTGGCGCGGGCCTGCGGCGCCGACGTGTTCACCGTCGGCGGCACCAGCGCCTCGCGCGACGCGCAGAACCGCGACGACCTCGTGGAGATGGTGCGCCGCGAAGTCGGGCTGGACTACGAAATCCTCTCGGGCGACGAGGAGGCTCTTTGGACGTTCCTGGGAGCGACCTCGGGCGCCGCCGAGGCTCCGGATGAGGAGCGCATCGTCATCGACATCGGCGGCGGCTCCACCGAGATCATCGCCGGGCGGGCGGCGCCGACGCCGGCGCTGCGCTACCGCC
>CBDTTW010000069.1:0-14684 GCA_965363675.1 uncultured Rhodothermaceae bacterium
CGACGGATGCCTCCTCGCCAGCCGACGCCGCTGCTCCAGCGGCCACACCGCCGGAGCGCCCGCCAGCACCAGCCGGGGCAACGGCGCGGGCGCCTGCGCCGACGCGCCGGCCGCCCAGGCCAGGGCGACAGCCAGGGCGGCGCATCGCAACGCGCCGGCGGGGCGCACGGGCGGAGGGCGCAAAGACCGGGGCGAGGGCAAAAAGGAGGACACCGGTTCGGAGGGGGGACGCGCGAAACCCGCTGCGCGCCGCTTTGTTGTACGGGTAAGCGCTGAAAACACACCCGGCGCGCGGACCCACAGGCGGATGACACCCGTAACCGAGCGAGAGGAACAGGCGTTCCGCGAAGATTTGCTGCGCTGGTTCGCGGCCGAGGCGCGGGCGATGCCGTGGCGCGGCGCGTCGGATTTGTACGCGATCTGGGTCTCCGAGGTGATGCTGCAACAAACCCGGGTAGACCAGGCGACGCCGTACTACGAACGCTTCATGCGGGCCTACCCCACCGTTGAGCGCCTCGCGGAGGCTGCGCCGGCGGACGTGCTGCGGCTATGGGAGGGGCTGGGCTACTACGCCCGCGCGCGCAACTTGCACCGCGCCGCTCAGCGCGTAGCCGAGGCCCACGGCGGCGCCGTGCCCGAAACGCCGGATGCGTTCCGCAGCCTGCCGGGCGTGGGCGCCTATACGGCCGCCGCCGTGCTGTCCATCGGGCGGGGCGTCCCCCTCGCCGCCGTCGATGGGAATGTGACGCGCGTGCTGGCGCGCGTGTTTGCCGTGGCCGCCGACGTGAAGGCCCCGGAAGGCCGCCGCCTCGTGGACGCCCTCGCCGCGCGGCTGCTCGACCCCGTCCGCCCGGGCCCCTTCAACGAAGCCCTGATGGAGCTGGGGGCCATGGTGTGCACCCCGCGCGCCCCGGCCTGCCCGCGTTGCCCGCTGCAACACGTTTGCCGGGCCCGGGCCGAGGGCGCCCCGGAGCGCTATCCCGTTGCGCGCCGGCGCCCCCCGACGCCGCACTTCGACGCGGCGGTGGGCGTGCTGCTGAACGCGCGCGGCGAGGCGTACGTCCAGCAGCGCCCCGAGGCGGGGTTGCTCGGCGGGCTGTGGGAGTTTCCGGGGGGCAAGCTCGAACCCGGCGAGTCGGCCCCCGAGGCGTGCCGGCGCGAACTGCGCGAGGAACTGGGCATCGGCGTACGCCTCGTGCGGCCGCTCTGCATCGTCAAGCACGCTTATACGCACTTCCGCGTAACGCTCTACGTGTTCGTATGCGCCCCCGATACGGACGCCCTCCCGGAGCTGCCCGGCCGGTGGGCCCTGCCGGAGCGGCTCACGGAGTACCCCATGCCGCGCGCCAACCGCAAGATCATCGAGGCGTTGGCACGCGCCTCGCAGGAGATCGGGCTGTTCGAGGAGTCGTAGGCAGAGGAATCGATTGCGAATAGAAGGTAACTTTTTATTTAACAAGGCGTTATAGAACGAGTTACATCCCCCTTTCCAGGGCGCGCATATCGCATGAAGCTGACCCCTCTGTACATTATTCTCATCGCCGCGCTGCTCTTTCCGGACGGCGCGGCGTGGGCGCAGGCCCGCCCTGACCGCGACCGCCGCGACCGGACGGAGGCTGCGGCCGAGGTGCGGCGCTCGGTGGAGGCCCGCCGGCAGCGCGCCGACGCCTGGGCGGCGACCCACCGCGCGCCCCGTCGCGTGCGGCAAGCCGACGGGCGCGTCGTCGAGCTGCGCGACGTGCGCGACGGGCGGCCCCTGTACGTCGCTTCGCTGAACCAGTTTGCGGCGGCGGCCACGGGCACCGACCAGCTTTACCCCGGCCATGCCCTGGGGCTGAGCCTGACGGGCAAAGGCATGACCTTGGGCGTCTGGGACGCCGGGCACGTGCTGCCGGGCCACCAGGAATTCGGCGGCCGCGTCGTGACGGGGGACCAGGCGGCCGACGACGACCACGCTACGCACGTCGCCGGGACGCTGGCGGCCTCGGGCGTGCTGCCGCAGGTGCGCGGCATGGCCTACGAAGCCGCCCTCCACAGCTACGACTGGAACGCCGACGCCACCGAGATGATGGCCGAAGCGAACAAGGGCCTGCTCGTCTCAAACCACTCGTACGGCCCGCTCGCCGGCTGGCACTACGGCGACGTAGAGGAAACCGGCGAGCGCTGGTACTGGTTCGGCAACCCCCTCAAGAGCCGCACCGAGGACTACCAGTTCGGCCTGTACGGGCACGAGGCCGCCGAGTTCGACGGCGTGGCGTTTGCACACCCCTACCTGCTGCCCGTCGTGGCGGCCGGCAACGACCGCAATGACCGCGGCCCCTCCTCGGGCTCGTACCGCGCCATGGACGCCTTTGGGAACTGGCAGACGTACGAAGTGGGCAATCAGGCTCCGCGCGACGGCGGCCTGCTCGGCTTCGACACTATCTCCGGCGCCGCGACGGCCAAGAACGTGCTCACGGTCGGCTCGGTGGGGTACGCCGAGGGCGCCGCCCGCATCAGCGCCTTCAGCAGCTTCGGCCCCACCGACGACGGGCGCGTAAAACCCGACCTGGTGGGCATCGGCGAGGCCGTCTACTCCACCACGGCCACCGGCCCCAAGCGCAACCAGAACTACGAAGCCTACAGCGGCACCTCCATGGCGGCCCCGAACATCGCCGGCTCGCTGGTGCTGCTTCAGCAGTACTACGAGGCGCTCTGGCGCCGCTACATGCGCGCCGCCACGCTCAAGGCCCTTGCGCTGCACACGGCCCACGACCTCGGGCTGCCCGGCCCCGACTACGCGTACGGCTGGGGCCTGCTCGACGCCCGCAAGGCCGCCGAGCACTTGCTCGCTACGGTCGGCAACGGCGCCGCGCTCATCGAGGGCGAGCTGCCGAGCGGCGGCGCCTATACCCGCACGGTCGTCTCGGGCGGAGGCCCCCTCCGCGTGACGCTGGCCTGGACGGACCGCCCGGCCAATGCGCGCTCGGTGCTCAACAACCGTCTCTCGCACTTGCGCAACGACCTGGACGTGCGCCTCGTGCACACGGAGACGGGCGCGGTGTATCTGCCCTACGTGCTCGACCCGCTCCACCCCGAGGCCGCCGCCGCGCCGGGCGACAACCGCGTCGATCCCGTCGAGCAGATCTGGATAGCCGATGCGCCGGCGGGCGCCTACACGATCACCGTCTCGTCGGACGAGGCCCTCGTCTCGGACGCGCCGCAGCCGTTCTCGCTGCTCGTGAGCGGGGCGGGCAGCGAGGAGCAGGCCGTGTCGCTGGCGGAGTCTTCGGCCGAGGCGTCGGTGGACCGGGTGCTGCTCTCGTGGCGGGCGCACTTCGAGCGGCGCGCGGGCGATTACCTCGTCGAGCGCATCCCGATTACCATAGACCGCCAGGGCAAGCGCTCGCCGGGCGCGCCCGTGCGCGTAGGCAGCCTCCCGAACACGGGCAACTCGGGGGCGGGCGGCGCGTACACCTTCACGGACAAGGGTTTGCTCGCCGGGGCCTACCGCTACCGCATTCTATACGCCGCCGGCGGCGGGGCGGCGGGCGTCGTGGCCGAAGTCGAGACGACGGTGCTGCCGCCCGAGGCGTTTGCGGCGCTCTATAATTACCCCAACCCGTTCAGCGACCAGACGCGCATCGTGGTAGACCTTCCGGAGAACCGCACCGTGACGCTCGAAGTCTACGACGCCCTCGGGCGGCGCGTGGCGGTGGTCTACCGGGGTCTGCTGGCGGCGGGCCGCCACGAACTGCCGCTCGACGCTTCGGGGTGGGCCTCCGGCTTCTACCTCGCGCGGCTCTCCTCGGAGAAAGGCGTGCTCACGCAGCGGCTCGTTGTGGCGCGTTAGCCCACGGCGTACCTTTAATCCCTTACTCCTCAACCGACCGCGCGCATGGATCAGGAAACGCTGCTCACGCTGCTGATGATCGCCGCCTTCTTCGTGCTGCGCGCCGTGAGCCGGCTCGGCAAGCGCTCCGGCCAGGCGCGCCGCGCGCCGCAGCAGCGCCCCCTGCCCGAGGCCCGCCGCGAGGCGGCCCCGCCCATGAACGACGTGCTGCGCGAGATCGAGGATTTGCTCAACAACCGGGGCAGCCTGCCGCCTGCCGCCGAACGCGCGCCCACGCCGCGCCCTGCGCCGCCGGCTGCGCCCCGCCCGAGCGGCCTCGGGCCGAACCCGGCGCTCCAGACGCGCAAACCGGCTTCGAAGCCTGCTCCGGCAAAGACCCGCCTGGACGAGTTCCACGCCGCCGGGCGCATGAAAACCGAGGGGGCCTTCAGCGAGGCGCCCCGCCCCGAGTGGACCGACCGGCCGCGCCAGGGCGGCGACGAGTTCCGGGCGCCCACCGTGGACCTGGCGCAGGAACTCGACAAGCAGCTTGCCGCCGCCGCGCCTGCCCAAAACGCGCAGAGCCGCGCGACGGACTTGTTCAAGAGCAGCGGCAGTCTCCGCAAGGCCGTGCTGCTGGGCGAAATCCTGGGGCCGCCGAAGTCGCGGGCGCGGCGCTAGGGTTTAGGCTGCGCCGAAGCCTTCCTCGCGCAAATCGCCGCCTTTCTTGAACACCGAGGCCCCGATGGCCCCGCCCACGACGCCCATGACGGCGGCCAGCACCAGACCCACCACGACGGCCCCGACCATGAAGCCGGGCGAGGAGAACATCTGCGTCATCTGCTCGATCTGCGCCGGGTCGGCGTTCGGGTTGGCCTCCATGGAAGCGCGCACCTGATCCTCCATGGACGGCGTCAGCCCGACGGCCATGGCAAGCTGCGTCATGGTCGTCGAAACGGCGGCGGCCACGAACCCGGCGGCGGCGCCCATGCCGGCTCCCTTGCCCCCCGGGATCGTCAGCTCGTAGGTGTTCGTGTAGTGCCACACGGCCAGCAGGCCCGCGCCGCCGTAGGCCAGGCAGGCCAGGCAACCGGCTGCGATGCCGAGCGGGCTGCTGGAACTCTGCCCCGTCAGCACCGGCGCAATGGACAAGAGCGAAGCGATCAGACCGACCGCGATGCCCCCGAGCAGAATAGATTGAACTTTGCTTTGCATGTGATGCCGCCTGGTTTGTAGGTGAAGCGGAAAGCCCTGTCGGCACGCACGCGCCCCCTCCCTCTCCGGGCTTATTCGGAAGATACTACCGGCGACCGGGGAATGCACGGGGCGGCGCGCTGCTTTCAGGAGGCTCCTTCGGCGCCGGGCGGGCGACAGAGCCGCACGAGGCTCTGCACGACGAGCGCGCCCGCGACAGCGCCGAACAGGAATCCGGTGAGCACGCGGCTGGCGGGGGTGTTGGCCCAGAGACCGGCCGCCCCGAGCAGCCAGTCTGCGGCGGCCAGGCCAAGCGCCGCAAGCAGCAGCGGGCGCGCCGCCAAAGGCCACCGGCGCAGCAGCGGGTACAGGGCGGCCCCCGCCGTCAGGCCCGCATAGATGCCGGCGCAGCGGTGGCACACGGCCCACGGCGCGCCCCCTAGGTGCGGCGAGCGCTCCGGGATCTGGTGGCACAGCCCCGAGAAAGCCTGCCGGATGAACTCGGCGGCGGCGGGGGGCGCGAACGGCGGGGCCGCGGCCAGGGCCGTCACGAGGGCGAACAGGAGCGTCGCCAGGCCCCAGTACAGCCATTGGGTGCGGCGGAGAGGCGGCGGAACCAGGGATGCCGGACGGGCGGAAAGAGCGGAAAACATACGCGGCGACGCCGGCTCGCGGCGGCTGCACGGTTGACAGACGCCGCATATAAGCGTAACTTGGGGCGCTTTAGCACTCAATCTGTGAGAGTGCTAACAAAGTTAAGCTGCATTCGTATCTAGAACCCCAAATTAGAGGAGGAGATTCGCCATGGCAAACATTAAGCCGCTCGCCGACCGTGTGGTGGTCCGCCCGGAGCCCGCCGACGAGAAGATCGGCGCCCTGTACGTTCCGGACACCGCGAAGGAGAAGCCGCAGCGCGGCACCGTGGTCGCCGCCGGCCCCGGCCGCGTGGAGAACGGCTCGAAGATCGACATGAGCGTCAAGGAAGGCGACACGGTGCTCTACGGCAAGTATGCCGGCACCGAGGTCAACCTCAACGGCGAGGATCTGCTCATCATGCGCGAGGCCGACATCCTCGGCGTGCTCGCGTAAGCGCCCCGGCTCCCCATTCATCGCAGTACGGCTTCTCCGGAAGCTTCCTTTCCAAAAAGCAATCCTAGTCAGCAATATGGCAAAGCAAATCGTTTTCGACACCGATGCGCGCGCATCGCTCAAGCGCGGCGTAGACACGCTCGCCAACGCCGTTAAGGTGACCCTTGGCCCGAAAGGCCGCAACGTCATCATCGAGAAGAAATTCGGCGCTCCCACGGTCACCAAGGACGGCGTAACGGTCGCCAAGGAGATCGAGGTGGAGGACAAGCTGGAGAACGTCGGCGCGCAGATGGTCAAGGAAGTCGCCAGCAAGACGAGCGACGTGGCCGGCGACGGCACCACGACGGCCACCGTGCTGGCGCAGGCGATCATCGCCGCCGGCATGAAGAACGTCACGGCGGGCGCCAACCCGATGGACCTCAAGCGCGGCATCGACAAGGCCGTCGAGGCCGTCGTCGGCGCGCTGCGCGAGATGAGCCGCGACATCCAGGACAAGGAGGAGATCGCGCAGGTGGCCGCCATTTCGGCCAACAACGACCGCACCATCGGCGACCTGATCGCCGACGCCTTCGACAAGGTCGGCAAGGACGGCGTGATCACGGTCGAGGAGGCCAAGGGCACCGACACCACGCTCGACGTGGTCGAGGGCATGCAGTTCGACCGGGGCTACCTCTCGCCCTACTTCGTGACCAACCCGGAGAGCATGGAAACCGTCCTGGAGGACGCCTTCCTGCTGATCTACGACAAGAAGGTCAGCGCGATGAAGGACCTGCTCCCGATCCTGGAGAAGATCGCGCAGATGGGCGCCCCGCTGCTCATCGTGGCGGAGGACGTGGAAGGCGAGGCCCTGGCGACCCTCGTCGTGAACAAGCTGCGCGGCACGCTCCGCGTGGCGGCCGTGAAGGCCCCCGGCTTCGGCGACCGCCGCAAGGCCATGCTCGAAGACATCGCCATCCTGACCGGCGGCACGGTGATCTCCGAGGAGAAGGGCTACAAGCTCGAAAACACCGGCCTCGACATGCTCGGCCGCGCCAAGCGCATCGTCATCAACAAGGACAACACGACCGTCGTGGACGGCGCCGGCGAGGGCGACCAGATCAAGGGTCGCATCGGGCAGATCCGCCAGCAGATCGAAGTCACGACGAGCGACTACGACCGCGAGAAGCTCCAGGAGCGCTTGGCGAAGCTCTCCGGCGGCGTGGCCGTGCTCAAGATCGGCGCCGCGACGGAGCCGGAAATGAAGGAGAAGAAGGCCCGCGTCGAAGACGCGCTGCACGCCACGCGCGCGGCCGTCGAGGAGGGCATCGTGCCGGGCGGCGGCGTGGCGTACCTGCGCGCGCTCGACGCGCTGGAGTCGCTGGAGACGTCCAACTCGGACCAGGGCATCGGCGTGGCGATCATCCGCCGCGCGCTCGAAGAGCCGCTCCGCCAGATCGTCAACAACGCGGGCATCGAGCCCTCGATTGTGGCCCAGCGCGTCCGGGAAGGCTCGGGCGACTACGGCTTCAACGCCCAGACGGAGGAGTACGGCAACCTGCTCGCGCAGGGCGTCATCGACCCGACGAAGGTGACCCGCACGGCGCTCGAGAACGCGGCCTCCGTCGCCAGCCTGCTGCTGATGACCGAGGCGATCATCGCCGACCAGCCCGAGAAGGATCGCGCCCCGGCGGCTCCGGCCCCGGGCATGGGCGGCGGCATGGACTTCTAGGGTCCCCGCCGGCTGAAAAACCGGAAGGGGGCGGCGCCAACCGGCGCCGCCCCCTTTTTTTACGCCCGCGAACGCCGCCGGCCTACGGCTTGCGCGCCCCGCGCGCCGAGTAGTTGCTGTGCGCGGCCAGCTCCCAGTCCTGCATCATCGTGTTGATCAGGTCCTCTTCGTTGTCGAGAAAAAAGCCGTCGGCGTTGGCGATCTGGATGAGGTCCTGGAGCGCGGCGCGGCGCTGCGCCTCGGGGTACGCCTCCTTGACGGCCTTGATGGACGCCTGCAGGGCCTTCTCGTCGGGGCCGAGGGCGTAGCGCTCGCGGGCGGCGGCCAGGATGTCCTGCACCTCGTCGGCGGAGCGGCCGTCGCCCCACTGCTGGAGCTTCGAGAGCATCATCTGCGTCTCGGGGCCGCTCAGGTCCGAGTCGGTTCCATGCGCGAGCACCAGAAACAGGAACGCCAGGTCGTGCAGGGCGCCGGCGGGCTCCTCGCTGCCGGGGGCCGGAAGCGTGTGCGCCGTGCGCAGCCCCTCGTCGGGCAGGGGCGCCCGCCAGCAGGCGGCCAGCGAAGCGATAAAGGCGCGCTCGCGCTCCATGACGATGCCGTCGGCCTCCGCAACGCGGTAGAGATCGGTGAGGAAGCCGGCGCGCTGCTCGTCGCCGAGGTCCCGGGCGAGCGTTTTCATCGACTCGGTGATGAGCACCCCGAGGTCGTGGGAGTTGTCGTAGATGTCGAGGGCGCCCATGACGAGGTCGTGCGCCTGGTCCGCATCGAAGCCGCCGATGCGGGCCTGCAAGCGCTCCACGATCACGTCGATCTCGGCCGCCGTGAGCACGTGGTCCGTGGCATGGGCCACGTACAGGTACAGCAGCGCCACACAATGCGCCGTGCGGTGGTCGGGGTCGGGGGGGATGCTTTCGGGCTCCGGCGCGTGGGTCATAGGGTCGGGGGTTAGGCGGCGAGCGCTTCTTCGGCGGTGGGAAAAAGGACCTTGAACGAGGAGCCCTGCCCTTTGCGGCTGTCCACCTCGATGCTGCCGCCGGTCAGGTCGAGCAGGCGCTTGGTGACGGCCAGGCCCAGGCCGCTGCCCTGGTGCGTGCGCTCCATGCCGTTCGACTCCTGCGAGAACTCGTCGAAGATGTGCGGCAGAAAAGCGCTGTCGATGCCGATGCCGGTGTCGCGAATGGTGATGCACGCGAAGTCGCCGGTTTTCTCGACGGAAAGCTCGATGGCGCCTTTGTCCGTGAACTTGATGGCGTTGTCGAGCAGGTGGCTCAGCACGCGGTCGAGGATGCGGTGGCCGCGCGGGGCGTGGATGCGCTCGGCGGGGTAGACGACGCGCAGTTCCAGGCCCCGCTCCTCGATGAGCGGCCGAAAAGACTCGGCGGCGGCATGCACTACGTCGAGCACGTCGAAGCGCGCCCGGTCTATTTCGAGCGTGCCCGATTCGAGTTGGGCCAGGTCGAGGAACGAGTCGAGCATGAGCAGCAGCCGGCGCCCGCTGCGCTCGATGACGCGCACGAAGCGCTGGTACTCCTCGCGCACGCCCTGCCGCAGCATGGACGTAAAGCCGAGGATGACCGTAAGCGGCGTGCGGACCTCGTGCGTAATGTTGAAGAACAGCGCCGAGCGCAGCTTGTACAGCTCCTCGGCGCGCTGCGTGGCGTCGAGATGGTGCAGCGAGAGGATGGGCGAGGCGGCCGCCCTGCGCAGCGTCAGCAGCGCGCACAACCCCTGCGGACCCTGCTCCATGCCCACGGCGCGGATCGACGTGGCGGTTTGGGTCTCGGCGTCGGTGATGGTGTGCGAGACGACCTGTCGCCCCCCTGAGGTGAGCAGCTCGCGCAGCAGCGACGCGAGCGCCTTCGGATCGGGGATTTCCGGCGGAAGCGCCGAGGAGCGCCAGCAGCCGTCGCCCCCCAGGGCGTAGCAGGCCAGGGCTTCCGGCTCGGCCAGGTCGATGCGGTAGAGGGCCTGCTGGTCCGCCTCCAGGAGGCGTTGCAGGGCGTCGGCCAGCGGCCCGCTCGTCACGGCGGCCGGCGCCCCCGGCTTTTCCGACGTTTGCGCTGCTTTCTTATCGCCCATAACAGAAGGTCCGGTGCATGATGATCGCGGAGGCCGGGGCCTCCATGCGGCGGAGCCTGCCGCCCGGAGGCTCCGTAGCCCCCGGCGGCAGGCTCCGCGGCCTGCCTCGTCTCCGAGACGCAAACAGCGCCGGGACGTACTCGGAAGATACGCCCCGGCGCCCTCCGGCAGTTTTGACTTTAACGCAACGTCCGGATGGCTTTGACCATCTCGTCGGAAGGATCCTCACTTTTCACGATTTGGAAACCGACCTTCTCGCACACGCGCTGCATGGCGTGGTTCTGCACGAGGATGTCGGCCACGATGCGGTCCAGCCCCTCCTGCTCGCCGACGAAGACGAGGCGGCGCAGCAGCTCCGTGCCGAGGCCCTGGTGCTGCACCTCGTCGGCCACGACAAGGGCGAACTCGCCGTCCTGCGTGCCGACGAGCTTGGTCAGGCGGCCTACGCCCAGGATGGCCCGCTCGCCGGTGGCCGCGTCGGCGCGCTCCACGACGAGCGCCATTTCGTGGTCGTAGTCGATGAAGCAGATGCGGGCCAGGCGCTCGTGGGCCACCCGCTGGTTGAGCTTCATCATGCTGGCATAGCGCATGTACACGCTCTGCTCGGAGAGGCGGTTGTGGAAGCCTACCATCTCCGGCTCGTCCTCGGGGCGGATCGGGCGGATCGTGACGGCGGCGCCGTTTTTCATCGTCCAGTCGCCCACGTACTGGCGGGGGTAGGGCCGGATGGCGAGTTTGGGCAGTTCGCTCTCGGGCAGGTCGGCCGGGTGCAGCACCACGCGCGCGTCGAGGGCTACGAGGCGCTCGTCGGAGGCGAGCAGCGGGTTGATGTCGATCTCCTTGATCGCCCGCTGCTCGACGACGAGCTGGCTGAAGCGGACGAGCAGATGTTCGAGCGCCGCCATGTCCACCGGCTTGCGGCCGCGCACGCCCTTGAGCGCTTCGTAGATGCGCGTTTGCTCCATCATGCGCCGCGCCAGCGTCGAGTTGAGCGGCGGCAGACCGAGCGCGCGGTCCTTGTAGACCTCGACGAGCTGCCCGCCCGAGCCGAAGAGCAGCACTGGGCCGAACTGCACGTCGGTGCTCGACCCGATGATGAGTTCGTAGCCGTCGAGCTTTTCCATCTTCTGCACCGTCACGCCGTCGAAGGCGTCGCGCTTGCCGAGCGCTTCGAGGCGCTGCCGGATGCCGTCGTAGGCCGCCCCGACGGCCTCGGCATCCTGAAGGTTGAGCCGCACGCCGCCCACGTCGGTCTTGTGCGTGATCGTGTTGGAGTGCAGCTTGACGACCACCGGGTAGCCGAGCGCCTCGGCGGCGGCCAACGCCTCCTCGCGCCGGGCGGCGACGTGCGTGGCGACCGTCGGGATGCCGTAGTGCGTCAGGAGTTGCTTGGACTCGAACT
Source organism: uncultured Rhodothermaceae bacterium (assembly GCA_965363675.1). Classification (GTDB taxonomy): domain Bacteria; phylum Bacteroidota; class Rhodothermia; order Rhodothermales; family DASSAV01; genus CBDTTW01. The sequence goes on from CBDTTW010000069.1 coordinate 11,284, forward strand.
CGGTCAGGAGCGTGCGCCCGGCGGCGCGTACGCCCTCGATGAGCGCCGCGGCGGCCTCCGTCCGGGCCCCGTCGGCCCCGTCGGCGAGCGCGGGCGTTTCGTAGAGGCCGCGCAGGCTGTAGCTGTACTGCCACATGTAGTTGAAAAGCCGCACCGCCGTGTCGGGGTAAGGAAACGTCGGGATGCCGGCCTGGCTCAGGATGCGTTCGCCGGCGGCCACCTCCGAGCCGCCCATCCAGCTTGCCAGCACCGGCTTCTGGCCCATGTGGGCGTAGGGCTTGAGCTGCTCGGCGATTTGCGTGGGCCGCGTCATGGCCTGGGGCGTCAGGATGACGAGCAGCCCGTCGCTGTTCTCGTCCGAGCCGGCCACTTCGAGGGCCTTGGCGTAGCGCTCGGGGGCGGCGTCGCCGAGGATATCGACGGGGTTGCCGTGGCTCCACTGCTCGGGCAGGATCTCGTTGAAGGACTGCATGGCCGCCGGCGAGATCTCGGTCAGCTCGCCGCCGCCGGTGATCAGCGCGTCGGTGGCGAGCACGCCGGGGCCGCCGGCGTTCGTCAGGATGGTCAGGCGCGGGCCGCGCGGGCGGGGCTGCTTGGCCAGCACCTCGGCCATGTAGAACAAATCGGCGATGCTGTTCACGCGGAGCACGCCCGAGCGCCGGAACGCCGCCGTAAGCACCTCGTCGCTGCCGGCGAGGGTGCCCGTGTGCGAAGCCGCCGCCTGCGCCGCCTGCGCCGTGCGCCCCGCCTTGATGACGATGATCGGCTTGTGCAAAGCCACCTCACGGGCGGCCGACAGGAACGAGCGCGCATCCCCGATCGACTCCATGTAGATCAGGATGCTCTTGGTGTGGGGGTCGTTGCCGAGGTAGTAGATCATGTCGCCCCAGCTTACGTCGAGCATCGAGCCGACGGAGACGAAGGCGCTGAAGCCGACGTTTTCCTGGAAGCTCCAGTCGAGGATGGCCGTCAGCAGGGCGCCGCTCTGGCTGATGAACCCGACGTTGCCCGGGCGCGCCATGGCCCCGGCGAACGTGGCGTTAAGCCCCTGGAACGGGCGCATCACGCCGAGGCAGTTCGGGCCGATGATGCGCATATGGCCTTTGCGGGCTTCTTCGAGCACTTCCGCTTCGAGGCGCACGCCCTCCGGCCCCACTTCCTTGAAGCCTGCCGAAATGATGATCGCCCCTTTGACGCCCATCTTGACGCAGTCCCGGATGATGGCCGGCACGCTCGGGGCGGGCGTCACGACGACGGCCAGATCCACCGGCTCGGGCACGTCCAGGATCGTCGGGTATGCCTTGATGCCGAGCACGCTCGGGCGCGTCGGGTTGACCGGGAAAACCGTGCCCCCGAACGGGTTGCTGATCAGGTTCCAGAGGATCGTCCGGCCGACGCTGCCGGGGCGCTCGCTCGCGCCGATGACGGCGACGTTGGTGGGCTCGAAGATGAAGTCCAGCGGTTGGCGCTGGGGCTTGAATATGTCGTACGACGGGTCGCTGGTAGGCGCGTGCGCCGTGGTTGTGGTGCTCATGGTGGCAGGTGGGAGATAAAAACGCGCCGGAAACCTGCGGGCCATCGGCGCCCGTCGGCCTCCGGAGATGCGGGATAGTTCAGTGAGGGTGCGGCCGCCCGGGCCGGCAATGCCCGGTAAAGTACGCAAGCCGCCGCCGAAGTTTGCCGCGTTTTCCATAAAGAAAAGGGCAAGTCTCGCGGCGGAGACCTGCCCTTTACGACGGCGCGAGGGCCGCGCTACTCGGCGAAAACGGCCTGGATGTGCATGCGCAGGGCCGTCTCGAACGGGCGGCGTTCGCTCAGGTCCAGCGGGACGGCGCGGCGCAGGGCCACCGCCTCGGCGGGGCCGCCGAGCAGCAGGGCGCGCCTGCGCAGCAGCATCCGAGTCGCCAGCAGCGCCAGCGAGCGGGATTTGCTCCAACGGTGTTTGTTTCTCATGATCGGCGCCTCCCGTCCGGAAGTTCTCAGCGGCAATGTACGCCCGCGCGGCGGCGGCTGCCGGAGCAAAAAGCGCTCCCTGCCCGGCCGGATGCGCGGCGCAACTTCAAGGTACGCACGGTGGAACAAAACCGCGCATCCCGGACGGCGAAGATTGCGTTACCCTTTCGTCACCGTGAGAGCAGCGGCAGAAACTGCTCGGCGAGGGCGGCGGCGCGCTCTTCGGTGGCGGCTTCGGCGTAGAGGCGCACGATGGGCTCGGTGTTGCTTTTGCGCAGGTGCACCCACCCGTCGGCGAAGTCGATTTTCACCCCGTCGGTCGTGTCCACGCGCTCGTGGCGGTAGGCGTGGGCCGCCTCGGCCAGCAGCGCATCCGGGTCGGCCGACTCGGAGAGGTCGGCTTTGCGCTTGACGATGCGGTACACCGGCATCGCGGCGCGCACCTCGGAGAGCGTGGCGCCGTCGTCGGCGAGGCGTTGCAGCACCAGGGCGATGCCGGCCAGCGCGTCGCGGCCGTAGTGCAGCTCGGGCACGATGACGCCGCCGTTGCCTTCGCCGCCGAGGGCCGCCCCGACGGCCTGCATCCGCTTGACGACGTTGATCTCGCCCACCGCCGAGCGGTACACCGTTTCGCCGTGGCGCGCCGCCACGTCGTCGATGGCGCGTGAGGACGACAGGTTGGTCACGAACGGCCCTTTCTTGTGGCGCCACACGTAATCGGCGACGATGACCTGGGTCAGCTCCTCGCTCACGTAGGCCCCTCCCGGCTCGATGAGCGCCAGGCGGTCGGCGTCCGGATCGACGACGAGGCCGAGGTCGGCGCCGTGCTCGCGGACGGCGGCCATAGCGCCCGTCAGGTTCTCCGGCAGCGGCTCGGCGGGGTGGGCAAAGCGGCCTGTGGGCTCGCAGTGCAGGCAGACGATGTTCTCCGGGGCGACGCCGAGGCGGCCGAGCAGCGCCGGCACGGCCACACCGCCCACCGAGTTGACGCCGTCCACGAGCACCTTGAAGCCGCGCGCGGCGATGCGCTCGGGGCGGATGTAGGGCAGCGCCAGGATCGCGTCGAGGTGGCGGTCGAGGTAGTCGGCGGCCCGGTAGGCGCCCACGGCTTCGTGCCCCACCCACGCGAACGCCCCGGACTCGGCCAGGGCGATCACCTCGGCGCCTTCCTCGGGCGAGAGAAATTCGCCTTTCTCGTTGAGCAGCTTGAGCGCGTTCCACTCGGCCGGGTTGTGCGAGGCCGACAGGATCACGCCCCCGGCGGCCTGCTCGAACAGCACGGCCATCTCGACGGTGGGCGTCGTGGCGAGGCCCGCGTCGATCACGTCGCAGCCGACGCTGCGCAGGGCCGCCGCCACGACCGAGGCGCACAGCGCGCCCGTCGTGCGGGCGTCCCGGCCCACCACGATGGCGGGCACCACGACACCGGGCAACGCGGCACCGGGCAG
>CBDTTW010000070.1:0-14614 GCA_965363675.1 uncultured Rhodothermaceae bacterium
AATCATCGTGGACCCCTCGACGCCCGAGGAAACCGTCCAGATTCTCAAGAACATCAAGGACAAGTACGAGGAGCATCACAACGTGCGCTTCTCGGACGAGGCCATCGAGCTGGCCGTCAAGCTCAGCGACCGCTACATCACCGACCGGTTCCTGCCGGACAAAGCCATCGACGTGATGGACGAGGCGGGCGCGCGCGTGCACCTCTCCAACATCCGCGTTCCCAAGGAGATCGTCACGCTCGAAGAAGAGATCGAGAAGGTGCGCGAGGAGAAGAACCAGGTCGTCAAGAGCCAGCGCTTCGAGGAAGCCGCCCGCCTGCGCGACAAGGAGAAGAAGCTGCTCGACGAGCTGGAGGAAGCCAAGAAAGAGTGGGAGCGCAAGGCCGAGACCGAGATCCACGAGGTCACGCCGCAGAACATCGCCGAGGTCGTGGCGATGATGACGAGCATCCCCGTCGATAAGATCTCGCAGCCCGAGCAGAAGAAGCTGCTCGAAATGGAAAAGGCGCTCACCGGCCGCGTCATCGGCCAGGACGAGGCCATCGTCAAGCTCTCGCGGGCCATCCGGCGCACGCGCGCGGGCCTCAAGGACCCCAAGCGCCCCATCGGCTCGTTTATCTTCCTCGGCCCCACCGGCGTCGGCAAGACCGAGCTGGCAAAGGTGCTCACGGAGTACCTGTTCGAATCGCAGGACGCGCTCATCCGCATCGACATGAGCGAGTACATGGAGAAGTTCTCGGTCAGCCGCCTCGTGGGCGCGCCTCCGGGATACGTCGGCTATGAGGAGGGCGGCCAGCTTACCGAAAAGGTGCGCCGCAAACCCTACTCGGTCGTCCTGCTCGACGAAATCGAGAAGGCCCACCCGGACGTATTCAACATTCTGCTCCAGGTGCTCGACGACGGCATCCTCACCGACGGCCTCGGCCGCCGCGTGGATTTCCGCAACACGATCATCATCATGACCTCGAACATCGGGGCGCGGGACATCAAGAACCTCGGCAAGGGGCTGGGCTTCGGCACCGGCGAGCAGCAGTTCAACTACTCCAACATGAAGAGCACCGTGGAAGACGCGCTCAAGCGCGTGTTCAACCCGGAGTTCCTCAACCGCATCGACGACCTGATCGTGTTTCATCCGCTGGAGAAGAAGCACATCTACGAGATCATCGACATCATGGCCCGCGAGCTGCTCAAGCGTGCGCGCGACCTCGGCATTACGGTCGAGATCGAGCAGACGGCCCGCGACTTCATGGTGGACAAGGGCTACGATCCGCAGTTCGGCGCCCGGCCGCTGCGCCGCGCCATCCAGAAGTACGTCGAGGACCCCATGGCGGAAGCCATCCTCGGCAGCAACCTCGGCGACGGCGACACGCTCCAGCTTCTCTACGACGCCGAGCGCAAGAACAACGAGCTGCTTTTCCGCGTGGTGCGCAAGGACGGCGCCATCGTAGAGGCGGAGCGCGCCGCCCCGCCGCAGGAAGGCGACGGCTCCGGCGAGGCTTCGCCCTCGGCCGCGCCCACCGAAGGCGGCGCGCTCGAATAGGCGCGAGGGACGCGCCACGCGCAGCACGAAAAAGGGCCTCGGCGATATCGCCGAGGCCCTTTTTGCGCGCCCTACCCTCAGCGCCGGCCTGCGCGCGCGTCGAAACGGGTGTAGGCCGAGGGGCGCTCGCGGAGGAACAGCCGCGCCGCCAGACCCAGCGCCGCCCCGGCGGCAAAGCCGCCGATGTGCGCTCCGTAGGCTACCCCGCCTACGGTCTCTTCGGAGACCATGACGGCGCCGTAGCCGTTGATGAACTGAAAAACGATCCAGAGCCCGATAGCGACGAGGGCCGGAATCGAGATGACCGTGTAGAAGAATATGGCGTGCACGCGGTTGCGCGGGAAGAGCACCAGGTAGGCCCCGAGCACGCCGCTGATGGCCCCCGACGCCCCGAGGTTCGGCACGACGCCCTGCGGGTCGAGCGCCACCTGCGCGAAGGTCGCCGCGAGGCCGCTGACCAGGTAGAACACCAGAAACGGCAGCCGCCCGAAGCGGTGCTCGACGTTGTCGCCGAAGATCCACAGGTACAGCATGTTGCCGAACAGGTGCGCGAAGCCCCCGTGCATGAACATGGCCGTCAGGATCGTCAGGAAGATTGGCCGCGGCCCCGGCGCCTGCGGAATGCCGATGCGCTCGCCGCCCACCGTGCGGAACTGCGTCTCGGTCAGGTCTACGCCGGTGGTGATCTCTTGCGGAATGACGCTGTAGCCGTAGACGAACGGCTCGTTGCGCCCAGCCTCCTGCAAGAGAAAGAACACGGCGATGTTCGCCAGAATCAGCGCAATGGAAACGTAGCCGGGGCCGGAGAGTTTGCGGTCGTCGTCGCCGATGGGGAATAGCATGGAGGATGCCGATCAGGTGAAAGGGCGCCGGGCTAAAAGTAGCGCGCGAAAAAGAACGCCGAGGTAATAACGAAGCCAATTTGGGCGCGCCGGGCGCCTAGACAGCACCGGCCCGAGCATCTATCTTTGTAGCCCGCCGGCAAAGCGCCTGCGCTCCACGCACGAAGCGGCCTGCCGCCGCGCCGCCGCACACGCCGCCCCCTACCCCATGATTCAACGCATTGCCATCGTCGGCGTCGGGCTTATCGGCGGTTCGCTGGGGCTGGTGTGGAACAAGGAGCGCCCCGAGCTGCACATCGTGGGGCACGACGCGCCCGAGGTGCTGGATGCGGCGCTCGCGGCGGGGGCCATCGACGAGGCCGAGGCCGACCTCGAAGCCGCCGTGCAGGGCGCCGACCTGGTGATGCTGGCCGTGCCGATGCACACCATGGCCGCCACGCTCGAAGCGTGCGCCCCGCGCCTGCGACCCGGCTGCATCCTGAGCGACGTAGGCTCGGTCAAGGCCCCGATTGCAGCGCTGGCGGCGCGGCGGCTGCCCCCCGGCGCCGTCTACATCGGCGGGCATCCCATGGCGGGCTCGGAGAAAGGCGGCGTCGAGCACGCCAACGCCTTCATGTTCGAGAACGCCACCTACGCCCTCTGCCCCCCCGACGGCATGAGCGAGGCCGACTTCCAGCAGCGGCACGCCGACTTTCTGGAGGTCATCGGCCTGACGGGCGCCCGCATCCTGCTCATGCAGCCCGAGCGCCACGACCGGATCGCGGCCGTCGTGAGCCATCTGCCGCAACTGCTGGCCGTCACCCTCGTCAACTACACCTCCAGCCTGAACACCGCCGACGACGCCTTCCTGCGCCTGGCCGCCGGCGGCTTCCGCGACATGACCCGCATCGCCTCGTCGTCGTTCGATCTGTGGCGGGACATCCTCAAGGAAAACGAAGGCGCCATCCTCGACGCGCTCGCGGGCTACGCCGCCGCCTTTCAGAAGCTGCGCAACCGCATCATCGAGGACGACTACGACGGCGTGGGCGAGCTTTTCCGCAGCGCCCGCCGCATCCGCGACACCATCCCCAAGAACGCCAAAGGTTTCCTCAGCCCGCTGCTCGACGTGTTCGTGTTCGTCGAGGACAAGCCGGGGGCCCTGCATGCCATCACGGGCGGCATCGCCGAGGCGGGCATCAACATCAAGGACATCGAGCTGCTCAAGATCCGCGAAGGCATCGGGGGCGCCCTCCGCCTGAGCTTCGGCGACCACCCCACCGCCGAGGCGGCCGTAGCGGTGCTGCGCCGCATCGGGTTCACGGCCTACATCGTCTCCTGAAGCCGCCGGCTGCGGGTTTTACCCCGCCCGCGCGGATGCACATATTGGTTTCAGGGGGCAGGCGCTTTATCATTTTCGTTTATTGCCGGCGGCTCCGCCGGACTGATCCGCCATGAAGAAAACGCCGCTCTACGACGAACACGTACGCCTCGGCGCCCGCATGATGCCTTTCGCGGGCTATGACATGCCGGTGCAGTACAGCAGCATCCTCGCCGAGCACCTGGCCGTGCGCCGCGCCGCCGGTCTGTTCGACGTGAGCCATATGGGCGAGATCCGCGCCACCGGCCCGGCGGCCCTGGCCTTCGTGCAGGGCCTCATCACCAACGACGCCGCGAAGCTCACCGACGGGCGCGCCCTCTACACGGTGATGTGCAACCCCGACGGCGGCGTCGTGGACGACTTGCTCGTATACCGGCTGGGCGCGGAGGACTACCTGCTGGTGGTCAACGCCTCGACGGCGGCCTCCGACTTTGCGTGGATGCAGGCCCACAACGACGCCGGAGCCGAGCTTGCGGACCAGTCCGAGGCGACGGCCCTCCTTGCCGTGCAGGGGCCGGCGGCCTTCGAGATCGTCCAGCAGATCGTCGGCGAGCCGATCACCGACATCGCGTACTACCACTTCAAGGCCCTGGCGCCCGGCGGCTTCTTCGGCAGCCGCTTTGCGCTCATCTCGCACACCGGCTACACCGGCGAGCCGGGCGTCGAGATCTACTGCGACGCCGACAAGGCCGCCGAGGTGTGGCAGGCCGTCCTGGAGGCGGGCCGGCCGCACGGGCTGCTGCCGGCCGGGCTGGGCGCCCGCGACTCGCTGCGCCTCGAAGCCGGCTACCCGCTCTACGGCGCCGAACTCGACGCCGCCACGACGCCGCTGGAAGCCGGGCTGGGCTGGGTCGTCAAGCTGGCCAAGGAAGACTTCGTGGGGCGCGACGCCCTGCGCACGGCCAAAGACGCCGGCGTCGGCCGCAAGCTCGTCGGCTTCGTCATGCAAGAGCGCGCCGTGCCGCGCCACGGCTTCGAGGTGGTGGACCCGGACGAGGGCGAAACCATCGGCGTCGTCACGAGCGGCGGGCACTCGCCGCTGCTCGAAAAGGGCATTGGTCTGGCCTACGCGCCTAACCAGCCGCGCTATACCGAAGAAGGCGCGTCCCTCGGCATCCGCATCCGGGACCGGGTGCTGCCGGCGCGGGTCGTGCGGCCGCCATTTCATAAAAAATGAGCCTATATCCTGCACATGCGTTTCGGCTTTCGCGTTACATTGACGGCGGCCTCGGGCGGGCGTTTCCGGGCAAAAGCCGGGTGCGGGGCGACTGACTTCGCCGGGTCGGCGCGGGTATAAAGAACGAGAACCATGGACGTAGAGGTTTTCCTTACCAGCTCTGTCGTTTCCGAGGAGGATGTCCGTGGGCGCACGGTCATCGTGATCGACGTGCTCCGGACCAGCTCCACGATTGCCGCCGTGCTGGCAAACGGTTCCCGGGCCGTGATCCCCGTCATCGACACCGAGGAGGCCGGCAAAATCGCCTCCAACCTGGACCCCACCAGCTTTCTGCTGGGCGGCGAGCGCGGCGGGGAGTTCATAGAAGGCTACGAGCACGGCAACTCGCCCTTGGAGTACACGCGCGAGCGCGTCGAGGGCAAGACGGTCATCCTGAACACGACCAACGGAACGCGCGCCATCGCGCTCTCGCGGCGCGCCGAGCACCTGATCGTAGGCTCGTTCCTCAACGCCTCCGCCGTGGTGAACTACGTCCGGGAGCTGGGCCGCGACCTCATCATCATCTGCGCGGGCTGGCGGCACCGCGTGGCGCTGGAGGATACGCTTGCCGCCGGCATGATCCTGTACCGGCTGTGGGAGGGGCGCGAGCCGGGGCTGGTCTCGGACGGCGCCCATATCGCCTTCACGCAGTACCGCAACGACCAGGAGCACCTGCAAACCACGCTCCGGCGGTGCAACCACGCCAAGTGGCTCGCCGGCAAAGGCTACGCCGACGACGTAGAGTTCTGCTTCCAGGTAGACGCCCTGCCCGTGCTTCCGGTGCTCGACGACCGCCGCATCGTGCTCTCGCGGCGCCACATGCAGGCGGCGCAGGACGGCCGGGAATAGCGCAACGGCGCCGCCGCCGGCCCACCTCCGCGAGGATGACCCATGGCAACTTCTACCTCCGGCCGAGGGGCGCGTAAATCATCGGCAGGGGCCGCGCGCCGCCTGCCCGAGCGTCGTAAGCTCGAAATTCTCGGCATCGTGCTGGCGGTCATTGCCCTGCTCGTCTGCGTCGCCCTGGCCACGTACGACCCGCGCGACGACCTGGTGGCGCGCCGCTTTTCGCTGTTTGCCTTCCTGGACCCCGGCCAGAACGACGCTCATAACCAGCTCGGCCTGCTCGGGGCCTGGCTGGCGCGTCGGCTGGGGCCGGGGCTTTTCGGCTACCCGTCGCTGCTCGTCGTCGGCTGCGGCTTCGTGTGGGGCTACGCCGTTTTCCGCGGCCAGCGTCTGGCCCCCGTCGTTCGCCTGACCCTCTACGCGGTGTTCGGAGCCGCGTTTGCCTCGGCGCTGTTCGGCTGGCTGACGACGGCCTACGGCTTTGACCTGGCCCTGTGGGCCGGAGCCTTCGGGCAGGCCGCGGCGCGGCGGCTGCTGCGGGTGCTCGGACGCATCGGCGCGCCCGTGCTGCTCGGCCTCGTCGCCCTGACGATGCTGCTCCTCGTGCTCACCCGCGACGTACAGGCCCTCGCCGACCGCCTGGAGACGCTGCTGAGCGCCGCGCGCGACCGGTTTGCGGGGTGGGGCGAAGCCTGGCGCGCCTACGCCGACGAGCGCCGCGAGCGGGCCGCCGAGCGGCGCGCCCAAGCCGCCGAAGCCCGCGCCGAGCGCCTGCGCCGCAACGCCGCCGCAACGCCGCCGCGCGCCGAAGCCGCGCCCCTTCCCCGGCCGCGTCCCGAGGCCGCCCCGCGCCCCGAGGCGGCGGCCCCGCGCCCGCAGCCGCGCGCCGCGCCGCCGCCGGCGGAGCGCCTGCCCGAGCCGGCGGAGCGCCCCGTTGCCGCGCCGGCGCAAGCCCCCGCCCTGCCGTTCCCGCCGCCGCGCGCCGACGAGAGCGCCGACGTGCCGCTCAAGGTCACCGAGCAGGTGCGCGAGGAAAAAGCCGACCCCACCCGCGCCGCCCACCTCGCCGCCGAGGGCCTGACCGAGTACCGCTTCCCTCCCATCGACTTGCTCGACGAAGTCGAGACGCCCCACCTGATCGACTACGAGGAGCTGGAGGAGAACAAACAGGTCCTGCTGGACAAATTGGCCACGTACAACATCGAGATCGTGGACATCAACGCCATCGTCGGCCCCACGGTCACACTTTACGAGCTGGCCCCCGCCTCGGGCGTCAAGATATCGCGCATCACGGCGCTCGAAGACGACCTCGCGATGGCGATGGCCGCGCGCGGCATCCGTATGATCGCCCCGATCCCCGGCAAGTCGGCCATCGGCATCGAGATCCCGAACCGCCGCCGCGAAACCGTGCGCATCCGCGACGTAATCGGCACGGCCAAGTTCCGCGACGCCCGCATGGAGCTTCCGGTCACCATCGGCAAGTCCATCGAGGGCGAGGTGTTCCTGGAGGACCTGACGCGGATGCCCCACCTGCTCATCGCCGGGGCGACCGGCTCCGGCAAGTCGGTGGGCCTGAACACGCTCATCACGGGCCTGCTCTACGCCTGCCACCCGGCGAACCTCAAGTTCGTGATGATCGACCCGAAGAAGATCGAGTTGCAGCAGTACGCGCGCATCCTCGACCACTTCATCGCCATGCCGCCCGACATCGACACGCCGATCATCACGGATTTCACCCAGGCGCTCGGGGTGCTCAAAAGCTGCGAGAAAGAGATGGAGCGGCGCTATACCCTCCTCTCGAAAGCCACCGTGCGCGGCCTCAAGGACTACAACAAGAAGTTCAAGGACGGCGCGCTCCCCCCCGAGGAGGGCCACCGCCACCTGCCCTACATCGTCGTCGTCGTGGACGAACTGGCCGACCTCATGATGACGGCAGGCAAGGACATCGAAGGGCCGATTGCGCGTCTGGCGCAGATGGCGCGCGCCGTCGGCATCCACCTGGTGCTTGCCACGCAGCGGCCGTCGGTGGACGTGATCACGGGGCTCATCAAGGCCAACTTTCCGTCGCGCATCGCCTATCAGGTGGCCTCGAAAGTGGACTCGCGGACGATTCTGGATCAGAACGGCGCCGAGGGGCTCGTCGGCAACGGCGACCTGCTCTACATGAACGGCAGCCGCCTGATCCGCCTGCAAGGGCCGTTCGTGTCGGTGGACGAGGTGGACGAGCTGACCTATTTCATCGCCGAGCAGCCGGGCGAAGGCGTCTACAGGCTTCCCGCCATCGAGGCGGCCGTCATCGAGATCGACCGGGAAGCCGAAGCGCTCGACGACATCGACGATTTGTTCGACGAGGCGGCGCGCATCATCGTGCGCTCGCAGCAAGGCTCGGTATCGCTGCTCCAGCGCAAGCTTTCCGTGGGCTATACGCGGGCGGCGCGCATCGTGGACCAGCTAGAGGAAGCCGCCATCGTCGGCCCCTTCGAAGGCTCGCGGGCGCGGCAGGTGCTCGTCGGCAGCGAAGCCGAACTCGACGCCATTCTGGAGGCCCGGCGCAACGCAGACCCTGCCTTATGACGACGATGCCGACGGTGCTGGGTATTCTCGGAGGCGGCCAACTGGGCCGCATGCTGGCCCTTGCGGCCATTCGCATGGGCGTGGCGGTGCGCTTTCTCGCGCCAGAGGACGAGGGCGGCGTGCGCGGCCTGGGCGAGGCCACCTTCGCCGACTGGACCTGCCCGGACGTGCTCGGGGCGTGGGCCGAGGGCTGCACGGCCGTCACCGTCGAGAGCGAATGGGCGCCCGCCGACGTGCTGGCGGCGGCGGCGCCCGGCCTGCGTCTCTACCCTTCCCCGGCGTGTCTCGCCGTGATCCGCGACAAGGGCGCGCAAAAAACGGCGTTGCAGGCCGCGGGGCTGCCCACGCCCGCCTTCGTGCTCGTGGACGCGCTCGCCGGGGCCGCCGCAGCAGCCCGCGCCCTGGGCTACCCGGTTCTGCTCAAGCGCCGCTGGGGCTCCTACGACGGCTACGGCAACGCGACGGCGCACGACGAGGCCTCTCTGGAGGCGGGGTGGGCGCGGCTCGGCGGCGAGGGCCTCATGCTGGAGGCGTTCGCTCCGTTCGTGCGCGAGCTTTCCGTGCTGGTGTGCCGCACCGACGCGGGCGCCCGGGTGGTCTACCCGGTGCTCGAAACGGTGCAGCGGGACCACCGGTGCCACTCGGTCGTCGCGCCGGCGCCCGTCGCCGAGGCGACGGCGCAGGAAGCCGTGCGTGTGGCGTCGGCGGCCGTCGAAGCCGTCGGCGGCGTCGGGAACGTGGCCGTCGAGCTGTTCGAGATGGAAGACGGGCGCATCCTGATCAACGAGATGGCCCCCCGGCCGCACAACACCGGCCACCTGACCATCGAGGCCTGCTACACGTCGCAGTTCGAGAACCACGTGCGGGCGGTGCTGGGCTGGCCGCTCGGCTCGCCGGAGCTGCGCACACCGGCGGCTGCCATGGTAAATATCATCGGCCGCCGCAGCGGCCCCGCCGACGCCTCGGCGCTCGCCGGAGCCTTGGGCGCGCCCTATGCCTCCGTTCACCTCTACGGCAAAGCCCGGTCGCGGCCGCGCCGCAAGATGGGGCACGTCACGGCCACCGCCTCTACAACGGCCGAGGCGCTCCGCATCGCCGAAGAAGCCGCTGCCCTGGCGCAGCTTTAACCCGATGAACTTTGCCTTGAACTACACCGCCCCCCTCGTCGGCATCGCTATGGGCAGCGAGTCGGACTACGAGGTCATGTCCGGCGCCATCGACATCCTGCGGCAGTTCGACGTGGCGCACGAGGTGCGGGTGCTCTCGGCGCACCGCACGCCCCGCGCCATGCTGGAATACGCCGAAGCGGCGCGCGGGCGCGGCTTGCGCGTCCTCATCGCCGGGGCCGGCGGCGCGGCGCATCTGCCGGGCATGATCGCCGCCGCGACGGCGCTGCCCGTGGTGGGGGTGCCGGTGCCGGGCAAGCAGTTGCAGGGCCTGGACGCGCTGCTTTCCATCGTGCAGATGCCGGCGGGGGTGCCCGTGGCGACCGTGGCGGTGGGCAATGCGCGCAACGCCGGGCTCTTGGCCGTGCAGATGCTCGCCACGAGCGACCCGGCGCTCTACGACCGGCTCGACGCCTACAAACGCGACCTCGTCCGCCAGGTCGAGGCGATGGACGGCCGCGTGCGCGAAGCCGCCGCCGCGCACGAGTAGCGGCGCGCTAAGCGACGACGCGCACGTACTTCCGCTTGCCGGCCTTAAGCACAAAGGGCGCGCGCGCCGCCACGTCGATCTCGCCGGCTTCGTCCACGCGCTCGCCGTCGATGGAGACGGCGCCCTGGGCGATGAGGCGGCGGGCCTCGCTGTTCGAAGCCGCCAGCCCCGACTGCGTCAGGAGCGCCGCCAGGTGCAGCCGCCCCTCCGGGGCGTCGGCCTGGTGCTCGGGGATGTCCTGCGGCGCTTCCTTCTGGATGACGGTGCGCTCGAAGTGGGCGCGCGCTGCTTCGGCGGCCTCGCGGCCGTGGTACATCCGGACCAGCGTAAAGGCCAGCTCATGCTTGGCATTGCGCGGGTCCTCGGCGGCGAACGCCTGCATGCGCGGCAGATCGCCCGAGGGGATATCCGTCGCCAGGACGGCGTAGCGGAAAATCAGCCCGTCGGGGATGCTGAGTGTCTTGCCGTACATCTGCTCGGGCGGCTCGGCGATGCCGATGTAGTTGTCGAGCGACTTCGACATTTTTTCTACGCCGTCGGTGCCCTCCAGAATCGGCAGGGTAATGCACACCTGCGGCTCCTGGCCGCAACTCTCCTGGATGTCGCGCCCGACGAGCAGGTTGAACTTCTGGTCGGTGCCGCCGAGTTCGATGTCGGCGGCAATCGCCACCGAGTCCTGCGCCTGCGCGAGCGGGTACAGGAACTCGTGCACGCCGATAGGCTCGCCGCCCTTGAAGCGTTTCTCGAAGTCGTCGCGTTCGAGCATCCGGGCGACCGTGTACCGGCCGGCCAGCCGGATCACCGCGGCGAAGTCCATCGGAGCCAGCCACTCCGAGTTGAAGCGGATTTCGGTGCGCTCGGGGTCGAGGATTTTGGAAGCCTGGTCGAAGTACGTCTGGCCGTTGGCGCGCGTTTCCTCCAGGGTAAGCGGCGGGCGCGTCTTCGAGCGCCCCGTGGGGTCGCCGATCATGCCGGTGAAGTCGCCCACGATGAGGATGGCTTTGTGGCCGAGGTCCTGGAACTGGCGCAGCTTGCGCAGCACGACGGAATGCCCGAGGTGCAAATCGGGGCGGCTCGGGTCGCAGCCGAGTTTGACGACGAGCGGCTTGCCGGTGCGCTCGGCCTTGCGCAGCTTTTCGGTGAGGGCGGCTTCCGGCAGCACTTCCTGAACGCCTCGGCGGATCTGCTGAAGCTGCTCCTCGACGGGGGGAAACGTGGGCATCGTGCGGTGGCGGATTGAACGGGTGGAAAAAAGCGGGCGGGCCTAGTCGTCGCCGTGCTTGCCCTGGCGGTGGCCGCGCAGCACGCGGTCGAGGCTGCGCTGGTTGTCGCGCTCGGCGATGTCGGCGCGCTTGTCGTACAGCTTCTTGCCGCGCGCCAGGCCGACCTCGACTTTGGCTTTGCCGCGCTTGAAGTAGATCTTTAGTGGGACGAGGGTATATCCCTTTTGCTCAACGGCTTTGGCAAGCTTGGCGATCTCGCTGCGGTGCAAGAGCAGCTTGCGCGGGCGCAGCGGCTCGTGGTTGAACAGGTTGCCGTGTGTGTAGGGCGAGATGTGCGCCCCCAGCATGAGGACTTCGCCGCGACTGAGCGTGCAGAAGGCGTCTTGCAGGTTCACACGCCCCTGCCGGAGCGACTTGACTTCGGTGCCCGTCAGCACGATGCCCGCCTCGTAGCGGTCCTCGATCTGGAAGTCGTGGAACGCCTTGCGATTGCTGGTGACGATATGGATTCCTTCTTCGGGCATGGCTTCAGAGGATGGGCCTCGGCGCGTCGTCATCGGGCAGCGGGACGATGACCGGCTCGGGGACTTCGTCGAGCGTCTCGTAGAAGAAAAGGTACTGCTTCATCTCGGTCAGGGAGGCCGTAACCACGTCGTCCCAGTGCAGGCGCAGCTCGTCCGCGACGAAGGCGGCGGCAGGGTCCTGCTCGGCGGCGGCAGCCCACGCCTCGCGGCGCTGCTCGGCGCCGAGCACCGCGTCGCGCAGCACGCGTGCGGCGGCTTCCGAGGCGGCGGCGCGTGGAGCCGCGAAGAGCCCCAGCGCCAGCGGGTAGCCGGTAAGCTCGCTCCACTCCCCCGCAACGTCGAGGGCGACGGCGGGGCCGGGGGCCGCGTCTTCTTCCAGCGGCGCGGTGTGGCCGTACTGCTCCTTGAGCACAAGGCCCGCCGCCCAGCGCAGCGTTTCGCCCGTTTCCCCGGCGAGCGCCGGACGCAAAGGCTCCTGCCACCCTCCCGGCAGCACGATGCGGCCGGGGCCGTACGTCCAGCACGAGCACGCCACATGCGGGTAGAGCGCGAGGGCGTCGTGATGCGCGAGGGCCCACGGAGCCGGGACGAGCGCCGCGTCGGCTGCGCCGCTCAGAAGCGCGGGGCCGCATGCAGCCTCGGGCAGGCGCTGCACCTGGAAGAGCGCGCCCGCCGAGCCGGCGGCGATGCCGGCGGTCAGAAAGTCGCCCAGGCTGCCTTCGGGCAGCGCAAGTCGGATGAGCATGGCCTGATACCTCGCAAACAAACGGCAGAAGCCGCCGGGCGGCGCACCGCCGCCGACGGCCTCTGCCGCGTGAACCTCACCGGAAAGCCGGGCAGACCCGCGCGCTAGTGGCGCTGACGCGCGGCCTCCTTGATGCGCGCCGCCTTGCCGCGCAGGGCGCGGAGGTAGAACAGTTTGGCCCGGCGCACCCGGCCCTTGCGCACCACGTCGATCTTGGCGATGCGGGGCGTGTAGAACGGGAAAATACGCTCGACGCCGACGCCGTTCGAGATCTTGCGCACGATGAACGTGCGGTTCGCTCCGGAGCCCCGGATGCTGATCACGTCGCCCTGGTACTGCTGGATACGCTCCTTCTCACCCTCGATCACGCGCACGTGCACGTTGATGGTGTCGCCCGGAGCGAATGCGGGCAGGTCCTCACGAATTTGCGTTGCCTCGACCAGCCTCATCAGATCGGTAGCCATGGGCGCCTCCTTATACGGTATGTTAAATGTCTCTGTGTTCGTTGGTCGGCTTTGCGGGCAAAGCCGTTGGGTCTGCTTGTGCTGCCTGCGGCGTCTCGGCCAGCAAATCGGGCCGAAGCTGCTGCGTGCGGCGCAGCTTTTCGGCTTCGGTCCACGCCGCCACGCGCGCATGGTCGCCGGAGAGCAGCACTTCCGGCGCCTTCATGCCTCGGAACTCCGCCGGGCGCGTATACACCGGCGCGTCGAGCAGCGCGTCCTGGAACGAGTCCGAGAGCGCCGACGCGGCGTCGCCGAGCACGCCGGGCACGAGCCGCACGAGGGCGTCGGCTACGACGAGCGCGGGCAGCTCGCCGCCGCTGAGCACGTAGTCGCCGATGGAGACCTCCAGCGTCACGAGCGCTTCGCGTACCCGGTGGTCCACGCCTTTGTAGTGCCCCGCCAGGATCACGATGCGTCGCCGCAGCGAGAGCCGGTTCGCCAGGCCCTGGTTGAACACGGCGCCGTCGGGAGTCATGAAAATCACTTCCTCCACCGGCAAGCCCGTGCGCACCCCCTCCTCGCAAAGCGACTCGATGCAGGCGAAAATCGGCTCAGGCTTGAGCACCATGCCGGCCGCCCCACCGAAGGGATAATCGTCTACCTGTCGGTGCTTGTCCGTCGCAAAGGCGCGAAGGTCGTGCACGCGGATGTCCACGAGCCCTTTGCGCCGGGCGCGCCCGATGATGCTGTGCTCCAGCGGCTCGGCGGCCAGCGCCGGGAGCGCCGTGACGATGTCGATTCTCATGTTTCGCCCCGGCTCCTGCGCGGCGCTGCTGCGTTTGCAAAGAACAACTTTCTAATCCAGAAGGCCCTCCAGGGGCCGAATCACGATGCGGCTGCCGGGCTGGACCTCCACCACGATTTCCGGCACGGCCGGGGCCATCGCTTCGCGGCCGTCCTCCAGGCGCACCACGTACACCGGATGCGCCGGAAGCTCCAGCACCCTCACGAGCGTCCCGAGCGGCGTCCCGTCTTCGGAGAGCACCGGTAGGCCGATCAGGTCGTGCAAAAAGAACTCGTCTGCCTCCAGCGGCGGCAAATCGCTCTCGGGGCAGTACACCGACTGCTTTTGCAGCGCCTCGGCGGCCTCCCGCGTGTCTACGCCGCGCAGGCGGAAAATCAGCATGAGGCCGCGGCTTGTGGGCTGCGCGCGCACGCTCTCGACCTCGCGGCGCACGGCGCGGTCCGGGCGGGCGCCGAGCCAGAGGCCTCCGAGCGCCTGCACGCGCGCCGGGTCGTCCGTCTCGGGCAGCACCTTGATCTCGCCGCGCACGCCATGCGGCCGCACGACCCTACCAATGAGCACCAAAGCTTCAGCGTCCGGGGGGGTCATGGCAGCCGTCAAAATGCGCTCAGCCCTCGGCGGGCTTTTCGGCCTCATCCGCCGCACCGGCTTCCGCCGCACCGGCTTCCGGCGCGTCGGCTTCCGGAGCGCCGGGCGCCTCGGCGGCGGGGGCTTCAGCAGCCTCAGCAGCGGGCGTCGCAGCGGCTTCCTCGGCAGGGGTCTCAGCAGCCTCCGGCGCGGCGGCAGCCGCCGGCGCGGCAGCTTCGGCGGCGGCGGCTTCAGCGGCGGCCTTCTCCGCCTCCA
>CBDTTW010000071.1:0-14442 GCA_965363675.1 uncultured Rhodothermaceae bacterium
GCCTCGCCGCGCATCTATACGCAGCTTCCGCCCATCGACCGCTCGCTGCTGGCGGGCAAGCTCAAGTGGGTATGACCGCTCAGGCGAAGCCGAACACGATGGGGAACAGGAAGGCCACGATGGCCGCCCAGGCCGCCAGCACGTACAGGTAGAACATCTGCCAGCGCCACAGCCGCAGCAGGGCTGCGCGGCCCTGGACGAACCGGGCGTACAGGTAGGCCGCCCCGCCGAGGTTGACCAGCAGCGCCACGTTCAGGCCGAGCGCCGCCATGCGGTTGGGCGTGAACCCGAAGTCCGAGATGCGCGCGCCCACCGCCCAGAGCGCCAGCGCGTCCACGGCGAGGGCCGCCCCGACGAGCGTCAGTTGCACCCAGTCGAGCAAGCCCGGCCGCGCAAGCGGATCGCGGGCCGAGGCCGAGTAGAGCAGCAGGGCGAACACCACCACGAGCAGCAGGTCGAAGGCGATCAGGACCTCGCGCGCCACGTCGATGCCGCGCCCGGTCCAGAGCATCGCGCCGAGGAAGGCCAGCAGCGCCAGGGCAAACAGAGGCGCGAAGATCCACGTCAGCACGGGCGCCATGTTCTCGATGACGCTCTGCTTGGCTTCGACGAGCCAGGCCGCCACGATGGCGGCCCCGGCGGCCCCGCACGGGGCGATCCAGGCGCCCACCACCGACTCCAGGTCGATGCCGATGGCCTGGAACAGGGCGAGGGTCATAGCGATGAACACGCCGCCGCCGAGGCCGATCAGAACGTAGTAGATGAACGCCTCGCCGGTGAAGCGGATGAAGTCCATGCGCCGCTCGCTCCCGACCCACTGCCCGGCGGTATAGGCGACGCCGACGCCCAGCCACAGCACAATGGGCAGGTGGATTGCGGTCAGGAGGGCCGTGTGGCTTTGGGGCGCAAACGGGAAGGCGTTCACGAGCGCGGCCGCCCCGGCGAACGCGGCGGCCAGCCCGAGGCGCCCGGCCCGAGGCAGCGGACGCTCCCAGGCGAAATACACCGCAATAAACGGGAGGACGAAAAAGGCGAGGTTGCGCACGTAGAAGAGTTCGTCGCCGTCGAGCGAGACGCCGAACAGCTCCGGCGCCTTGACGGCGGCGCCCGCCGCCACGGCCAGGCCAAGCGCCGCCCACATCTTCCGGGACGCCCCGGCTTCCGGCGCTGCGGCGGCTCCGTCCCCGGCTTCGCCGGAGAGGACGAGCTGCTTCCAGAGGCGGTCCGAGTGCTCGCGGGCAAACTCGCGCGTCAGGGCGTCGATGGCGCCCATGCGCTTGACGGCCACGAGGAACGCTTCGTCCTCGGAGAGGCCGTGCGCGCCGAGCGAGGCGATCTGCTCGCGCAGATGGTCTTCCAACTCCTCCGCGTCGGGCGCGGCGACGGCGCGGCTGCGGCGCAGGTGCGCCCGCCACGCGCCGATCTGCTCGTCGAGCGAACCCGCGGCGGGGTCGCCCGAGGGTTTCAGGTCCATATGCATAGTCTCAGTTGGGTGAGGGGAACGGGGCGCGCGGCGGCGCTGGTGTAATCGTCCACGGCCGACCACACCCGCCGCAGCGCCTGATCGACGGTGTTCCACTGGCGGCGCTCGTCGGCAAGCTGCTTGCGCCCGTCCTCGGTGAGGCGGTAGTACTTGCGCCGCCGGACGGCCCCGGCCTGCTCCCACCGGGATTCGATGAGGCCGGAGCGCTCCAGACGGTGGAGCACCGGATAGAGCATCCCGTCCGTCCAGTCGAGCGCGTTGCCCGACACGTCGCGGACGCGCTTGAGGATGGCGTAGCCGTAGCTGTCGCCCTCGGCCAGGATGGCGAGCACGAGCGGCGTCGAAGAGGCGGCGACCAGGTCTTTGTTGATGCTCATCGGCGCGGCGGCTTGTGGAAAGCGGGCAAACGCCCGGAGGGTTTTGCATAGAGAAGCAATACATTGTTTCGCTATGTATTGAGTATACCTTGCAGCGCAAGGTATGTCAAGAGGGCGCCGCGCTTTTTTGCCCCGCCCACGCCGGGCGCGGCGGGCGATTGCGCGCGGGGCCTGGGGGCGATACCTTACCGGTAGTCGCCGCGTGTCACCAGCCTTTGCTGCTCATGTCCGGAATTACGCGCCAGGCGGCCGTCGTAGCGGCGGCCTTGTTCAACGTCGGCCTCAACGCGCTTGCCGGGGCGGGCCTCTTGTTCGGCGTCCGGACGGGCGCCGTCTCGGATGCGGTCCCGACGGGCGTAACGCCGGCGGGGTGGGCGTTTTCCATCTGGAGCGTCATCTTTATCGGCGTGCTCGTCTTTGCAGGGCGCCAAGCGCTGCCGAGCGGCCGCGGCCCGCGCTACGATGCGCTCGCCGCCCCGTTCATCGCCGCGAACCTGCTCAACGGGCTCTGGCAGATCCCGTGGCTGAACCGGCAGTTCGGGCCGGCCGTCGTCGTGATCGTCGGCATTCTGGCAAGCCTCGTCTGGCTGTATGTGCGCCTGGAAGAAATCGGGATGACCCCCTCGGAGCGGTGGACGCTGGGTGTGCCGGCGGCGCTGTTTCTGGCGTGGCTCTGCGTAGCGACGGCGCTCAACATCACCGTGGCTTTGGCGGCGGCGGGGTGGGAGGGCTCGGCCGTGTGGCCGCCGCTGCTGACGGCGGCTGTCGCCGCCATCGGCGCGGCGTTCCTGTGGCGCACCGGCGACGCCGCGTTCGCGGCGGTGCTGGTGTGGGCCTTCGCCGGCATCTACGCCCGCAACGGCCCCGGCGCGCCCGCCCTCACGGCCGCCCTGGCCGTCGGCGCGGCCGCGTTCCTGCTGGCCCTTGCAGCCGCCTGGCGCCGGGGCGCCTCGCCGCTGCCCGGGGCGCGCTAGGGGCGCCGGTTCATCGGAAGCCGATACGCCAAAGGGCCGCCCTTTGAGGCGGCCCTTCGTCCGTGCACGCGACGTTACGACCGATCAGCCCGGTATGTCCTTCGGGTCGGCGCTGGAGGGGTAGGTGCGCTCCTCCTGGATAGACCCGTCCTGCTTGTGGATCTTCAGGGAGCCGCCGTTCTGCTTTACGTGGTTGGTGCTGAACTGCATCGCTTCGTCCTTCGTCTCGAAGGTTTTCGTAGCGCGGGAGGCGCCCTCCCGGGTCAGCTTCCACCGGTCGCCTTCGTGGAGGAGATGGTAGTTATCCATGCGGTTGGCCTCGGTTTCAGGTTGGGGTAGGCGCGTCGATGCCGCTCGGCAAAGCCCCCGTCGCCGGAGCGGCGCCGAAAGGCCGCAGTACGGCCGTCCGCGCGCGACGCTCTTCTCCATGATCTGAAACGTCAAAAGGCTCCGCGATCCGGGGATAAGTTGCAGGCATGTCACGATTATTCGCGCAGCGGTATGAAGCCCCGGCGCAGCGGACGGCTAGAACAGGCTTGCAGTGGCGGGGGCCGGGGCGGTGCACGATGGGTCGTCGTAGCCGGCGCGGTTCATGCGCGGGCTGACGGCGTGCATTGCCAGGGCGTCGTCGGGGTAGGGCTGCAAGAGCGGGCGCAGCGCCTCGGCGTGGGGCGCGCACAGCCAGGCCTCCTGCTCCTCCGGAGCGATCAGGACGGGCATGCGGTCGTGGATGCGGGCCATGAGCGCATTGGCCTCGGTCGTCAGCACGGCGCAGGTTTCCAGAAAGCCGCCTTCGGGCGTACGCCAGCGTTCCCAGAGCCCGGCGAGGGCCATCAGCTCGCCGTCGCGGAGGTAGACGTAGTAGGGCTGCGGGGGGCCGCCGCTGCGCTGCCATTCGTAGAAGCCGCTGACCGGCAGCAGGCACCGGCGCTGCGCGAAGGCGCTGCGGAACGAGGGCTTCTCGTGGGCGGTCTCGGCGCGGGCGTTGATGAGGCGGGCGGCGCCGGCGTCGTCTTTGGCCCACGAAGGCACGAGGCCCCAGCGCAGGGCGGCCCACTCCGCGCCGTCGGGGCCGGAGCGAATGGCCGGAAGCGGGGCCAAAGGCGTCAGGTTGTAGCGCGGCTCCCGGAACTGCTCCAGGAGGTCGGCTTTGCGCACCGCCGGGTAGGCGCGGGCGAGCGCGTCGGGGGGCGTCGTGGCGGCGATGCGTCCGCACATGGGCGTTGGAGCTTAAGGGAGGGTATGGGTAAGCTATGTGTATAAACGCGCGGGAAAGGCTGCGGGTCCCCGCAGGAAGCGGCGCCGTTCCGGCGCGGGAGGCGTTATCTTGAAGGGTTCGCCCCTGCTCACCCCGCGCTTGCCGCCATGCTCCGCACCGCCTCACGCCTTTTGTGGGTCGCCCTGACCTTTGCCCTGGCCGCCGCCGCCGGGGCGCAACCTGCCGCCGTAAGCGTGCTGGCCGAAAACCCCCTGGCTTTCGACCGCCCCGACGAAACGCTGTCCGTGGCGTGGTCGGCGCTGCCGGGCTTTGCCGCCGGGCGCGTGCGCGTCGTAGAGGCCGCCACGGGCGCCGAAGCGCCCTCGCAGGTGGTGGATGCCGACGGCGACGGCCGCCCCGACGAGCTGGTGTTTCAGGCCGACTTCCGGGCGCGCGAGCAGCGGCGCTTCCGCATCGAGGCCCAGGCCCCGGCGCAGCCTTACCCTGCGCGGACGTTCGCCGCGCACAAGGCCGAGCGCGACGATGTGGCGTGGGAGAACGACCGCATCGCCTTCCGCACCTACGGCAAGGGCCTCTGGAAGCTCGAAGACCTCAAAAGCAGCGGCGTGGACATCTGGCTCAAGCGCACCCCGAAGCTCGTCATCGACGCGTGGTACGCCCGCCGGAAGCCCGACAACTACCACACCGACACCGGCGAGGGCGCGGACTTCTACAAGGTCGGCCCCACGCTCGGCTCGGGCGGCACGGCCGTATGGCACGAAGGCAAGCTGCACCGGGCGCTCAACTTTGCCGGCTACCGGATTCTGGCGGCCGGGCCGGTGCGCACCGTCGTCGAGCTGACCTACGACCCCTACGAAGTCGGGGGCCGGGAGATCACCGAGGTGCGGCGCATCACGATAGACGCCGGGCGTCAACTCTACCGCCAGGAGACGACGTTTCGGGGAGGCGCGCCCGGCATGCAGGCGGCCCTCGGCGTCGTCAAGCGCGAGGGCCTCGTCGGGTCGATGCGCAGCGGCCTGCCGTGGGCGTGGCTGAGCGCGTGGGGGCCGGTCGACCGGGCCGGAGGCGGCCACGGCGCCCTCGGGTCGGGCTTCCTCGTGCCCCGCGAGCGGCTCGTCGAAATGCGCGAGACCGACGACCACTACCTCGTCATTGCCACGGCGGCCCCCGGCGAGCCGCTCGTGAGCTATGCAGGCGCCGCCTGGACAGCCGCAGGCGCCGTGCCGAATGTGGAAGCCTGGTGGGACTACCTCAACCGCACGGCCGAAGCCCTCGGGGCGCCGATCAAGGTCACGCTCGGGCGGCCGTAGGCCGGCTCAGGGGCAGCGGCCCTCCAGCCATCCGCCTGTGAACCCGGCCCGGCACAGCCCGCGCACGAGGTGCGGGTTGCGCTTCATCGTTTCCCAGACGAAGCCGTTGCGGTAGTTCTCGATCATGAGCAGGATCGGCCCCTGGTCGATGCCCAGATAGTCCGGGTTGAACCAGCCGTATTCCGGGTCGATGCGCCCGCGCAGCACGCGCACGCTCGTGTCGCGGAGCGTCGGGTTGAACGCGTCGAGGAAGCCGTAGCGCGTGTAGAGGCGGTCGCCGTAGCGGTCGCGGAAGTGCTTGAGCGCCGGGAGGGCGATTTCCGGGGCGAACGGGAGGGAGCCTCCGGCGGCCGTCGGGGCGAGCGTGCCGTCGTCGTGGATCTCGCCGTGGGCCGCGCCGCGCGCCCAGTAGGTGCGCAGCGCGCGGGTGCGCCCGTCGAGCGTGAGCGTGGTGTCTTTGGGGCCGTCGCAGGCCGTCAGGCCCCAGGCGAGCGGGCCGTAGCCCCGCCAGCCGCCGGGGTTGTCTGCGGCGTAGGCGTGCTGGCTGCGCGCGGCGCGGCGAGCGTTCTCGAAGTAGTCGATGCCCCGGTCGCGCATGTAGGCGTCCCGGATGCCGCGCGTGTCGATCCAGATGTGCGAGTACTGGTGGCCGAAGAGCGGCGCGAAGTTGACGTGCTCGTAGCCGTAGAAGTCGGCCCAGCGGTACGTGCGCGTGAAGGCGGGCCACGCCTCCGGCGCGATGGGGTGCGTCGGCGAGCCGAGGGCGAGCATGTAAAGGATCATGGCCTCGTCGTAGCCCTCGTAGTCGTGCGGGATGAAGCCGGTCTCCGGATGCCAGCCCATGCTGACCAGGGGCGGGCGCACGACGGCCCACTGCCAGTTCACCCGGCGGTACAGGCGCTCGGCAAGGTCGCGGATTTCGCGCTCCTCGGCATGGTCGCCGGCGTAGTAACTCTGGCAGAACAGCACGCCCGCCATCAGCAGGGCCGTGTCGATGGTGGACAGCTCGACCCGGGCAAAGCGGCTGCCGGTCTGCATGTCGAGGAAATGGTAGAAGAAGCCGTTGTAGCCCGTGACGGCCGTAGGCCCGTCGTGCTGCGGGGCTTGCCAGAGGTAGCGCAGGGTCGCCAGCACACGCGCGCGGGCCTCGGCGGGCGGCGCGAAGCCGCGCTCGGCGGCGACCGGGTAGCCTGTCAGGGCGAAGCCGATGGCCGCCACGCTGGAGAACGAGGGGGTGGGCCAGCGGTCGGGCGTTAGGCCGGTGGCGGGGTCGGTCGTGTCCCAGAACCAATCGGAGGTGCGGCGCTGCAACGAGTCGAGGAAGGGGTCGGCGCCGTAGCCGGGCGCGGCGGGCGGCGGCGGGGCGCACGCGGCCAGGCGCGCGGCAAGCACAAGCAGCAGAGCGGTTCGCATGGGCGCTCTCGGGGTAGGGGGATGAGCGCGGCCGGAGGCGTTTCCGGAAGCTCGCCCCGTAAGGTACGCCGGGCGGGCGCCGCCCCCGGCGCGCGCGCTTCGGGCAAATTACACTTGTGAAAGCGCGGCGGAAGCCCGACCTTTCTGATGGCGCCGAAAGCGCTATCAACCGTCCCCACTTCGCCACGCCATGACCCGTCTTCCCATGCCTTTTCGCTGCATGCTGCTGCTGCTGCTTTTGCTGGCAAGCTTTGCCGCCCCCGCCGCCGCCCAGCGCCCCGACTCGGCGGCCATTCCGCTGCCGGAGCACCCCCGCCCCGACTACGAGCGCGCCGCGTGGGTCAACCTGAACGGCCCGTGGCGCTTCCGCTTCGACAAGGAGAACGTGGGCGAAAGCCAGGGCTGGGCGCGCGACCCCTCGGGCTTCCCGCTTACCATCCAGGTTCCGTTTCCGTGGGGCTCCGAGCTGTCGGGCGTGCCCGACGAAGCCCCGATAGGCTGGTACCACCGCAGCATCACCGTCCCGGCCGGCTGGCAAGGCGAGCGCGTCTTTCTGGTTATCGGCGCCTCGGACTGGCGCACCACGGCCTGGCTCGACGGCAAGCTGCTCGGCGCGCATCAGGGCGGCTATACGCCCTTCGACTTCGAGCTGACGCCGCACCTGACGCCGGGCCGCCCGCAACAGCTCGTGCTGCGGGTGGACGACTCGCCGCACGACTTCAAGCTCGAAGGCAAGCAGGGCTACGGGCAGGCGCGCGGCATCTGGCAGACGCCCTACCTGGAGGCGCGCGGCGGCGCCTACCTGGCCGGCATCCACTTCACGCCCGACATCGACGCCGGCACGGTGCGCGTCCGGGCGATGCTGGCCGAGCCGGCTCCCTCGGCGCTCACGCTCGGGCTTCAGTTCGAGCGCGGCGCCCTGGCGCAGCCCAGCCTGCGGCAGACCATCCCCGCCGGCGCCCAGGAGCACACCTTCGAGGTGAGCCTTCCGAACGCCCGCCTCTGGACGCTCGACGACCCCTACCTCTACCAGGTCGAGGCCACGCTCGGCGGCGGCAATCTGCGCCCGGACGCCGTCAAGACGTATTTCGGCATGCGCAAGGTCTCGGTCGTGAACCTGCCGGGCACGGACATTCCGTACATCGCGCTCAACAACAAGCCGCTGTACCTGCAAATCACGCTCGACCAGTCGTACCACCCGGGGGGCTTCTACACCTTCCCGACGGACGCCTTCATGCGCGACGAGATTTTGCGCTCCCGGCAAATCGGGCTCAACGCGATGCGCGTGCACATCAAGGTCGAAGTGCCGCGCAAGCTCTACTGGGCCGACCGCCTGGGCATGCTCATCATGGCCGACACGCCCAACAGTTGGGGCGAGCCGACGCCCGAGATGCGCAGCGAGGTCACCTACACGATGCGCCGCCAGATCCAGCGCGACTACAACCACCCCTCGATTTTTGCGTGGGTGCCCTTCAACGAGACGTGGGGCCTGTTCACGCAGCAGGGCGACCGGCGCGTTTACACGGAAGAGACGCAGGACTGGGTCGCCTCGATGTACCGCCTCGCCAAGAGCCTCGACGGCACGCGCCTGGTCGAGGACAACTCGGTTTGCTGCGGCATCGGCCATACCGAGACCGACATCAACTCGTGGCATCACTACCTGCCCGGCTGGATGTGGGAGAGCACGCTGGCGCAGATCTCCCGCGATACTTACCCCGGCGCGCAGTGGAACTTCGAGAAGCGGTTCAAGCAGGGAGGGCAGCCCAACATCAACAGCGAGTTCGGCAACGTCTGGGGCTACGAGGGCAGCACCGGCGACGTGGATTATACGTGGGATTACCACCGCGCCGTGAACGCCTTCCGCCGCCACCCGAAAATCGCCGGGTGGCTCTACACGGAGCATCACGACGTGATCAACGAGTGGAACGGCTACTGGCGCTTCGACCGCTCGGAGAAGTTCACCGGCCTGGATGAGCTGGTCGAGGGGATGTCGCTCCGGGATCTGCACGCGCCGTTCTACATCGCCATCGGCGACAGCCTGAGCCGCGAGGTGAAAACCGGCGAAGCGGTGGACGTGCCGCTCTTCGCCTCGTTCATGACGGACGCGGCGGCGCACGGCCAGAGCCTGATCCTGCGCACCGAACTCTACGGCTGGGACGCCCTCGGGGTGCGCCATACGTACGCCGCCTCCAGCCGCGCCGTGCCTTTCAAGGCGTGGATGCACGAGGACCTCGAACCGCTCCGCGTGACGATGCCCAGGGAACCGGCCGTGGCCGTGCTGGCCTTGCGCCTGGAGGACGCCGCCGGCAAGGTGCTCCACCGCAACTTTACGACGTTCATCGTCAAGGGCGCCTTGCCCGACGAGATCGCCCTGGAAGGCGGCAAGCGCGCCCGCGTCATCCGGTTTGCGCCCGGCGCGTTCAAGGCGCAGCAGTGGTCGGCCAAGCAGTGGGACGTGCTCGACGGCAAAAAGGTCAACGGCGCCGGCTCGGGCTACTTCGAGTACCGCGTGGCGTGGCCGAAGAACCTCGACGCGGGCGTGCTCACGAGCGGCCACCTGCTGCTCGAAGCCTCGGCCAAGCAGCTTTTCGGCAAGGACCGCCCGGATACGGGCAAGATGGAGGGCGACTACATGCGCGGCCTGGGCACGCTCGACCCGAGCCGCAACCCCAACGCCTACCCGATGACCGACGAGACGCGCTTCCCCTCGATGGTCGTCGTGCGGGTCAACGGCGAGCCTGCGGGGACGTTTGCGTTGCAGGACGACCCGGCCGACCACCGGGGCATCCTCTCGTGGCACTACCAGCTCCGCGACCGCAAGCTGCGCGAGGCCGGCTCCTACGGCGAGCGCGTGAGCGTGGCGCTGCCGGCGGCGGCGCTGCGCAAGGCGGCGGCCGAGGGGGAACTGGTCCTCCGGCTGGAGGTCCCCGAGGCGCTTCCGGGCGGCCTGGCAATCTACGGCGCCGAGTTCGGCCGCTACATGATGGACCCGACGTTGCTGCTCGTCGGCAACCGGTAACGCACTCCGGCGCGCTCCGGGCACGAGGCGGTCCGGAGCGCGCGCCCTACGCTCGCGCCTCGCTTTGGCGGCGGTCTCGCAGCCGCTGCGCATCCTGCGGCATCTCCCATGCAACGCTCCTTCAAGCTTCTGGTCGCCCTGGCGCTCGCGCTTGCGGCGGCCCCGGCGGCGCAAGCGCAACCTTCCGCACGCCCCAACATCGTCTGGATCACCGTCGAGGACATGAGCCCGCGCCTGGGCGCCTACGGCGACCCGCTGGCGCGCACCCCCCACATCGACCGGCTGGCCGCCGAGGGGCGGCGCTATACGCGCGCCTTCACGACGGCGGGCGTCTGCGCCCCGAGCCGCGCCGCCATCATCACGGGCATGTACCAAACGGCCATTGGGGCGCACCACATGCGCTCGTATCAGGAGATGCCCACGCACAAGCCCTACTGGGCCGTGCCGCCGCCCCAGGTGAAGGCGTTTACGGAATATCTCCGCGCCGCCGGCTACTACACGAGCAACAACAGCAAGACCGACTACCAGTTCGCCCCGATTACCGACGAGCGCCAGCCGCTCACGGCGTGGGACGCCTCCGGCAAAACCGCCCACTGGCGCGGCCGCAAGCCGGGGCAGCCGTTCTTTGCCGTGTTCAACTCGACGCGCACCCACGAAAGCCAGGTATGGCCTAACCCGAACGAAACCGCCACGACCGATCCGGCGCAGGTCTCCCTGCCGCCCTACTACCCCGATACCCCCACCGTTCGCGCCGACATCGCCCGCCACTACGACAACATCGCGCGCATGGACGCCTGGGTAGGCGGGTTGCTTCAGGAACTCGGCGAGGCGGGCCTGCTCGACTCGACGATCATTTTCTTTTACAGCGACCACGGCGACGGGCTGCCGCGCATGAAGCGCGAACTCTACGACTCCGGGCTGCACGTGCCGCTGATCGTGCGGTGGCCGGGTAAGCTCAAGCCGGGGGCCGTTGACGAGCGCCTCGTCAGCTTCGTGGACCTCGCCCCGACGGTGCTCTCGCTCGCGGGCCTGGCGCCGCCCCGCCACATGCAGGGCCGCGCCTTCCTGGGGCCGCAGGCCGCCTCGGCCGCCCCCCGCGACTACATCTTCGCCGCGCGCGACCGCATGGACGAAACCGTGGACATGCAGCGGGCCGTCCGCGACGCGCGCTTCAAGTACATCCGCAACTTCCGGCCGGATCTGCCCTACGTCCAGGAGCTGGCCTACCGCAACCGCATGCCCATGATGCAGGAGCTGACGCGGCTCCATGCCGAGGGCAAGCTCGACGCGGTGCAGGCGCTCTGGTTCGCCCCGACCAAGCCTGCCGAGGAGCTTTACGACCTCCAGGCTGACCCGCACGAGGTGCGCAACCTCGCCGCGGACCCGCAGCACGCCAAAACCCTTCAGCGCATGCGCCGCGAGCTGGAGACGTGGCAGCGCGAAACCAACGACCTCGGGCGCACGCCGGAGCCGCAACTGGCGAACCAGTTCTGGCCGAACGGCATCCAGCCGCGCACGGCCCTCCCGGCGATCACGTCGCGCCGCGCCGGCGCTCAGACGGTGGTCAGCATCAGCGCGCCCACGCCCGGCGCCTCGGTGGCCTATACGCTGGAGGCGGGCGACGAGGCGCACTGGCTGCTCTACACCGGCCCGGTTACGGTGGACGGCCCCGCCACGGTGCGCGCCCGCGCCGTCCGCTACGGATGGGCCGAAAGCCCCACCGCCACGCTCAACGTTCAAACCCGGTGATCCCTATGTCGGAAGTTCGCACCACCCGCCGCCGCTTTCTGCAAGGCTCGGCCGCGTTCATGGCAGGGGCCGGGCTGGCCGCTCCGGCTTTCGGGGCCGCCGCCCCACTGGGGCCGCCGAGCGACCGCGTGCGCCTCGGGGTCGTCGGCCTGCACAGCCGGGGCGGCGGCGTCATGCGCGCGTTCCTCGGGCAGCCCGGCGTCGAAATTGCCGCGCTCTGCGACGTGGACGCCGCCGTGCTGGCCGAGGAAGGCCCTAAGGTCGAGGCCGCCACGGGGCGCAAGCCGGCGCTCGTGAAGGACTTCCGCCGCCTGCTCGACGACCAGGACCTCGACGCCCTCGTCGTTGCGACGCCGGACCACTGGCACGCCTACATCACCGTAGCCGCCTGCCGGGCCGGCAAGGACGTGTACTGCGAGAAGCCCATGGCGAACGACATCGCCGGGTGCCGCGCCATTACGCAGGCCGCCGCCGCCTACGACCGCGTCGTGCAGATCGGGCAGCAGCAGCGCAGCGCCCCCCTCTGGCGCGATGCCATCGGGTACGTGCAGTCCGGCAAGCTGGGGCAGGTGCGCCTGGTGCGCGCCTGGTCGAGCTGGGGGCGGCCGCCGGCGCAGCGCCCGGACGCGCCCGCGCCCGAGGGCGTAGACTACGACCTGTGGCTGGGGCCGGCCCCGGCGCACGCCTTCAACGAGAGCCGTTTCCACGGCAGTTGGCGCTGGTTCTGGGACTACGGCGGCGGCCTCGTCTCCGACTGGGGGGTGCACCTGATGGACATGCTGTTCATGGCCTACCCCGACGCCGCGCCGCGCACCATCTCGGCCATGGGCGGCGAGTACCTCGGCATCCGCGAAGGCGGGCAGCCCCCCGATACGGTGAGCATCGCCTACGACTTCGGCGACCGCCTGTTCGTCTGGGAGCACTGCTCGTGGCAGCACAACGGCCCGTTCGTCAGCAACACCGACGATACGCACGGCATCGCGTTCACGGGCGCAGACGGGCAGATGCTCGCGTCGCGGCATCAGTGGCAGGTGCGGCCGGACGCCGGCAGCAAAACCCCCGTCGAGGCCGTGCCCCTGGGCGAGCGCATCCACAACGACGGGCTCGGGGCGCACGCCGCCGACTTCGTGCGGTGCGTGCGCGCCCGCGAGACCCCCGCCTGCCCGCCCGCCGTCGGCGAAAAAGCGGCGACGCTGGCCCACATGGGCAACATCGCCTACCGCACCGGGCGTACGCTGACGTGGGACGCCGCCGCCAACGCCTTCGCCGGCGACGCCGAGGCCAATGCCCTGTTGCGCAACGAAGCCCGCGCCCCCTGGCGCCTTCCGAACCTTCCTACGCCTTAACCGGACCCCGCCGCTATGAACCTGCATACCCTGGGCCGCCGCGCCTTCCTCAAAACGTCGTTGCTGGGCGCCGGGGCGGCGCTCGCCATGCCGGCCTCCAGCTACGCCCGCATCGTCGGCGCCAACGAGCGCGTGGGCGTGCTGGCCGTCGGGACGAACAGCCGCGGCGAGGCCGTCGCAACGAGCTTCGCCCTCTCGCCGCATGCCGAGGTGACGTGGGTCTCGGACGTGGACCGCCGCGTCTTTGAAAAGACGCAGGCGGCGCTCGTCAAGAAAGGCGCCCGCGCGCCGCAAACCGAAAAGGACTTCCGGCGGGCGCTCGAAAAAAGCGACGTAGACGCCGTGCTGATCGCCACGCCCGACCACTGGCACGCCCCGGCGGCGATGCTGGCCTTGCAGGCCGGCAAGCACGTCTACGTCGAGAAGCCGTGCGGCCACAACCCGCGCGAAGGCGAGATGCTGGTGCAGGCGCAGCGCAAAACCGGCAAGCTGGTGCAAATGGGCACGCAGCAGCGCTCCTCGCCCGAGTCCATCGAGGCGGTGCGCGAGATCCGCGACGGGGCCATCGGCGCGGTGTACCTCGCCAAGACGTGGTACGCCAACAAGCGCGGCCCCATCGGCGAGGGCAAGCCCACGCCCGTCCCCGACTGGCTGGACTTCGATTTGTGGCAGGGGCCGGCCCCGCGCCGCGCCTATCAGGATAACCTGGTGCATTACAACTGGCACTGGTTCAAGCACTGGGGCACGGGCGAGGCGTGCAACAACGGCACGCACGAGATCGACTTCAGCCGCTGGGCGCTCGGCGTGGACTTCCCGGTGCGCGTCTCCTCGAACGGCGGGCGCTACCACTACCGCGACGACTGGGAGTTCGCCGACACGCAGATCCTCACGCTCGACTTTCCGGAGGGCAAAACCATCACCTGGGAGGGGCGCAGTTGCAACGGCTACCCCGTCTACGAGCGCGGGCGCGGCGCGCTGCTCATCGGCACGCTCGGCAGCATCCTCATCGACCGCGACGGCTACATCCGCTACGGCCTCGACAACAAGGAGGTGCGCCGCGTGACGGCGAAGCAGGGCACGGACGGGCTGAACACCGTCGGGGCGGACGCCATGACGGATCTGCACGTCGCCAACTTCCTCGACGGCGTCCGGACGGGCGCGCGCCTGAACGCGCCCATCGAGGAGGGCCACAAAAGCGTACTGCTGTGCCACCTGGGCAACATCGCGCAGGATCTCGGGCGCTCGCTCACGACGGACCCGGCCAACGGGCGCATCCTCGGCGACGAGGCGGCCATGCGCCTCTGGAGCCGCGAGTACGAAAACGGCTGGCAGCCCATCGTCTGAAGCTTTCGGCCCGGCGCCGCCAACCCCCGCCACCCCTCAACAACGCAACCATACCCCGATGAACACGTACGTACGCCTGGGCGCGCTCGCCCTGTTTCTGATGACGGCCGCCGGGTGCGGCGGCGCCCGCCCGGCCGCGCAGGCCCCCGACGGCTGGAAGCTCGTCTGGTCGGACGAGTTCAACAAAGACGGCCGCCCCGACCCGAAC
>CBDTTW010000072.1:0-14343 GCA_965363675.1 uncultured Rhodothermaceae bacterium
GGGTCTGGAAGTGTTCCGCAAGGCGAACCGCCTCAACTTCCCGCTGCTCTCCGACCGCGACGGGGCGATTGCCCGCGCCTTCGGCGTGCCGGTCCGCGACGGCGGCGTCTTCAAGGCTAACGTGGACGGCAAGGAAGTCGAGCTGAACCGGGGCGTCACGACGGCGCGCTGGACGTTCGTG
Organism: uncultured Rhodothermaceae bacterium; assembly: GCA_965363675.1. GTDB lineage: Bacteria > Bacteroidota > Rhodothermia > Rhodothermales > DASSAV01 > CBDTTW01. Next base: position 182 of record CBDTTW010000072.1, read on the forward strand.
ATCGACAAGAAGGGCGAGGTCGTCTACGTGAACCAGGAAGTCAACCCGGAGCGCGACAGCGCCGAGGTGATCGCGGCCATCGAGAAGATGCAGGGCTAGCAGGCCGTAACGAGCTTGCAACTTGGAGGCGCCCTGCGGGACTGCTTCCGGGCGGGCGGGTATGAGGAGCAGTCGTATCGCTTGATCCTTACAAATGAGGAGTTTATGAAGCGAAATGCTTATCTCCCGAACGGTCTGCCCCTGATGCACGATGGGTCGCTGGTGCGCCTGCTGGTAAACTACCGGCACGCCTACGGCCTCATCAAGCGCTCGGCGGCGTCGTACACGGAGACCATGCGAGCGCAGGTTGAAGAAGCGCTCAACGCCATCGAGAACGAGCTTTGCGCGCGGGGGCTGCGCCACTACCTGGCGCTCGAACCCTGCCGGTAAAGCCCTCGGCATAGAAAAGGCCCTGCCGCTTGTTCGGCAGGGCCTTTTCTATTTCTATGAACCGGCCTCAAACAGGCTTTCGCCTCCATCGCCAACGATAAGGCATGCGCTGCACGGGCGGGCGCCGGCCCTCAAGCAAAAGCCGGGGCGCCCCGTCGGAGCGCCCCGGCTTGTAAGCAGAACGGCCCTGCCTTAGAACGCGATGACGCCTTCGATCATGAGGCCGTTGAAGCGGCCGCCGTTGCGGATGTCGGAGGTCGGGAAGTCCTCATAGTTCTGGTTGACGTACTCGCCCTTGAGCAGCACGTTCGGCGTGACGAACCAACCGGCGCCCACCTGGAACCGGTTGAGGCTCACGTCGGCGCCCGAGCCGGCCAGCTCGCCGGAGGCCACGTTGTAGCGGCCGGCCACGTACGCCTGCTCGCGCGGAAGGAAGCGGAACAGGGCCTCGCCGCCGTACTGGTTCCACGTCCGCTCGGAGGTTTCCGCAGCGTTGCGGCCCTTGGCCTGCTCCACGACGCCGAAAAGCTCCACCGGACCGAACTTGATGAACGGGTTGAGCATGAGCGCCGTCACCTTGTCGTTGAGACCGGGGTTCATACGGCCCGAGGTGAAGTTGGCGCTCGTGGTGGCGCGGGTGTTTTCGAGGACGAGGTAGTAGCGGCTGCCGGCGCGGTCGCCGCCGTAGAGCGTGTTGTTGATCGAGCTGGACGTGGTGTAGGCCGAGCCGGTCAGGCGCACGCGCACGGCGTCGTTGAGCTGCTGGTCGAAGCCGAGCTTGCCGAAGATCGAGGGGGCGCGGTCGTCCGGGCGGGTCACGTTGCCCTGGATCTCGCCGTCGGTCATGCCGACCATCGCCAGCACGGGGCCGGCGTGCACGTAGGCTTCGGCGCCGATCTCGGTGGCGAACGAGTCCATGATGTAGTTGCCGACGAGCGGGTTGTAGAGCGCGTTGCCGTTGTCGGTGCGGCGGAAGTGCAGGTCGCCGTAGTTGATCTCCATGTGCCCGACGCGGAGGGTCAGGTACTGGAAGATGTTGTCGATGGCCGAGACGCCGAGGAACGGGGCGCCGTCGATCTGGAGGTAGCCGGCCTTGACCCACGTCTCGGAGTGGTGGCGCGACGAGAGGTAGCTCGTCAGGTTGACCCGGACGCCTTCGGCAAGCTGCGCGTCGAGGTAGAGGTTGGCCGTGGCAAGGTTGAAGCCCGCGCCGATCTTCATGAGCTCGTTCGCGTTGACGCCGTTGACGACGTTCGCGGCGGCCGTGTTCTCATGGTCGAGCATCTGGAACTGCTGCGTGAAGGCGGCGCCCCACTTCAGCTTGAAGCCGTCGTAGCCTACCGTGTCGAGCTTCGTCGGCTCGAACACGTTCAGGCCGCGCTGGTCGTAGGGGCGGAAGTATTGGGGGTAGATGTTGGGCTGCGCCGAGGCGGCCAGCGGGAGCAGCACGGCAAAAGCCGCGAGGGCAAAGAAAGTGCGTCGCAAAGTGGTCATAGGGATAGCAGATAACGGGAGGTTGTGTGTGTGGTTTGGTGGATGCTGCATCAGGCGGCGCCGTTCAGCGTGCTTGCGCCGAGGCCAGGCATTCGCCGGCGTCGGCGTGCTGCGCCGGGGCGCAGGCGGCCGTCACGTCGAAATGCGCCGTGATTTCGTCGCGCGCGCGCACCAGGCCCATCATGGCGACCGGCGGCGCGATGTCAAAGTCGGTCATGCGCAGCGGCAGGCTGCCGCGCAGGCGGAAACCGCCGTCGGCGAGCGCGCGCCCCTCGCCGTGGATCGTCACGGACTGCTCGGCCCCGGCGATGGAGAGCCGGCCGGCGACGGCCAGGGGCGTCCAGCCGGCGCGTTCGGCGCCCGAGGCCACCGCCACGCGGTCTACGACGAAGCTGATCTTCGGGAAGGCGCTCGCCTTGAGCGCCTTCCGCAGGTCGGCGTTCATCTTGGGGTTGCCGCAGTCGAAGGAGCGGGCGCCGACGCTGAGGCCGGCTTCCAGGCCCTGCCGCCGCGAAAGCCCCTCCAGGGAGGCGGCGCGGGCCGCCGGGATGCCGCCGGCGCCGCTCACGTCGCCGGCCTCGCAGGTGAAGCCGCTGACGTTCGAGGAGCCGGTGATCCAGAACTTCGCGCCGCCGGCCAGCACGTAGCGCATCTGCGCGCGAGCCGGCCCCGCCGCAACAGCGGCAACGAGGGCGACGAGCATCAGGAGGCGGCGCAGGGGGGGCATGGGGGCGGGGGAGGGGAGTCTACTGGTTGGCGGCCGTGGCGGCGCCGGGGGCGGCGTACACGTCGAAGCGCACCACCACCTGGTCGCCGACCTTGATCGCGCCCAGGGCAGCCGTCGGGGGCTTCATGTCGAACTCCTTGAGCGAGACCGGCAGCGACCCGGTGAACCGGATCTGCCCGTCGGGCTGCACGGCGCCCTCTACCTTCATGCTTACGGTGCGCTCGGCGCCGGCCATCCTCAGCTTGCCGGTCGTCTGGAGCTGATGCTTCTGCGGGCCGCCCGTAGCCTCGGCGCTCACGAGGGTGTAGCTGATCGCCGGGTGCGCCGACTGCTTGAGGGCGTCGTACATCTTGCCGTCCATGGTCTTGTTGCCGCAGTCGAGCTGCTTGACGGGGATCGAGACGTCTACCTTCTTGAGCCCGGCCACGCCGTCGGCCTCGACGGCGCCGGTGAAGCTGCTGACCTTGCACGTGAAGTCGTGCACGGTGGACGTGCCTTCGACCCAGATTTTGCTCGTCGGCTTGAACGTGTAGCGGATCGGAGGGACGGCCGCTGCGGCCACGAGCACCACTGCGCCCAGCAAGAAAGAAAGCTTTTTCATGTTTTCCTCACCCAATCTTGTCGCAACAACTATTAGGCCGTTGTAACAAGTATTAGTTCGTCGTAACAGGTATTGCGCGACACGAAATGCCTTTCGGCTGCCTCTATGGTACGGATCGGCGGCGCAGGGGTTCGTAAGCCCACTCCCCGGCTCCGTGTAGGGGCTTGGCGGCGCGGCGTGTAAGGGCAACCCGTACACGCGGGAACTTGCAGAAACCGTGAAGCCGCCGAGCAATGAGGCGGCGCGGTCTTCGGCAGCGTGGGCCGGCTCCGAGCGCGCGTCCGGCGCTACGGCAAGGCGGGCGTCAGGCCGAGGGCGCGTACGTCAAGCAGGTTCCGTGCGGCGGGAGGGCAAAAATGCCAGCATGATCTCAAAATTGGGCGTTAGCTCCTTCTCAGTTCTTTTGATAAGTCCTATATCGATCAGGAGGTCCACGTCTCTCTTGACAGTCTTATCGCCCTTGTTGGCATAAAGCTCGGCGATGCGGGGCGAGACGTGGCGGACGGCGGAAACCGGAACCCCCCGCCCATGATCGATAAAATAATCCGTCAGATCCAGCACCAGCTTCTTGCGGCGGCTGTCTGTCTGCTGTTCCAAACCATGGAATCTATCATGCACGTAGTTGATCCAGTGCACGATAACCTGCTGTCTTTTGATGAGGTCGATCTGCTCCTTCAGCCCGTCGATAAATCCTTGCAAGGCATAAACAATAAAGGGATGCACATCTCCTCCTGAACGATGCGCCCGGTCGAGTTGCCGGTAATACTCCGTTCGCGTGAGGTTGTAGTGGTTGCTGAGCAGGTGGGCCGCCGTGGAGGGCACGCCTACGGACAGCAGGATCTGGAACTCGATGAGGCGGGCCGTGCGACCGTTGCCGTCGCCGAAGGGATGAATCCACGCAAGGTAGAGATGCGCGATGATGGCGCGCAGAATGCCGAAGGCTATTTTGTGCGTTTCCGGCCCGGTTAGGTTTTCGCTGCTGAGCCACCGGCATAGCTTTTCCAGCAGGCTCCTGCATTCACTTGCCGGCGCGCCTCTGTACCGGCCTACCCCTACGCTGTGCGTTCTGATGACTCCGGGCGTCACATCTTCGCCAAGCGGAAGGCTTTTCAGGACCATTTCGTTGTACCTGAGAATATCCTCCACGCACAGCTCGGCAGGCTCGCCGCTGAGGATGCCGCCGCCGATGCTGTTGCACGCCTCGACGATGTTGCCCACTTCCTGAGCGAGGTATTCCTTTGAGGGAGGCAGCTTCAGTTTGCCCTCGATGAACCGCTGCACTTCCTCTTCGGTGAGCGTGTTTCCCTCGATGGCCGTCGTCGCCAGCGCGCCTTTAGCCAGATACACACTATGCAGGCGCGCGGCGACCTCCGGCAGAAGAGGCGTTCCGACCAAGTGTTCGCTCTTGGACTGCGCCTCACCCAGAAGCAACCATATATGGGCCGGGAAACGTTGCAGCTTGAGGTCGAACGTCAGCCACGGGTGGCTTTCCGTATAGGAAGCTTCGTAATCCGACATAGCGACCAGAAGGCAGATAGATGAGAGGACGCAAGACAAATGTATCCCTGTTTTTGTCTCTGTCAACGTCCATTTTTTTGTCTCTTCGGGCGTCCTCCGTAATGCCCCCTATGGCGATGGGTGTCGGGAGTGGAAGCCGGCGGCGCTACGGCAAGGCGGGCGTCAGGCCGAGGGCGCGCACGTAGCCGGGGTTGACGCGGCTGTTTTCGAAGCGGATCTGCACCAGCAGATCCGCCAGGGCGGCGCGGGCGTGCTCGGCCGAGGGGCGCGCCTTGCGCTTCTCGTCGAAGGGGGCGCCGATGAGCTTTTCGTAGGCGACGATCTCTTCCCAGTAGCGCGGCCGTGGGAAGCTGACGATGCCCGCCGTGGCGTCCATCTTTTTGTACGGCCAGAACGACCAGCCGATGTTCTCCGCTTCGAGCGTCACGCGGAACGAATCGACCCACGCGTCGGTGTTTTCGCCCGACTCGCCCATCCAGATCGGGACGTTGTGGCGGTCGCGGAAATCGGTGAACGGGCGGATGCCCTCGGGCGTGGGCGGCGCCCAGTAGCGGTGAAAGCTGTAAACCAGGTTGCCGTCGAAGGGCGGGCCGAACACGTCGAAGTTGGTATCCCACTGCGCGCCGCCGAGGAAGATAATGTGGTGGGGGTCCACCTCGCGGATGGCGGCCGTGAGGCGCTTGTAAACGGGTTCGAGGTAGGGGTTGAGGCGCTGGTAACTCTCGAAGTGCGGAATGGGCTCGTTGAGCAGGTCGTAGCCGATCACGGTGGGCTCGTCGCGGTAGCGCTCGGCAATGCGCCGCCACACCTCGGCGGTGCGCTGCTGGCACTCCTCGCTTTCGTAGAGCCACGGGTAGCCGATGCCGTCGTCGATGTTCTCGCCGTTTTGGCCGCAGGGCGCGGCGTGCATGTCCAGCAGTACGTACAGGCCCTCGGCCTTGCTCCAGCCGATGATGCGGTCGAGCAGCTCGAAGCCCGGCCCCATCCAGACGCCGGGGTAAGCCTCCGGGGTGAACAGCTTGTAGCTGAACGGCACGCGGACGTGATTCATGCCCATACGGCGCATGCGTGCGATGTCGGCGCGGGTGATGTATGCGTCCTGCCAGGCGCGCCAGAACGCCTGCGTCTCGGAGGGTCCGATCAGCTCGCGGAACAGCAAGTCGATCTGCCAGGCCGCCGCCGCGCGCTGGAAGTGGAACATGTAGCCCTCGGGCAGCAGCCAGTTGCCGACGTTCGTGCCGCGCAGCAGGATCGGGCGGCCGTCCGGGCCGACGATCTCCTTGCCGCGCGTGTGCGCGAAGCGTCCGGAGGCGGCTTTGCGGGGGGCGGCGCACCCGGCCAGGGCCAGGGCAAGCAGCAGAAGGGGGAGGGCGGCGGCGAGGCGGCGTAGCATGGCGGCGGGGGCGTGCGTGAGGGAGCGGCGGAAGGTTACCGCGTGCGCACAGGGTACGCAACGCTGCACGAAGAATCCACAGGGGGCTACGCGCGCGCGGCGGCAGGCTGCGGCGTGGCTTCCCACAGTCCGAGGCGCTCGGCGAGAAAATCGAGGGAGAACGTGACGGTCGCGCCGTCGCGCTCGCGGCGAAAGACCACCTCCGACCAGCCCTTGAGGCCGCGCGGCGTATAGAGGTCGCGCCCGAGCCGCAGGCGCCGCCCGCTGATGGCGCGGATAAGCACGCGCTCGTAGCGCGACCGGGCGAGCATGGCTTCGGGGAACAGGTTGTCCCAGAGGCAGAGGCGGCCTACGTCCTCGTAGGCGTCGGGGCGGTCGGGCAGGTCGAGCAGCGAGGGCGCGCGCCCGGCGAGCACGTTCCCGATGAGGCGCCGCGTAAACGGCCCCGCGACTTCAGCCAGCGCCGGGCGAAAGGCGGTGTAGACGGCATGGGCGATCCGGCGCAGCGACATCGCCCCGCGCGAGGGGCCGCCCAGGCCCTGCGTGGCGTTCCAGCGCGGCGCGTCGGGGTCGGCGAGGAACGGGTTCTCGGGAAAGCCGGTGTGCCGCGCCAGCCAGCCCTTGCGCGACGTGTGGGGCGAGAGGGCAAACCCCTCGATGACGGGCAGGCCGCGCCGCTCCAGCATGCCCAGGTCGTAGGACGGCCACGCCATGACGGCGCGCGCCACGGCCGCCACGAACGCCCCCGTGGCGATCATGAGGGCGGCGCTGGGGGTAAAGTCCACCGTAATCTCGATGCGGGCGCCGCGCGGGCGCACGCCTACGCCCGTCGAGCGTTTGTTGGCGGCCAGCAGCATCACCGGGGCGGGCAGGATATGCGCCAGCAGGTGCGCCAGGCGCTCGACGGTGCGCTCCTCCGGCGGAAAGACGGCGCCGGGATCGAACGAAACGTTATAGTGGGCGCTGAAGCCGACCAGGCGCGTCTGGCGGCCCGCGCGTTGCTCCCACGCGTCGAGTTCCTGCCGCAGAAACAGGATCGATTCCCAGAGCGAGCGGCCCGCGCGGGCGGCGCAGTCGCGGGCAATCTCGATGACGGGCGTAGCCACCTCGATGACGCCGGTGTCGAAGTAGACGGCGCCGCCGTTGGGCAGGTGGTACGACGTGCCGACGCGGTGCATGTAGTCGCCGCGCAGGAAGTCGCGGGGGTCGCGGAAAAGCTGCTCCGGGCGCACCTGCGCCCCGTCCACGATAAGGGCGAACTCGGCCTCCATGCCGATGGCCGGGCGCCGGAGCGGCGCCGGGGCGCGGCCCGGGCCGGCGTATTTGCCGTCCGAGGGAGCAGGCGCCTTGGCGGGAGCGGGAGTCATGCCGTCGTGGGTTCCGTCTCGGGGGCGGTTTCGCCGGCGGCGTCGCGGGGGGTCATGCTGACGTAGCCGAGGTCAAAGTGGAGATGATCGTCCGAGAAGCCAATTCCGTGCCCATAAGGGCGCGTGTAGACGGCCGGCAGCACTTCGTGGACGACGGCGGCGTACTGATCGATGCATTCCTGCGTGTCGAGCATGTCGTCGCCGATGCGGTAGATGTTGACGGCCGTGCCCCAGCAGTGCACCGAGGCGCGCCCGGAGAGGCGGTGGCCGGGGCTGCGGTAGGCCCCGTTGGCGGCGATGTGCACGTAGGTGCCGACGCGCTGCCGGAGCACGCTCAGGTACGTGGCCGTCAGCGCGATGGCGCAAGGCAGGTACTTCGGGAAGCCGCGCAGCACCTCGGCCTCGCGCAGGTCGGTATGGATGAACTCGTAGACGCCGAAGTTGGGCGCGAGCTGGGTTTCGCGAGCCGTCAGAAGCGAATCGACTTCGTAGAAGAAGCGCGGCAGGCGGCGGGCGCGCCCGTGCTCGTCGGCGAGCAGCGCGCCCGGCCGAAGCGCGGCGCGGTAAGGCTCGGGCAGGCTGTAGCCGTCCACGACGCGCAGACGTATGCTGTTGAACTCAGGCATGGGGGGCTTCGTTTTCCGTGAGCACGTCGTAGACGAGGCGCGAGACGGCGGCCACCGTATCCTGGCGCCCGTCGGCGCGAGGCGGCCACTCGGTCAGCACGACGAGGGCGTAGGGTTTGCGGCCGGGCAGGTACACCAGCCCGGCGTCGTGGGCGACGGTCGAGATCTCGCCGGTTTTATGGGCGATGCGAGCCGCGTCGCGGACGGCCTCGGGCAGCCCGGCCGGGATGCCGCGCCGGAACTCCTGCTGCTCCAGGATGGCGATCATGCGGGCGGCGTACTCCGGCCGGAAGCCTTTGCTCTCGTGCAGGGCCTGGAACAGGCGCAGCAGCCCGAACGCCGTGACGCGGTTGTTGATGCCGGCGGCATGGGCGCGCTCGTCCTCGACGCCGCGCCGCACGTCGATGCCCTCGATGCCCAGGCGCCCGACGGTGGCGCGGGCCGCCTCGGGGCCTATGATGTCGAAGAGCAGGTTGGTCGCCAGGTTGCTGCTCGTGGCGATCATGTGGTGGGCCAGATGCTTGACCTTGAGCGTCTTGCCGATGGCGTTGTGGACGGTGTTGTTGGCGTCGCGGTTGCTCTGGACGCGGTACGGCTCGCCGTCGTGGACGCTCAGGAAGCGGTTGCGCACGTGCACGCGCGATTCGAGCGAGAACTCGCCGCGCGCGACGGCGTCGAAGACGGCCGCCAAAAGCGCCGCCTTGACGGTGCTGGCGGCGTGGAACCACCGGGCGCCGTGGAAGCTCCAGGAAGTCTCGGTTTCGTAATCGTAGTAGGCGGCGGCGATGGCCTCGGCGCCGGAAGACGTGATGAGCTGCTCGATCTGACGCCTGAACATGAAGCTGCCCCCCGAATGGCGGCCTGGCCGGGCGCTTCCCGGCCGAAGCGCCCCAAAATAAAGGCGCGCCCGCCGCCGAATGATGACGGTGCTGTGAAGCTTGCGCTCGCGTAAAATAACGTCGAAGCGCCGCCGCCGGAGAACCATTCGGCGCGCCCGCGCATACCACCCCCGGAGCCAAGCGCCGGAACGAGGAACGATGGATCATGCCGTGGAGGAGTGGGAGCAGCGAACGAACGCGCTGCTGAGGGCGGTCTTCGGCCTGGAGGCGCTGCGCCCGGCGCAGCGGCCGGTGGTGCAGCGCGTGCTCGGAGGCGGCAACGCCCTTGTCGTGATGCCGACCGGCGGCGGCAAGTCGCTGTGCTACCAGGCGCCGGCCATTCTGCGCCCCGGCGTCGGCCTGGTCGTCTCGCCCCTGATTTCGCTCATGCAGGACCAGGTGGCCGCCCTGCGCCAGTATGGGGTGCGCGCGGCGTTCCTGAACTCCAGCCTCTCGCCGAGGGAGCAGCGCCAGGCCGAGGCCGATCTGCGCGCAGGCCGCCTGGACCTGCTGTACGTCGCCCCGGAACGGCTGCTTACCGGCTCGTTCCTGGACCTCATCGCGGGGGTTCCGCTGGCGCTCATCGCCATCGACGAGGCGCACTGCATCTCGCAGTGGGGCCACGACTTCCGCCCCGAGTACTCGCAGCTCGGCGAGGTGCGCCGCCGCTTTCCGGACGCCCCCTGCATCGCCACGACGGCCACCGCCGACGCGCCCACGCGCCGCGACATTGCGCAGCAACTGCAACTCGCTCCGGAAGATATCTACGTCAGCGGCTTCAACCGCCCCAACATTCGCTATGAGGTTGCCGTCAAAAGCAACGTGAAGCAGCAGCTCTTGCGGTTCATCGAGGGCGAGCATCGGGGTCATGCGGGCATCGTGTACTGCCTCTCGCGCAAGCGCACCGAGGAGGTGGGCGCCTGGCTGGCCGAGCAAGGGGTGCGCACGGCCATTTACCACGCCGGCATGCCGTCCGCCGCGCGCCGGCAGACGCTGGAACGCTTCCGGCAGGAGGAGGGCCTCGTCGTCGTGGCGACGGTGGCCTTCGGGATGGGCATCGACAAGCCCAACGTGCGCTTTGTCGCGCACGTCGATGCGCCGCGCAGCCCGGAAGCGTACTACCAGGAAACCGGCCGCGCCGGCCGCGACGGCCTGCCCGCCACGGCCTGGATGGCCTACGGCGTGGCCGATGTCGTGGCGATGCGCCGCATGATCGAGGAGTCGGTTTCCGAGGGCGACCACAAGTGGATCGAGCGGCACAAGCTCAACGCCATCACGGGATACTGCGAAACGGCCGAGTGCCGCCGCGCCGTGCTGCTCAAGTACTTCGGCGAGCGCCTCGACGCGCCGTGCGGCAACTGCGACAACTGCCTCAACCCGGTCGAGACGTGGAACGGCACGGTGGCGGCGCAAAAGGTGCTCTCGTGCGTGGTGCGCACCGGGCAGCGCTTCGGGGCCACCCACATCGTCGATGTGCTGCGCGGCAACCCTTCCGAGCGCGTGCACCAGCGGCGCCACCACCAGTTGCCGACCTTCGGCGTGGGCAAGGACCTCTCGGAGACGGAGTGGCGCTCGGTGATCCGGCAGCTCGTCGCCTCGGACGTGCTGCGCGTCGATCTGCACGCCTACGGGGCGCTGCAATGCCGCCCCGAGGCGGCCCCCATCCTCAAGGGCGAGCAGACGGTGCTGCTGCGCCGCGACCCGCGCCCGCCCTCGCGCAAGAAGCGCCGGGCCTCGGCGGCCGCCGGCGCGCCCACCGCCGCCGAAGCCGCTTTGTTCGAGCGGCTGCGCGCGCGCCGCCTCGAACTGGCCCGCGAGCAGGGCATGCCGCCCTACATCATCCTGCTCGACTCGACGCTGCTTGCCATGGCGCAGCGCCGCCCGCGTACGCCGGCCGAGCTGGCCGAGATTCCCGGCTTCGGCAAGGTCAAGCTGGAGCGATACGGAGCGGCGTTCCTGGAAGTGCTCAGCGAGCAGGGCTAGGGCCGCCGGGGCTTTCCTTGCCGGGGCGCATACTCTATCTTGTCGGCGCTGCTCTCGCCCTCCAAACGGCGCTTCCCATGCGTTCCTACCCCTCCTTTCTGCTGCTCCTCGCCATGACGCTGCTTTCCGCCGGCTGCGCTGCGACGCGCGCGCCCGAGCGCGCAGGCCATCTGCGCCCCGGCCGGCGCATCGTATTCCTCGGCGACTCGATCACCCAGGCGGGCGCCCAAAAGGGCGGCTACGTACAGATGATCGCCGACACGCTCCGCGCGCGCTACCCCTCGTACGGCATCACTGTGACGGGCGCCGGCATCAGCGGCAACAAGATCACCGACTTGCTGGCCCGCCTCGACCGCGACGTGCTGGCCCTGCGCCCGGATCTGGTGGTTGTCTACATCGGCATCAACGATGTGTGGCACTGGAAGCTGCCCAACCACACCGGCACGACGCTCGAAGCGTTCGAGGCCGGCATGACGACCCTCACGCAGCGCCTGCGCGACGCGGGCGCCGAGGTGGTGGTCTGCACCCCGAGCGTCATCGGCGAGAAAACCTCCGGCAATCCGCTCGGCCTCGAACTGGACCGCTACGCCGACGCCGGCCGCCGGGTGGCCCGCCGCATGAACCTGGACGTGTGCGACCTCCGGCAGGCGTTTACGGCCCACCTGAAGCAGCGCAACACCGCCGACGCCGAGAAAGGCATCCTGACGACCGACGGGGTGCACCTCAACGCCGCCGGCAACCGCTTCGTCGCCGACCAGATTTTCCAAACCCTGACCAGCCGCGCCCGCAAGTGATGAGGCTCCGCCGTTTGCTCCCCGCGCTCACGCTCTGCGTGCTCGCCGGATGCGCCTCGACGCGCCCGGCCCCGCCCGCCCGCCTCGACGCGGAGGACGCCATCGCCTTCGCCCGCGCCAAGTACGCCGATGCGGCCGCCGCGCTTGACCCGAGGGAGGGCTACCCGCGCACGTCGCTGCCGAGCGGCGCGTGGAAGCAGGTGAAATCCAGCGACTGGACGAGCGGCTTTTTCCCGGGCACGCTCTGGCAGTTGTATGAAGCCACCCAGGCCCCCGCGCTCAAGGCGCAGGCGCAGCTCTGGACCTCAGGCCTGGAGGCCGAGAAAACCAACACGCGCACCCACGACCTCGGCTTCATCCTGTATTGCAGCTTCGGCGCGGGCTACCGCCTCACGGGCGAGGAGCGCTACAAAGCCATCCTGCTCGAAGGCGCGCGCTCCCTTGCGACGCGCTACAACCCCGCCGTAGGGGCCATCAAGTCGTGGGACTTTCGGCCCGGCGACCCGCCGCGCTGGACCTACCCCATCATCATCGACAACATGATGAACCTGGAGCTGCTCTTCTGGGCGGCCCGCAACGGCGGCGGCCGCGACCTCTACGACATGGCGCACCGCCACGCCACGGTTTCGGCAAAGCATCACTTCCGCCCCGACGGCAGCGCCTTCCACGTCATCGACATGAACCCAGAGACCGGCGCGTTCGTCAAGGGCATGACGTGGCAGGGTTACAACGACGCCTCGGCGTGGGCGCGCGGGCAGGCCTGGGCCGTCTATGGTTTTACGATGGCCTACCGCGAAACGAAAGACCCGTTGTTCCTGGAAACGGCGCAGAAGGCGGCGGATTACTTCATCGCGCATTTGCCCGCAGACGCCGTGCCCTACTACGACTTCCGCGCGCCCGGCATTCCGAACGAGCCGCGCGACGCCTCGGCGGCGGCCGTGGCCGCCTCGGGGCTGCTGGAGCTGAGCACGCTGGCCCCGGGCGCGGCCGCGCGCCGCTATTTCGACGCCGCCGAGCGCATGCTGGCGGCCCTGGCGGCGCCCGCCTACCTGACGCGCGGGATGCCCGAGCAGCAGGCCCTGCTGCTGCATAGCACCGGCAACAAGCCGGCCAACAGCGAGGTGGACGCGCCGCTTTCCTACGCCGACTACTACTTTGTCGAGGCGCTCATGCGGTACGACCGCATGACGAGGCCTTGACCCGGCTCGACGCGTCGCCGCTCCGCAGCGCCGGGTGGGCCGGGGGCGGGCTGCGGCTTTCTACGCGCGAGTTGTGGGTGTTCGCGGCGGTGGTGGGCCTCCTGAGCACGTTTCGGGCGGGCTACGTCTACGGCCTAGTGAACCAGCTAGAGCACCTGCCGCCGATCCTGCACCTCGTTGACCCGGATCTGTACCGCAACGATTGGCATGTGCAGCAAAGCGTGCAGCCGGGGCCGCGCCTTTATTACTACGCGGCCATAGCGGCCCTGGGAAGGCTGGCGCCCCTGCCGCTCGTGTTTTTCGTCGGCGCGGCGCTCTCCAACGTGCTCACGATGGGCGTGACGGCGCTTGCGGCCCGCAGCCTGTTCCGCGACGACCGGGCGGCGCTCGTGGCGTGCGTGCTCGTCGGGGGGGTGCACAGCATCGACCTGGGCGGCGCGACGTTTCTCGTCTGGGACTACTTCATCCAGGCGTCGCCGGCGCAGCCGCCCGCGCTGCTGGCGGTGCTGTTCGTGCTTCAGGGGCGCACGCTTCGGGCGGCCGGGGCGGCGGCGCTCAGCGCGCTCATCCATCCGGTCGTCGGGCTCGAAACGGGCGGGCTCGCGCTCGGGGCGGCGGCGCTGGCGCACGGCTTCGCGCTGCTCGGCGGCCGGGGCGAGGCCGAACGCCTGGAGCACGCGCGGCGCCTGGGCTATGCGCTTGCCGGCGTGCTGGCGCTCGGGCTGATTGCGCAGTACGCCTACCTCGGCCGTGTGGAGCAGGCGCTCACCGACCGCGAGTTCTTCGACATCCTCGTGTACTTCCGCAACCCGCATCACTACGTGCCCTCGGCGATGGGGTGGGAGCCGCATCTGCTGTTCGGGGCGCTCATGGCGGCGGCCGTTTTCCCCTTTGCGGCCTGGCGGGCCGCGTTGCCGCCTGCCGACGCGAGGCCGCGGCTCGTGGGGCTGCTGGCGGGGCTGTGCGTGCTCGCGCTCGCGGCGGGGTACGTGTTCGTGGAGGTCATCCCGGTCCGAATGGCCGCCTCGGCGCAGCTTTACCGCAACGTGTGGCTGCTGAAGTGGCTGGCGCTCTTGTTCGCGGGGTATGGCATCGTGGGGCTGGCCTCCGGAGGCCGCTGGGCGCGGATAGCCGGGGGCGTCGGGCTGGCAGG
>CBDTTW010000073.1:0-14269 GCA_965363675.1 uncultured Rhodothermaceae bacterium
CGGCGTCGTCACCCTCACACCCGCCCGCGGCGTGCTCCGCCGCTTTCGCGGTTGGGCCGAGGTGTCGCGTCGCTACGAGGAGCTGTGTGCACTGCGCCGTCGCTCGCTGGAGTCGGACGAGCCGGAGGTGGCGGCCTCGTACCTTCGCGAGCTCACGCGTGTGTCGGGCGTGGATGTGTCGTTCACGAGCCGCCGATACGGCGCGGCTCGGCTTTCCCGAAGTGCGCATCGGGTTTGTGCCGGCCATCGTGTCGGTGTTTCTGGCGCGCAAGCTCGGCGAGGCGGCCCTGCGCGAGTTGCTGCTGCTCGGGCGGCGCATCACGGCCCCCGAGGCGGCGCGCATAGGCCTTATTGCGCAGGCCGTAGCCCCCGAGGCGCTCGATGCGGCCGTCGCGGAGACGGCGCGCACGCTGGCCGAGGAGGTCAGCCCGGCGGCGCTCCGCATGACGCGCACGCTCCTGGCCGACATCCGGGGCATGGGGCTGCGCGAAGCGCTCGGCTACGCGGCCCAGCTCAACGCCCTGGCCCGTGGCGCGGCCGACTGCCGCGCCGGGGTGGCCGCCTTCCTTGCCAAGCAGCCGCCGCCGTGGAAGCGCTGACCCGTCAGATCAGGAAGGGAGCCACTATGAAATAAACGAGCGAGAGCCCGAGCATGGAAACCATGAAGTAGAACTGCCACGAGATGGGCTCGGAGCCCTCCGGGGCGGGCGCCGCCGCCGTCGGGAGGGGGCGGTCGGGAAGGGCGTACTGCTTAACCTTTGCCATGTCTATCGTCTCAGGAGTAAAGTGCTTGCTTCAGTCAGGGCCGCCTCAGAGGCGGGGGGCGTTCAGGCGGCTGTGGCGGCGGCCATACAGGAAGTACACCAGCAGCCCGAGGGCCAGCCAGATTCCGAACCGTTCCCACGTGACCACCGGCAAACCGAGCGTAAGATAAAAGCAAATAGCGATAGTTGCTATGGGCACGAAGGGCACCAGGGGCACGCGGAAGCGGCGCGGGCGGTCGGGCTCCAGAATCCGCAGAAACCACACGCCGCCCGCCACGATGATAAAGGCGAAGAGCGTGCCGATGTTGGTGAGTTCGGCCGCCGCCGAGATGTCGATGAGGCCCGCCGCGAAAGCCACCAGCACGCCGGTGGCGATGGTCGGAGCGACCGGCGTATGAAAGCGGGGGTGCACGCGCCCCATGCGCGCGGGCAGCAGCCCGTCGCGGCTCATGGCGAAGAAAATGCGCGACTGCCCAAGCTGCATTACGAGCAGCACGCTGGAGATGCTCAGGATGGCCCCGGCCGAGATGATGGAGGCTGCCCAGTCGGCCCCGACGTAGCGCAGGGCGGCGGCCACCGGCTCGGGGTTGTTGAGCAAGCTCGTCGGGATGATGCCCGTCAGCACGACCGTGACGACGATGTAGAGGATGGTGCAGACGATGAGGCTGGAGATGATGCCGATGGGAAGGGTGCGCTGCGGGTCTTTGGCCTCCTCCGCCGTCGTGCTCACGGCGTCGAAGCCGATGTAGGCGAAAAAGATGAGCGCCGCCCCCGTCATGATGCCGCCCCAGCCGTTCGGCGCGAAGGGGCGGTAGTTGGCCGGCTCGATGTGCTGCACGCCCACAAAGATGAACAGCGCGATCATGGCGAGCTTGATCATGACGAGCACCGTGTTGGCGCGCGCGCTCTCCTGGATGCCGACGACCAGCAGCAGCGTGATCAGCAGCACGATCACGACGGCCGGCAGGTTGATGACGATGGGGATGCCGAGCACGTGCGGCGCGGCGGCGAACACCTCCGGGGCCGTGTGCGAGGCCGTGATGGGGTCCATCCCGAGCCAGCGGGGCAGCGCCCACCCCCAGGCGTAGAGCAACCCTTGAAAATACCCCGACCACCCGATCGCCACGGCCACGTTGCCGACGGCGTACTCCAGGATGAGGTCCCACCCGATGATCCAGGCGACCAGCTCGCCGAAGGTGGCGTAGGCGTAGGTGTAGGCGCTGCCGGCCACCGGCAGCATCGAGGCGAACTCGGCGTAGCAGAGCGCCGCCAGGCCGCAGGCGATGCCGGTGACGACGAAGCTGACCATCAGCGCCGGGCCTGCCCCGACGTGCCCGTGCCCGCCCGCCGCCGCGGTGCCTGTCAGGACGAAGATGCCCGTGCCGATGACGGCCCCGACGCCGAGCATGGTAAGCTGCAACGGGCCGAGCACGCGCTTGAGCTGCGGGCCGCTCTCAGCGTTCTCGACGACGGATTTCCTGCGGTAAAGCTCTCTCCACAACATAGGCCGGCTGCGTTTCGGAACGGGTGTCTGCAAAAAGGCCGCCGGGCCAGGGCCGCCGGCGGCTCGGAGGGACGTTTGGGGCGCCCCGGCGCTCCGCAGAGGCGCGCCGCCGCCGCAGATGCCAGAAAAATCAAGGTACAGCAATTGGTTCAGCGTATTCAAGGCGAGGGCGCGCCGCGCAGACCTTCTTTTCCGAAGCCGACGGCGCTTCCGCGGCGGCGCGTTGCAGGCGGCGGGAGCGCCCCGTATCATAGCGGCATGAGGAATGGAAGCGAGGGCGGCATGGCGGATCGGGCGCGCATCGAGGGGCTGGCGGAAGGCGTGGTCGAGGTATGGACCGCGCCGCTCGCGGACTGGCCCGAGGCGTCGGCGCTGGCGGCCCTGCTGGAGGCGACCGAGCAGGCGGAGATGCAGCGCCGCCGCCGACCCGGCGATGCGCTCCGGTTTGCAGCGGGGCGCCTGCTGCTGCGCACGCTCGCGGGGCAGTACCTGGGGCGGCCCGCCGAGGCCGTCGGGGTGGAGCGCGGGCCGCACGGGCAGCCGCTGCTGCGCCGGGCGCCGGGCGACCCGCCGCTGCGCTTCAGCGTGGCGCATGCCGGGGGCTGCCTCGTGCTGGCTTTCGCCCTGGGGCGTCGTGTGGGCGCCGACGTCGAGCCTGCCGGGCGCCGCCTGCGCCCCGAGATGGCCGCGCGGATGCTGGCCCCGGAGGAGCGCGCCGCTCTGGCCTGCGCCCCCGAGCCCGAGCAGGCGCGGATGCTGCTTCAGTACTGGACGCGCAAGGAAGCTTACCTGAAGGCAATAGGAGCGGGCATCGGAGGGGGGCTGCAATGCTTCGCCACGCCGCCGGCGCCGTGGGGCGCGGCCTATGTGGGCGAGGAGCCGTGGGCCTACCACGATCTGGCGTGGCAGGGCTACACGGGCGCCGTAGCCGCAGAAGGGGAGGCGCTGGCGATTCGCCGGAGAGACGCAGGGCCGCCGCCGACCGGCCGGCGCGCGCCCGCATAAACATTCCGCAGCCAAACATTTTCCTGAAACGAAAGCCCTGCGCTTTCGTAATGAAGGAGCCGCGCCGCCGGGCGGCGAAAAACGCGCCTGCCGAGGGCTGTATGCCTTTTTTGCGCTATAGGCCAAATGGCGCGCATCCGGGGGAAACCGAAGCCGGGCCTGGGTGTTGATTGTTATAACAGATATATGTGCAGGATTGTAGGGCTGTGATTGCAGCGCCGCCGACTGCGCCCATTTTCTAATCTTTTATGTATATATCTGACTTCGCCATCCGCCGGCCGCTGGTCACCGTAGTGGCGATGCTCGTGCTGGTGCTCTACGGCATTTTTGCCCTGACGCGCCTCCAGACCGACGAGTTTCCGGAGGTCAATCCGCCCGTGGTGCTCGTCGGCATTCCGTACCCCGGCGCTTCGCCGGGCGGCGTCGAGCGGGAGGTGGTCGATCCGGTCGAGGAGGCCATCTCGGGCCTGAGCGGCGTGGATGAAATCACGAGCACGGCCTACGACGGCTATGCGCAGCTCGTGGTGATGTTCGTCTTCGAGAAGGACATGCAGGAGGCGACCCAGGGCATCCGCGACGCGATTTCGCAGATCCGGAACGATTTGCCGCCTGAAATGGAGGAGCCCATCCTTCAGCGCTTCGACCCGAACGATTTGCCCATCGTGTCGCTGACGCTCGCTTCGAGCACGCGGCGGCAGGGCGAACTGACGCGCCTGGCCGACCCCGGCATCACGCGCGCCCTCCGGGCGCTGCAAGGCGTCTCCGAAGTGCGCTTGCAGGGCGACGTAGAGCGCGAGCTGACCGTAGAGGTCAAGCCGGATCTGCTTACGTCGGCAGGGGTGAGCGTAGCCCAGATCGTGCAGGCGATCCAGGCGCAGAACCTGGCCGCGCCGGTGGGCCGGCTTCAGACGCAGCAGTCCGAGCAGACGGTGCGCCTGGCCGGGCGCCTGCCGGGGCCGGAAGCCCTGGCGCAGGTCGTCGTGGCGACGGGGACCGGCGGCCGACCCGTGCGCCTGGGCGAGGTGGCCGACGTAAAGGTATCGACGGAGGAAGCGCGCACCCTGGCGCTCTACAACGAGGGCGAGGCCGTCGGCATCGACGTGGTCAAGGCGCGCGGCTACAGCACGACCGCCGTCGCGGAAGACGTGGTGGCGCAGATCGAGACGATCCGCAAGACCCTGCCGAAGGATGTCGAACTGACCGTAGTGCGCAACTCGGGCGTGCGCGTCGAAAGCTCGGTCGAGAACGTGCAGTCGGCCCTGGTCGAAGGGGCTCTGCTCACGATCCTGGTGGTGTTCCTTTTCCTGAACTCCTGGCGCTCGACGGTCATCACGGGCATCGCCCTGCCGGTCTCGGTGTTGGCCTCGTTCATCGCCGTATGGGTGATGGGCTTCACGCTCAACACGATGTCGCTGCTGGGCCTCACGCTCGCCATCGGCATCCTGATCGACGACGCCATCGTGGTGCGCGAGAACATCGTACGGCACGTGGAAATGGGCAAGGACCATCTCCGGGCGGCGCACGAGGGCACCTCCGAAATCGGCCTTGCGGTGGCGGCGACCACCTTCTCCATTGTGGCGGTGTTCGTCCCGATTGCCTTCATGAGCGGCATGGCCGGGCAGTGGTTCAAGCCATTCGCCCTTACGATTGCCTGCGCCGTGCTCGTCTCGCTGTTCGTCTCGTTCTCGCTCGACCCGATGCTTTCGGCTTACTGGCCGGACCCGCACCGCCCGGCTCACAAGCGCGGCTTCCTCACGCGCGCGCTCGACCGCTTCAACGCGTGGTTCGAGGACCTGGCCGAGTGGTACAAAGGCGTCGTGGCGTGGGCGCTCGACCATCCGAAGTCGATGATCGCCCTGGCGACGGTCTCGTTCGTACTGGCCCTGGCCCTGCCGGCGATCGGGGTGGTGGGCACGTCGTTCTTTCCCGAGGAGGACAACTCGGAGATCTTTATCGGCGTGGACGCGCCGCCGGGATCGAGCATGGAGTACACGCGGGGCAAGGTGCTCGATTTGCTGCGCATTACGCGGGCCAACCCTGAAGTGCTGTATACCTACACCACGCTCGGCGACGGCCTCGGCGGGGTGGACGTGGCCTCGATCTACGTCAAGATGTCCAAGCCTGCCGAGCGCGCGCGTTCGGCGCAGGATGTCGCCGCCGCGCTGCGCACCGAGTTGCAGCAGAAGGTGCAGGGGGTCACGCCGGCGGTGTATACCAGCCAGTTCCAGGGCGAAAGCAAGCAGATCCAGATTCAGCTTCGCGGCGACGACCCCGAAGCGCTGCTCCGGGGGGCCGAAATCGTGCTCGCCGAGGTGAAGCAGGTAGAGAATGCCGTGGACGTGGGCCTCTCCACGCGCGGCCAGAAGCCCGAGCTGGAGGTCTCCATCGACCGCGACCAGGCCGCCATCCGCAACGTGTCGGTGGGCGAGATTGCCCAATCGCTGCGCCCGGCTTTCGCGGGCTTGGACGCCGGCGACTGGGTGGACCCCGAGGGCGAAACGCGCGACATCATGGTGCGCCTGGCGCCGGAGTACCGCCGCGATGCGTCGGACCTGGAGTGGCTGCCCCTGCGGGTGCGGGGGGCCAACGGCGAAACCGTCACCATGCCGATCCGCGAGGTGGCGCGCGTGAAGGAAGGGCTGGGGCCGGCCATCATCGAGCACCTCGACCGGGATAACGTCGTCACGGTCGAGGCCAACACTACGGGGCGGCCGCTCTCGGAAGTGATCAAGGACATCGATGCGCGCCTGAAGACGGTGCAGTTGCCGGAGGGCGTGCGCATGACCCAGGGCGGCGAGGTCGAGGATCAGCAGGAAGTGTTCACCGAGATGTTCCTAGCCCTTTTGGCGGGCATCTCGCTGATGTACCTGATCCTGGTGTTGCAGTTCGGCTCGTTCCTCGATCCGCTGGCGATCATGCTTTCGCTGCCGCTCTCGCTCATCGGCGTCGTGCTGGCGCTGGCGCTTACCAACTCGACGATCAACCTGATGAGCCTGATCGGCGTGATTCTGCTCATGGGCATCGTGGCGAAGAACGCCATCCTGCTCATCGACTTCGCCAAGTGGGCGCGCGAGCGGGAGGGCCTCTCGGTCCGCGACGCGCTCATCCAGGCGGGCGCGACGCGTTTGCGGCCGATCCTGATGACGACGCTGGCGCTCATCGCGGGCATGCTTCCGGTGGCGCTCGGCACGGGCGAGGGCGCCGGCTTCCGGCGGCCGCTCGGGCACGCCGTCATCGGCGGCACGATCACCTCGACCCTGCTGACGCTGCTCGTCATCCCGGTGGCCTACGAAATCCTGGACGGCTGGCGCACGAAGCTGTTCGGGCTGTTCCGCAAAAAGAAGCCGGCCGAGCCGCCGCATAGCAGCCCGGATGGGCGCGTCCACCCGGCCCCGACCGCCGAGCCGGTGCAGGGCGACGGCGGGGTGCTCAACCCGCAGCTTCGCGCGTAGTAGTCCGCCCGGTATTTATCGTCGATGTAAGCCCTCTGCACGCCCTGTGTAGAGGGCTTGCCGCATCCGGGGGGGTAGGCAAGAGACCCGGCGTTGCCGTATGCTTGTGGCAGTTGGCGCCTCGCGCTTTTCCAGGAGCAGCGCGCCCGACAGAAGCGGCGGCACACCTTCCGTTATTGGAAAAAATCAAAAGATATGTCACGGGGTAGATTCGACGGGCGGGCAAAGTGCTCCCGACGCGGCTTCATGCGCGGCGCGGCGGCGGGGCTGCTGGCGGGGCCGGGCCTTCTGCAGCGGGCAGAGGCCGCCCCGGCGGAGGAGGAAATGGGCCTGCTGGAGAAGACTGATCTGTTCGAGGCCGGGGCCGGCGGCTATGCGGTCTACCGCATCCCCGGCATCGTGGCCGCGCCCGGAGGCGCGCTGCTGGCCTACTGCGAGGCGCGCAAGGAGGCCGGCAGCGATTGGGGGCGCATCGACGTGCTGCTGCGCCGCTCCGCCGACGGCGGCCGCACCTGGGACGCGCCGCAAGTGCTGGTCGATGCCTCGGGGCTTTCCGTGCGCAACCGCGCCGCCGAAGCGCAGGGGCTGGGCTCGGCGGAGGGCGCGGCGGCCCACAACCCGGTCATGATCGCGGATGCGGAACGCGGCGCCGTTCACTTCCTTTACGGGATTGCCTACGCCCGCTGCTATTACCGCCGCTCCGACGACGGCGGCCGCACCTTTACCGATCCGGTGGACATCACCGCCGCCTTCGAGGCGCTCCGGCCGCGCTATGACTGGAAGGTGATTGCCGTAGGGCCGGGTCACGGCATCCGGCTCCGGAGCGGCCGCCTGCTGGCGCCGGTGTGGCTCTCGCTGGGCACGGGCGGGCACGCGCACCGCCCCTCGGTCGTCTCGACGCTCTACAGCGACGACGGCGGCCGCTCCTGGCAATGCGGCGACCTGGCCCTGGAGGACGGGCGCGCGTATACCTATGCCGACCGGCCCGGCGCCCGGACGTTCGTCAACCCGAGCGAGACGGCGGCGGTGCAGCTTCAGGACGGGCGCGTAATGCTCAATGCCCGCACCGAGTCGCCGGAGCTGCGCCGCGCCGTCGCCTACAGCCCCGACGGAGCCGGGGGCTGGACGGCGCCGGTCTTTGACGAGGAGCTGTACGAGCCGGTCTGCTTCGGAAGCCTGGCGCGCCTGAGCGGCGAGCGGCCCGGCGACGGCCGCGCCCGGCTGCTGTTCGTCAACCCCGATAGCCGGGCCGCGGCGGCGCTCCACGGCCCGCGCGCCCGGCGCAATCTAACGGTCAAGCTGAGCTATGACGAGGGCGAGACGTGGCCGGTCCGCAACACGCTGGAGCCGGGCCTGAGCGCCTATGCGGATCTGGCGGTGGGGCCGGACCACCGCATTTTCTGCCTTTACGAGCGCGGCGGCGCCGGCGGCGATGCCTACCGTACGGAGGCCCTGACGCTGGCGCGCTTCGATCTGGCATGGCTCACCGACGGAAAGGACCGGCTTTAGACTCCTAACGATAACCGGCGAGCGCCGCTCTTCGCGAAACGTCGGCGCGCGCATCCCTTCAGGGCAAGGACGATGGAACTGCAAACGGAAAGGCTGGCGCTGGTGTTGCGATCCACAGAGGAGGTGCAGGCGTGGGCGGCGTCGCTGGACGCGGCCACGCGGGCGGAAATCTCGCCGGACTGGCTGGCGCAGCTCGGGGCCGCCCCGGCGGCGCACCCCTGGACGCACGGCTTCGAGATGCGGCGGCGCGCCGATGGGGCCGTGGTCGGAAGCTGCGCCTTCAAGGGGCCGCCGGATGCGGAGGGCGCCGTCGAGATCGCCTACGGCGTCGCGCCGGAGCACGAGGGGAAGGGCTATGCCACCGAGGCGGCGCGCGCCCTGACCGACTACGCCTTTGCGAGCGGTCTGGCGCGCACGGTGCGGGCGCACACGCTCCCGGAAGGGGCCGCCTCGATGCGCGTGCTGGCGAAGTGCGGCTTCGAGCGCCTCGGCGAGGTGGTCGATCCGGAGGATGGCCTGGTCTGCCGGTGGGCGCGGCGCCGGGCCTGACCCGACGCGAAAGGCCGCGCGATGGGTCAGGCCCCTTTATTGTGACGTTGCAAGCAGAGAGGCTTTCCGTTCACGTTTTAGGACCCGGCCCATCGCGCGGCCTTCAGGAGCGTAAACGCGGCGGCCGGGCGCGCGGATCCCGTGCGCCTCCGAAAAAGCGCCGCCGGGGGGCGGCCGTTTGCCTTCCCGAGGTGCGGCTCTGCCGCCGTGTCATACATGCTCTGACGGCTATGCATATCCTCGACCCTCTTGGGCCGACGTGTCTGCCGTAAATGCGGACGGGCGGCATGGGCACACAGTTTGTAAGAACATGGGCAAAGGCCAAAGGGCCGCTAAGATTACAACCCGTTAATATGCAGGAGGTCTAGATATGGCTAACTTGATGCAGTATCGCCCGCTCAGCGACTTGCAGACCGAGATGGAACGCCTCGTGTCGGACGTGCTTCCGAACTGGCGCGAAGGCGCCGCCAATGCGCTCTGGAACCCGTCGGTGGACGTCTCGGAGAGCGAGAACGAGTACAAGATTTCGATGGACCTGCCGGGCCTCGCGCGCGAGGACGTGCAGATCACCTTCGACCGCGGCTTGCTTCAGATCAGCGGCGAGCGCAAGATGCGCGAGTACGAGCAGCAGCCCAAGTTCCACCGGATCGAGCGGTGGTATGGCCGCTTCTTCCGCCAGTTCCGCTTCGAGCAGCCCGTGAACCCGGAAGGCATTTCGGCCGGCTTCGAGAACGGTGTGCTTACGGTCGTGGCGCCGAAGAAGGAGGAGGCGAAGCCGCGCCGGATCGAGGTCTCCTAAGCGGCAGCCGAAACTCCCAGCCTTCGGGCTGTTCATATAGAAAACCCCTGCGGGCCGTAACCCGCAGGGGTTTTTTGCATGCCGCTACTCGGCCGTCACGCCCGGCTCGCCCGCTTGCAGGTGATGCGTCGTGAGGACGGTGATGCTCCGGGGCGGGAGCGTCTCGCGGAGCGGCTCCGCGCCGAGCGCGCCCAAGGGGGCGGGCGCAGGGCGGTAGTCAGGGTTGGCGGCCCGCGCCGCATCGGCCTGGTACTTGTAAAAGGCGCGCGGCTCGGGCAGGTCGGCGTAGGCGAGCGCGACGGGGGCCTCGTCGGCGCCGAGGTTGATCAGAAAGGTTGTCAGGTGGCCGCGCGGGCTGAGCAGCGTCGTCGTGAGCACGTCGGGGCGCTGCTCCGTGAGCGTCTGCGCAAGGCGGCTGGAGTGCTTGGCGGCAAAGCGCGTCATGAGGCCGTAGCCGACGAACGCAGTGGGCTCGGCGGTGATCTCGGCGGCGTAGGTTTTGCGGTCGCGGTCCCAGGTATGCACGAGCTGCCACTGTCCGTCGAGGTCGCCCCGGTTGACGAAGCTCCAGCGGTTGAACGCCCCGACGCCCGCCTGGATGCCGCGTACGATGGCCTCGGCGTTGGAGAGCGCGGCGTCCCAGCTTTTGGGCGCGGGGTTATCGGCGCCCCAGCCGAGTTGCATGTTGCCCATTTCGGAGAGGAACAGCGGCTTGCCGCGCGCAGCGGCCCACTCGGCCCACGCCGCCAGCGTGTGGACGCGCTCGGCGTCCATGCCCTGGTACGAGTGGATGTCGTAGGCGCCGATGTGCGCGTCGAAGTCGATGGCGGCCGTGTCGAGCGGCGGCAAATCGGTCCAGTCGGGGCCGGAGAGCGGCACGCCGACGCCCTTGCGGTCGAGCGCTGCGCGCACGGCGGCGAGCGCCGAGGCGAGCGTCGGGGGGGCGGCGTCGCCGGCCTCCCACCAGTAGCCCCACGTGCCGCCGGGGGGCTCGTTGGCGATGCAGAACCAGCGGATGCAGGTGTAGCGTTTGCGGTGTACGAGGTGGTCGAGCAGCGCGGCGACGCCCTCGGCGTAGGGCTTCAGGTCGCGCGGAGCGCTCAGCATCGGGTGGACGCCGGGGTAGGCGTTCCACTCCACGCCGGTATACATCTGCTGGAGGAACACGTCCGCGCCCGAGGCTTCGGCCCAGTCGAGGATGTGGTAGAGCGCCTGCATCTCGTCGTTGTCCCACTCGAAATGCTCGGCCGAGGGCTGGTACATCTGCTGGCTGATCTCGACGCGCAGCCAGTCCATGCCGAGCCAGGAGGCATGCCGGTAGAGGGCTTTCCAGGCGGCGCCGTCCGAGACGGGCGGGTTGCCGCCGTAGGCGCTGCCGCGCGGGTTTTCCTCGCGGATGGGGTATCGGTAGCGCTCGTTGTGCAGCGGCTGCTCGCGGCTGAGCGCGTGCCAGGAAGCGCCGATGCCACCCTGCATCGTGAACTCGGGGCGGCGGGTGTGAACGTCGATGTTCATGGCGGCAGGTTGTGCGTGGGCAGGGAGCAGGGCGGCCGCAAACACGGCCAGCAGCGCGAGGCGGCGGGCGCCGCCATAGCGGAAGAAGGGCGGGGGCATGGCGCGTGCGGCAAGGTGGCGCCGGGGGGCTCCGGCGGGTGCAAGGTACGCATTCCGCGCCGGGGCCGCTCGGGGTTATTCGGCGAGGGCGGGCGCGAAGTCGTGGGTTTTGCGCAGCGGCAGCTCGGGGATGAAGAACGTGATGAGCCACCCGATGCCGACGATAACGAGGCTGAACCGGTAGACGGCGGCGACGGCGCGGGCGTAGGCTTCGCGCACCTGCTCGGCGCTCGTGCGGTCGGCCTCGGCGGAGGCGCCGGCCAGGGCGGCGTGCGCCTCGGAGAGGCGCTGCCGCCGCACGGCCGCCGGCTGCGAAGCCGCCGCCTGGAGATCGCGCCGGAGGGCGCCCGGCAGCGGCGCGGCGGCCAGAAGCTGCTCCAGCGTAGCGGCGTCTCCGGCGCCGAGCGCTGCTTCGATGCCGCTGTAGAGGCGCTGGTAGGGGGGCGCAAGGGCTTCGGCGGCGGCCGAAGCATGCGCGGGCGGCGGCCCGCCCTCGGCCGTGGGGCCGCCGAGCAGGTGCGCAGGCAGGCTGCCGGCCAGCGTGAAGCCCAGAATGGCCCCCATGACGGCGGCCCCGATCACGCCGCCGATCTGCCGGAAAAACTGCGTCGCGCTGGTGGCCTGCCCCAGCTTGGACGCCTCGACGGCGTTCTGCACGGCCAGGGGAAACAGCGGCATCGTCGGGCCGGCGCCCAGCCCGCAGATCACCATGTACACGGTCACCTGGAGGTACGACGTATGCACGTCGATGCCGCTGAGCAGCGCCAGGCCCACCACCAGCAGCAAGCCGCCGCCCAGCATGAACCGCTTGTAATGCCCGTAGCGCGAAACGAGCTGCCCCGCCACCGTCGAGCCGAAGACCACCCCGAGCGAGAGCGGAATCAGGCTGATGCCCGCGCTCGTGGCCGAGGAGCCCAGCACGTTCACCATGAAAAGCGGCAGGAAAATGATGATGGAGAGAAACGCCGAACCGAAGAAGAAGAGGGCGGCGTTGGCCGTCGTGAAGACGCGATTGCGGAAAAGCCCCAGGTCGAGGATGGGCGAGCGGCTGCCTCGGGAGCGGTAGCCGAAGAGCAGCAGCAGCGCGACGCCGGCGGCCGCCAGGCCGAGCGTCGTGGCCGAGGTCCACCCGAAGCGGCGCTTGTCGAGCTGCATCGCCAGCACGAGCGGCACGAGCCCGCCCACGAGCAGCAGGGCGGCGAGGTAGTCGAGTGGCTGCTTGCCGCCGATAGGTCGCAGGGGCGGCATGTAGGTGGCGATAAACCAGAGCGAAAGGAAGCCGAGGGGCAGGTTGACGTAGAAGATCCAGCGCCACCCCTCGATGCCCGGCACGAGGCTGGAGCCGAAGTCGGTCAGGAACCCCCCGATGAGCGGCCCGATGACGCTCGACAGGCCGAAGACCGCTCCCACGAGCCCCTGATACTTGCCGCGCTCGGCCGGCGGAAACAGGTCGGCGATGATGATGAAGGCGAGCGCAAACAGGCCCGCGCCCCCGAGGCCCTGGATGGTGCGGAAAAAGATGAGCTGGTTCATGCCGTCGCCGATGATCGGCAGCACGCGGATCTCGCCGGAGAGGCCGCACAGCGCCGAGCCCGCCAGAAACAGCCCCACGGCCCACAACTCGACGGTCTTGCGGCTGTGCGTGTCGGCGAGGCGGCCGTAGATCGGCACCATGGCCGTCGAGGCGAGCAGATAGGCCGTCGCCACCCACGCGTAGCGCTCGACGCCCTGCAAGTCCGCCACGATTTTCGGCAGCGCGGTGGCGACGATGGTCTGATCGAGCGCGCCGAGCAGCAGGGCGAGCAAAATGCCCGTAAGCGTGAGCACTTTGTCGCGGCGGGTAAGCGGATGCATAAAACCTGCGGAGGATGGAGGCGGCGGAGGAACCGGCCTATAGTAGAACCCAGCCCGGCGCCGGGTTCCCCGCGAAGGCCGGGCGCGCCGGGCGGCGCACGAGAATTACGTTTCCCGGCGCCGTTGTAAGCAATCGCCCCACAACCGGTTGCGCATCGGCCTTGCAGCTTTGAGGCGCCTGAATGCGGTGTTTGAGGGCAGGCGACGCATGCCGCCGGAACTCGTAAACCCTTCGGGGAGGTGGATCATGTTCGGACACAAACAACCGGAAGTCCTTATCGTCGGCGCCGGGCCGGTGGGGCTGACCGCGGCGCTGGCGCTGGCGCAGCGGGGCGTGCCGGTGCAGATCGTGGACAAGGAGCTGCGCACGGCGGCGCACAGCTACGCGCTGGCGTTGCACGGCCGCACGCTCGAACTGCTCGGCCGCCTCGGGCTGGCCGGCGACGTTCTGAAGCAGGCGCGCATCGTGCCGCGCATCGCGCTTTACGAAGGCTCGGAGCGCCGCGCCGCCGCGTCGCTGGAGGCCCCGGGCGCCGCCTTCGGCTTCCTGGCGGTGCTGCCGCAGGACGCGCTGGAGGGCCTGCTCGAACGCGCCCTCGCGCGCTGCGGCGTCAAGGTGCTCTGGAACCACCGGGCCGCCGCCCTGGAGCAGCGCGGCACGGCCGTCGCGGCGCGCATCGAGAAGCTGGAACTCGATACGCTCGGCTACAGCGTGGCGCACTCCGAATGGGTCGTCTCGCGGGTCAAGCACGTTGACGCGCCGTTCGTCATCGGCGCCGACGGCTACCACTCGGACGTGCGGAGCACGCTCTGCCTCGACTTTCCCGAGGTCGGGCCCCGGCAGCACTTCGCCGTGTTCGAGTTCGAGACGGACGCCGATCTCGACGACGAGGTGCGCCTGGTGATGCACGACGGCGCCGCGAACGTGCTGTGGCCGATGCCGGAGGACCGCTGCCGGTGGAGCTTCGAGCTGCGCGACGAGGAGGCGGCTTCTGCCTCACGCTGGAAAAACCGGCTCGGCTACGACTTCGGGCCGCAGCGCTTCCCGGTGCTGAGCACCGAGTCGCTGCACGCCCTGCTGGAGGAGCGCGCTCCGTGGTTCAACGGCAGCGTGGACCGGGTGGTGTGGCGGCTGGCCGTGCGCTTCGAGCGGCGCCTGACGGCGCGCTTCGGGCTCGGGCGCATGTGGCTCGCCGGCGACGCCGCCCACCTGACCGGC
>CBDTTW010000074.1:0-14076 GCA_965363675.1 uncultured Rhodothermaceae bacterium
GCAGGCTCTTGCCGAGGCCCCGCCGAAGCGCCTGTGCTCCGCTGCCGGGAGCCGGCGGCTGAACCCGCGGGCGGGCGATGCGTACATCCAAGGTGTGTCTTTTCACCCAACTCCGCCCGCCCATGCGCCTTGTCCCCCGCCTGCGGCTGCTCGCCGCCTTGCTGCTCCTGACGGCCGCGCCCGCCGCCGCGCAAAACGCCTCCGTCAGCGTCGTGCACAACGCCATCGACCCCGGCGTGCGCGTGCTCGACGGCTGGATCCTGGACCTCGTGCAGGTCGTGGACAACATCGCGTTCCGGGAGGCCACCAAGTACGCCGCCGGCATCCCGGCCAACCTGCCCCTGGAGATCGACATTACGCTCGGCGCGGACAACAGCCCGGCCAAGCCCCTCTTCACGAAGACGCTCACGTTCGCGCCGGGGCAGTCGTATCAGGTGGTGGCCGCCGGCGAGCTCGGCGTCGCCGGGGAGACCGCCTTCGACCTGATTCCGCTCGTATCGCGGCAGGCGGCCGAGGCGCCCGGGCAGGTCGAGGTGCGCTGGTTCCACGGCGTCACCGACGGCGGCGCGGTTGACATCGCGGTCTCCGGCGCCGGACTGGCGGCGGACAACCTCGCCTTCGGCAAGGCTACGGCCTACCAGGCGCTCGCCCCCGGCGTCTACGACGTGACGGTGACTTCCGCTGACGCTGCGTTCGTCTTCGGGCGCTTCCGGCTGGACCTGACGGCCGCCGCCGGCGAGGCGCTGCTGCTCATGACGACGGGCACGGTGCGCCAGGTCCCCGAGTGGTCCAACTTCGACGTGCTGCTCGTCCGCGCCGACGGCGCGACAAAGCTGCTCGACCGCCTCGGCGGCGTGGCGACCGAGGAGGACGCCGTTCTGCCCGAGCGCTTCGCGGTGCACGCGGCGTATCCTAACCCTTTCAACCCCACGACGCAGCTTTCCTTCGATATGCCGCAGGCCGGGCAGGTCTACGCCGAGGTTTACGACCCGCTCGGGCGGCTGATGCTGCGCACCGC
Source organism: uncultured Rhodothermaceae bacterium (assembly GCA_965363675.1). Taxonomy (GTDB): domain Bacteria; phylum Bacteroidota; class Rhodothermia; order Rhodothermales; family DASSAV01; genus CBDTTW01. The sequence goes on from CBDTTW010000074.1 coordinate 1,019, forward strand.
GCCCACGGCGGCGGCGGCCGGACGGGCGCAGACGCTCGCGCTCGATGCGTCGGGGCTGCCTTCAGGGGCCTACGTCTACCGCATCGTCGCCCGAACGGCAGGACGCGCGTTCACCGGCTCCGGACGGTTCGTGCTGCTCAAGTAACGACGCACGGACGCGGCGACGGGCCAGGTCGTTGCAATTCATCCCGTTGCGCCGAGGAGCAAGCGTCTTTATATTTAGCCAAGGTTAAATTTTATTCTGTACGCGGCTCATTCTGAAAAGCGGTCATCACGATGCCTGATCCGGCGGTTTCCCTGGCGGTGGGGTTGGCTTTGGTCGCAGCGGCGGCCGGGGCGCCTGTGCTGATGGCGCGGCGGCGCGTCCGCCGCCGTCCCGAGCGGGAACGCCTGGAGGACGGTCTCAAGTATCTCTACCAGCGCGCGGGCGCGGCGGCGCCGTTTCGCCTGGCCGAGATGTCGGGGGCGCTGGGGCTCGACCTGGAAGCCGGCGAGGAAGTGCTCGAACGCCTGATGGCCCGCGGTCTGGCCGCGTGGGCTACGGACGGGCCGCAGCTCACCCCTGCCGGAGCCGACTACGCCGCGCACATCGTCCGGGCGCACCGGCTCTACGAAGCGTACCTCGCCGAGCGCACCGGCTTCGCCGAAGCGCGCTGGCACGCCCTCGCCGACCGCTACGAGCACACGGCTACTCCCGAGGAGGTGCAGCAGCTCTCCGCCCGCCTCGGCGACCCCCGTTTCGACCCGCACGGCGACCCGATCCCCGCCGGGGCCGGAGCCCCCGAGCCTCCGGCAGGCGTAGCCCTGACCGAGGCCCCCCTGGGCGAGGCGCTGCGCGTGGCCCCCCTGGAGGACGAGCCGGCGGGCATCTACCAGCGCCTCGTCGAAAAGGGCTTGCGGCCGGGCGTGGCCCTGGAGATCGCCCGCCGCGACGCCGACGCCCTCACGCTCCGGACGGAGCACGGGCGCGTGGACCTGGCGGCGCCGCTGGCCGCCAACGTGACCGTGGCCCCCGCCGCCGAGGCGCCGCCCGCCTGGGGCCCCGCCGAGCCGGGCCGCCGCCTGAGCGCGCTGGCCCCCGGCGAGCAGGCCCGCATCGTGTGCCTGCACCGCAGTTGCCGGGGCGCCGAGCGCCGCCGCCTGCTCGACCTCGGCCTGACGCCCGGCACGCTCGTCGGGACCGAACTACGGCGCTCGGGGGGGCACACCGCCGCCTACCGCGTGCGCGGCGCCCTGGTGGCGCTCCGCCGCGAGCAAGCGCACCACATCGAAATAGAACCCGTATCCGCATGAGCGCCTCCTCCGACGCCGCCTGCACCTCGTGCGCCTCCGGGTGCAACACCGCCCATCTGGAGCGGCTGGGCATAGAAGCCTCGACGTACGACTACGTAATCGCCCTGGCCGGCAACCCGAATGTGGGCAAGTCCACCGTGTTCAACCGGCTCACCGGTTTGCGGCAGCACACCGGCAACTGGCCCGGCAAAACCGTATCCCGCGCCGAGGGGGGCTTTCGCTACGGCGGCAAGCGCTACCGCATCGTCGATCTGCCGGGCACGTACTCGCTGCTCGCCACGAGCGTCGACGAGGAGATCGCGCGGGACTTCGTGCTGTTCGGGCGGCCCTCCGTGACGCTCGTCGTGGCCGACGCCACGCGGCTGCAACGCAACCTGAACCTGGTGCTGCAAATCTTGGAGATCACCGACCGGGTGGTGGTGTGCCTCAACCTGCTCGACGAAGCCGCCCGGCGCGGGCTCCACGTGGACGACCGGCGCCTGGCGCGCGACCTCGGCGTGCCGGTCGTGCCGACCTCGGCGCGGCGCGGCGAGGGCCTGGATCTGCTGCTCGAAACCGTGCACGGCGTCGCCACGGGCGCCCTCCGGACGGCGCCGCCGCGCCGCGCCTTCGAGCCGCCGGCGCTCAAACCCGTCGTCGATGAACTTACGGCCCGCATCGAGGCGCTTTTCCCCGATCTCCCCAACGCCCGCTGGGTCGCCTTCCGGCTGCTCGACGGCGACACGCGCATCCGCGAGGCCGTCGCTACGGGTGAGCTGGGCGCCCTCGCGCATGCGGACGCCGCCGACGGACCTATCCTGCTCGACGTACTGGACAACGCCCATGCCTGAAACCGCCCTCGACGACCCCCGCCTCGACCTGCTTCAGCGCGCCGAGGGCCTGCGCCGCCGGACCGGCGGCGACTTCCACGAGCGCTACGTCGAGCAGGTGTACGCCGAGGCCGCCCGCCTGGCCGACCGCGCGGTCGCCTCGGACGGCGCCGCCGCCTTCGACCTGGACCGGCTCATCGACCGCATCGTGACGCACCGGTTCTGGGGCGCGCCCGTCATGGTCGCCCTCTTTACGCTTGTCTTCTGGCTGACCATCAGCGGCGCCAACGCGCCCTCGGGGATGCTGGCGGGGTTGCTCGTCGATACGCTGCACCCCGCGCTGAAGGCCGCCGCCCTGGGCGTGGGCTTCCCCGAGTGGCTCGCCGGGCTGCTCATCGACGGCATGTACCTTTCCACGGCGTGGGTCGTGAGCGTGATGCTGCCGCCGATGGCGATTTTCTTCCCGCTGTTTACCCTCCTGGAGGACTTCGGGTATTTGCCGCGCGTGGCCTTCAACCTCGACCACGTGTTCAAGCGCGCCGGGGCGCACGGCAAGCAGTCGCTCAGCATGATGATGGGCTTCGGGTGCAACGCCGCCGGCGTCGTGGCGGCCCGCATCATCGACAGCCCGCGCGAGCGCCTGATCGCCATCATCACGAACAACTTTGCCCTGTGCAACGGCCGCTGGCCTACGCAAATCCTCGTCGCCACCCTTTTCCTGGGCGTGCTGGCTCCGGCGCCGCTGGCCGGGATGATCTCGGCCGTGGCCGTGGTGGGCGTGGCGGGCCTGGGGGTGCTGCTGACGTTCGTGGTGTCGTGGGGCCTCTCGCGCACCGCCCTGCAAGGCGAGGTCTCGACGTTCAGCCTGGAGCTGCCGCCGTACCGGCCGCCGCGCTTCTGGCAGGCCATCTACACCTCGCTCATCGACCGGACGCTGTTCGTGCTGCGGCGGGCCATTGTGTTTGCGATGCCGGCGGGGGCGGTCATCTGGCTCGTCTCGAACGTAGACGTGGGCGGCCTCCCCATCGCCGAGCACGTCATCGGCGCGTTCGACCCGTTCGGCCTGTTCATCGGCCTGAACGGCGTCATTCTGCTGGCCTACGTCATCGCCATCCCGGCCAACGAGATCGTCATCCCGACGGTGCTCATGCTGACGGTGCTCACGGCGGGCGCCCCCGAGCTGGGCGCAGGCGCGGGGGTCATGTTCGAGCCGGGGGCGCAGAGCGCCTACCTGGAGGTCTTCCGCATGGGCGGCTGGACTACGCTGACGGCGGTCAACCTGATGCTGTTCAGCCTGCTGCACAACCCGTGCAGCACCACCATCTACACGATCTACAAAGAGACGGGCAGCCTCAAGTGGACGCTCGTGGCGGCGCTGCTGCCCTTGGGCATGGGCTTCGGACTCACGTTTTTCGTGGCGCAGGTATGGCGGCTGCTGGCCGGCTGAGCCCGGTGGCGCCCCTGCGAGCGGGCGCCGTAACTTGCGGTACATCAATGCACCCCGGCCTATGCTCAGCCCCGCCATCGAGGACTACCTGAAGACGATCTACAAGCTGGAGTCGGGGGGCGGCGCCGTCGCCACGACGGCCCTGGCGAGCGAGATGCGCGTGACGCCGGCCTCCGTGACGAAGATGGTCAAGCGCCTGGCCGAGCTGAAGCTGGTGGACTACGCTTCCTACAAGGGCGTTACGCTGACGCCCGCCGGGGCCAAGGCGGCCCTGGAGATCATCCGGCATCACCGGCTGCTCGAACTGTACCTCAAGGAGGTGATGGGCTACTCCTGGGAGCAGCTCCACGCCGAGGCCGAGCACCTGGAGCACCACATCTCGGAAGCCTTCGAGGCGAAGATCGACGCCCTGCTGGGCCACCCCACCCACGATCCCCACGGCCACCCGATTCCCACGCCCGAGGGCGAGCCGCCGCCGCCCCTCCCCTCCGAGTCGCTGGCGCACTGCGAGGCGGGCGCCCGGGTCGTCGTACACCACCTCTCGGACGCCGACCCGGAGCTGCTGGCCTACGTGGAGCAGATCGGGCTTCTGCCCCGCGTCGCCGTCGAGATCCTGGACAAGGGGCGCTTCGGCGGCCCGCTCCGCATCCGCGTCGGCGAGGCCGAGCACGTGATCGGCGAGGAGGTGGCGCGCGGCGTCTACGTCTCCGATGAAGCGGCATAGCGCGCGCGCGGCGCTGTGGGCGCTGCTGGCCGTTTGGTGCCTGGCGGCGGCAGGCTGCCGGGCCGAGGACCCGCCCTCCGAGCGGCTGACCGTGCTGGCGGCGGCCTCCCTACGCGAGCCGTTCGAGGCGGCCCGGAGCCGCTTCGAGGCCGGGCGCCCCGGCCTCAAGGTGGCGCTCAGCTTCGGAGGCAGCGCGCAACTGGCCGCGCAGCTTGCCCACGGCGCCCCCGCCGACGTGTTCGCCAGCGCCGACGAAGCGCAGATGGCCGCGGCCGTGGCGGCCGGGCGCGTCGCTCCCGGGGCCGTCCGCATCTTTGCGCGCAACCGCCTCGTCATTGCGGCGGCGGCCGGGGGGCCGGTGCAGGCGCCCGCCGACCTGGCGCGGCCCCGGGTGCGCGTCGTCATGGCCGACGGGGCCGTGCCGGCGGGGCGCTACGCGCACGCGTTTCTGGACCGGGCCGCCCTCGCCTACGGCTACGCCTACAAGCACCGCGTGCTCGCCAACGTCGTCTCGTACGAGGCCGACGTGCGGGCGGTGCTGGCGAAGGTGCAGCTCGGCGAGGCCGACGCGGGCTTCGTCTACGCCACCGACCTGGCGGCGGCGCGGCGCGGCGCGGTCGTGGGCGTCGTGATTCCGGAGGCGCTCAACCCGGAGGCGCGGTACGCGGCGGCTCCCGTCGAGGGCGCAGCCCACGCCGAGGCCGCCGAGGCGTTCGTGGGGTATCTGCTCTCGGACGAGGGCCAGGCGGCGCTGCGGCAGGCAGGCTTTCTGCCGCCGCCCTGACCGGGCCGCCAAGGGCCATATATGCCGCAAGCCGCCGCCCCGCGCAGGGGGCAGGCGGCTTGCCGGCGCCTGGAGGCGACGAGCGGACTCGAACCGCTGTACGAGGTTTTGCAGACCTCTGCCTAGCCACTCGGCCACGTCGCCGGTTGCGCAGAAGGAGCGCCCGGCCTTCGCATGTGCTGTACGCCCGGCAGGAATCGAACCTGCAACCTGCGGATTCAGGTTTGCGCCGGTTTCCCGGCTCCCCGGACTATCCCTTCACCGTATTCCGGCCCTCCGGAACGTAGGTGGTGGCCGTCTAGTCTCTACACCTTCCTCCCAGGGGAGGCTTGGCTCGGGATTGCCCTGAGGCCATCGGCCCGGTAGGTTTCCCCGAATTTGACCACGTACACTTCGGGCGTTTCCCCCCGAAGGCCCACTTCAGGCGACGGCAAGTCGCCTAGGTAGAAGTCCGCTGCTCTATCCAGTTGAGCTACGGGCGCATGGGCGCCACGGCATGCCTGTTTCGTCGGGGCGGCCGGATTCGAACCGACGACCTTCTGCTCCCAAAGCAGACGCGCTACCGGCCTGCGCTACGCCCCGATGCCTTTGCCGGCTTCGGCGCGCCCTGCGCCCCGGAGCCGCGCCCTCAGGCGCGCGTGGGCTTGAGCTCTTCCTGGAGGTTGTCCAGGTTGACCATCTTGGCGCGGAAGCGGTACTGGCCGTTTTCCTTCTTCTCGGCCACGACGACCTTCGCCATCTTGTTGGCGACCGAGTTCTTGAGGCGGTCGGTGCGCTGGTTCTTGTTTACTTTTGCCATGGCTACTTGATCTCCTTGTGTACGGTGTGCTTACGCAACGCCGGGTTGTACTTCTTGAGTTCGAGGCGGCCGGTCGTGTTGCGACGATTCTTCATCGTCGAGTAGCGCGAAGTGCCCGGCGCTTCGGTGCACTCCAGGATGACCTTGATGCGGTTTTCTTTGCCCTTTGCCATATCAACGCTCTGCGGGAACGTAGGGTTCAGCCGGCCGGGGCCGGCGCGCCCGGTGAATCGTTAAATCTTGACGCCTTGCTTGCGCGCTTTGTCCAGCACGGCCTTGATGCCGTTCTTGCTGATCGTCTTGATCGTCTGCGCCGTCACGCGGAGCGTGACCCAGCGGTCTTCTTCCGGCACGTAGAACCGCTTGCGTTGCAGGTTGATATCAAAACGGCGCTTGGCCTTGTTGTTGGCGTGGGAAACGTGGTTGCCCGACACGGGGCGCTTTCCCGTTAGCTGGTCCTTGCGAGCCATGATCCTGATTCCGTTTAGGGGCCGCCGCCCCGGAGGGCTGCCGGCGAACGCGGTCTGGTTGGAAAGCCGCTCGGGCGGCTCAAGCTTTCAAATATACGGCGGCGCCCCGGCGCTGCGCAACCGGCCGCCGCAGGCGGCGCGCCGCTACTCGTGCTGCCAGCGGCCCCACATGGCCGCTTCGCCGGCGGGCTTCTTGTAGAATTCGAACAGGGTGTCGCCCCGCAGCCCCAGCCGGATCGTTTCGAGCGACATCACGTCCTCGGCGGCGATGTTGCCCAGGTTGACGTTCGGGCCGGAGTGCTTGATGAACCAGACCTGCTGCGCTTTCTGCGGCGCCTCGAAAATCAGGCGGCGGTGGTCGATGGAGTCCACGATCTCATCGACCAGCCCCGAGCGCACCTCGCCGTTGGCGCGGAACAGGCCCACGTTGCCGCTCTCGCGGGCTTCGCAGATCACCTTCCAACTGCCTGCCTCCAGCTCGGCCTGGATGAGCTGCACCCACTTGTAGGGGGGCATGATCTTCTCGGCGTCCTTCGAGCCGACCTCGCTGAGCACCGTAAAATCGCGCGCGAGCGTGCGGATGCACTCCAGCTTGCGCTCGAACGGCAGCTCGATGGAGCCGTCCGAGACCTCGACGAACGTGATGCCCAGCCGCTGGAGCATGCTTCGGTAGGCGTCGAGACGGTTGCGCATGAAAAACGCTTCGAAGAGCGTGCCGCCGAAGTACACCGGGATGCCGGCCTCGCGGTAGAGGGCCAGCTTGCGCTCCAGGTGAGGCGTGATGAGCGCCGTGCCCCAGCCCATCTTGACCAGGTCCACGAACGCGGCGTTCACCTCGAGCGCGTCTTCGACCTGCCGCAGGGCGAGGCCCTTGTCGAGCATGAGCGTAATGCCTTCGTGGCGCGGCTTGGGCGGCCGCGCCGGGACGCCGGGCAGATCGACGAGCGGTTGCGTGAGCATGAAATCGCTTACAGGCTAGGTGCAGCGGCGGCTTCAGGCTTCCACCTGCACGGCCCGCGCCGGCTCGACGGCCGCGGCGCGCAAGGCCGGATAAATCGAAGCCAGGATGCACAACCCCAGGGATACGGTCCCGATCAAAATAAGATCGAGCGGGCGCACCGACACAGGGTAGGCGTGGATCATGAACGATTCCGCGCTCCGCATGGGCACGAGCGCCCAGTATTTCTGCGCCAGCGCCAGCGCCAGCCCCCCCGCCATGCCCAGCCCCGTCCCGATGCCGCCGATGAGCAGCCCTTCCAGCAGGAAGATGCGGCGGATGTTGCGGCGCGAGACCCCGAGCGCTTGCAGCACCCCGATGTCGCGCCGCTTCTCGATGACGACCATCGTCAGCGAGCCGACGATGTTGAAGGCGGCCACGAGGATGATGAGCATCAGGATGAAGTAGGCGCCCCACTTTTCGAGCTGCATCACGTCGTAGAGCGAGCGCTGAAGGTCGTACCACGTCCGGACCTCGTAGGCGCCCGGCGGCAGGAGGCGGCGCAGCGCGGCCTGGACGGCCGCCGCCCGGTCGAGGTCGTCCAGGCGCAGCTCGACGCCCGAGACGCTGCCCGGCATCCGGAACAGGCGCTGCGCCTCGACGAGGCCGATGAATACGTGGCTCTCGTCGTAGGCGGCCTCCATCTCGAAGAGGCCGCGCACCTCGAAGCGGGTGGGCGGCGGCGCGCCGAAGGCGCTCGTGAGCGTGCGTTCGAGCGCCGGGGCCGAAAGCAGCGCCACGCGGCTGCCCCCCACGCCGCCCGCGCCGGGCGTCAGGGCGAAGCGCTGCCCGAGGCTCATGCCGAGCACGATGCCCGGCCCGCCTTCGCGGCGGCTTACGTCGAAGGCGCCGAAGCCGGTGCCCTCGGCCAGGCGGTTCATGCCGCGCCACACCTCGGCGTCCACGCCGCGCACGATGACGACCTTGCTCAGCTCGGCGCCGCCCTCGTGCAGCAGCAGCGCCTTCCCCTCGACGTAGGGCGACGCCTGCTCGACGTGCGGCAGGGCCAGGGCCAGCCGCATCAGCGAGTCCGGCCGCGCGATGCCCCGCCCGTCCACCGCCACGATGCGCACGTGCGGATCGAGCGAGACGAGCAAATCGCGCACGAAGTCGTAGAAGCCGTTCATCACCGAGAGCACTACGATGAGCGCCGCCACGCCGAGGGCCACCCCGGAGATCGAGATGCCTGTGATGATGGTGATGAGCGAGACGCGGCGGCGCGAGGCCAGGTAGCGGCGCGCCAGGAGAAAGCGGTAGTCCATGCAAAGGCTTTTCGGAGGGGCGGCGCAGAACAAGTACGCCCGCCGCCTGTTATCAAGGTACGAACGCCGTGAGGGCATCCCGCCCGCATCCCTCTGCCTAGTCTCTCGCCGTAATGCCGCGCCGCGCGACGCTCGGGCTGCTCGTCTGGCTGGCCCTCTGGGGGCGGCCGGCGGCGGCTCAGGAAATCATCGAGGATACGCTTGCCACCGGCCCCGACCCCTACGCCTCCGGGGTGGGCATGCAGGTGGTGCTCGCCAACAGCGGCTTCGGGCTGGGGGCCTACTACCGCGCCGAGCTGCGCGGGGCCGCCTCGTTCATCGTCGAGGGCAGCATCGGGGCGGGCAAGGACGAGCGCGAGATCAAGTTCTTCACCTACTTCCGCTCGTACATCCCCAACAAGGGGCATTACTTCATCATGGCCCCCCTCCAGGCGGGCTTCCAGCAGCGCCTGTTCCGCAACACCATCGAGGACAACTTCCGCCCCTACGTGCAGCTCGCCGCAGGCCCGGCCCTCGGGTGGGTGTCGCCGTACTTCCGGGACTGCAACGGCAACGGCCGCTACGACGAGGACGGATTTTGCGCCAACGGCAAGGAGGAGCGCGTCTACGGGGTGTTCACGGCGATTCCGAAGGGCGAGGGGCGCCTGGGCTGGAACGGCCTCCTCGCCGTAGGCGCGCACTTCGGCAGCAGCACGTCGGTGGCCCAGGGGGTGCGCATCGGGTACGCCTTCTCGTACTTCAGCCGCGAGGTGCCGCTGCTCGAACCGCAGATCCCCGAGGGCAGCCGCCGCTACTTCGGCAGCCCGACCATCACGCTCACGTTCGGACGCATCCTGTAGGGCGCGCCGCTTTACACGTTGAACCGGAACAGCATCACGTCGCCATCCTCGACGACGTACTCGCGGCCTTCGGAGCGCATCAGGCCCGCCTCGCGGACGGCGGTCTCGGCGCCCAGGCGGTCGTAGTCGGCGTACTTGATCGTCTCGGCGCGGATGAAGCCCCGCTCGAAGTCGCTGTGGATGACGCCGGCGGCCTGCGGCGCGCGGGCGCCCCGCGCCACGGTCCAGGCGCGCGACTCCTTGGGGCCGGCGGTGAAAAACGTGATCAGGCCCAGCAAATCGTATGCTTCGCGGATGAGGCGCTCCAGCCCGGAGCGCTCCACGCCCATTTCCTCCAGGAAGGCGTGGCGCTCGTCCTCGTCCAGCTCGGCCACCTGCGCTTCCAGCTCGGCGCAGATCACCACGACGCGCGCGCCCTCGGCCTCGGCGCGGCGGCGCACCGCCTCGACGTAGCGGTTGCCCCCGGCCAGGTCGGCCTCGGCGACGTTGGCCGCGTAGAGGACGGGCTTCGAGGTAAGCAGGAACAGCCCGTCGGCCCATTCCTGCTGCTCAGGGGCCGCCTCGAAGGCGCGCGCGGGGCGGCCCTCGCCGAGGTGCGCCAGCATGGCTTCGTAGAAGGCCAGCTCCTCCTTGATCTTGCGGTCGCCGGTTTTGGCGTTCTTCTGCGCCCGCTCAACGCGCTTCTCGGCCGTCTCCAGGTCCTTGAGCAGCAGTTCCGTCTCGATGATCTCGATGTCGCGGTCGGGATCGACCGTTCCGGCGACGTGGACGATATTTTCGTCCTCGAAGCAGCGCACCACGTGCACGATGGCATCGACCTCGCGGATGTGCCCGAGGAACTGGTTGCCCAGCCCTTCGCCCTTCGAGGCGCCGGCCACCAACCCGGCGATGTCCACGAACTCGACGGTCGTCGGGACGAGCTTGGCCGAGCGGGCAAGCGCTCCGAGGCGGCGCAGGCGCGGGTCCGGCACGGGGGCCACGCCCACGTTGGGCTCGATGGTGCAGAACGGGTAGTTGGCCGACTCGGCCCCGGCGCTGCTCAGAGCATTGAAAAGGGTAGACTTGCCCACGTTCGGGAGCCCGACGATGCCACAACGGAGAGCCATTTCGTAACTATGCTAATCGAATGATGCCTAACACTTCTGCCCGGCAAGGGTGTATTTTCGCAAGAACAACCGCGAAGTATCGCCCAGGACCCACTTTGTTCCACCGCTTCCGACAACTTGCGTGCGCTTCGGCCTTCCGGCGGGCGGCGGCCTTCGCGCTTTTGGCGCTGGCCCCGGCGCTGCTCGGCCCGGCGTGGGGGCAGGGCGCGCCGCCGGGGCGGCCGCGCTTTTTGCAGGCCGGCGTCGGCGTCGTCCCGGGCGGCGGCGTGCAGCTCGCGCTCGTCTCGCCGCGCAGCATCATCACCGTCGAGGGCGCCTTCTACGCCGACGTTACGCCGACGTTCGGCGGCGGCGAGGGCAGCGTGCAGTTCTCGGCCGGCGTCGGCGGCGCGCTGCGGCCGCTCCAACTGGCGCGCCTGCTCACCAACACCGCCCCGACGCGCTACGACGTGGACTTCGGGCTGCGCCTGGGGCCGGGGCTGTTCTTCGCCTTCAACGAGACGCGCGCCGCCAAAAACCAGCGCTTCAGCCTGTTCCTGGAGCCGTTCCTGCGCTTCACGACCGAGCTGGCGTCGGGGCGGACGGTCTTTGCCGAGGCCGGCATCCAGCGCCCGCTCTTGCGCGCCGGCTTCTGGTTCGCGCTTTAGGGCCGTCGGGCGCTTGAAGCCCACCCGGACGCGCACCGCCGCCCCTATCGCCAGGCGCGCTAGCCTTCGTAGCGCGCCTGTACGTAGGCGCGCTCGGGCAGGCGCACGGCCGTCAGCAGTCCGAAGCCGGGGCGGTCGTGGTAGACGCAGCCCGTGTCGATGCAGATGAGCTGCGCGCGGTCGAGGATTTTCTGCTGGGGGGTGTGGCCGCAGACGACCGTTTTCTCCCACGCTAGCTCGCGGGCCTCCAGGTGCGAGCGCTCCCAGAGGAACACCGCGTCGTCGCCGCGCCGCACCTGCTCGGCGATGCGCAGGTACGGCTTGAGGCCGGCATGGACGAAGAAGAACGCCTCGGTCTCGTAGTACGGGATCGTGCCGCGCAGGAAGGCTTCGTGCTCGGAGGGGATGGTGGGGCCGTCGTGCTGGCTGAGGTAGCTGCGCAGCGTAGCATCGCCGCCGTTGAGGCGCCACGTGGTGTAGTCGGCGCCGTCGAGGTAGTCCAGCATCAATTCCTCGTGGTTGCCGCGCAGGAACACGCACGGGATGTGCTCGCGGAACTCCAGCAGCGCGTCGATGACGCCGCGCGAATCGGGGCCGCGGTCTACGTAGTCGCCCACGAACACCACCACGTCCGAGGTCGTGGGGGCGAGCCGGTCGAGCAGCGTGCGAAGGGTGCGCACGCAGCCGTGGATGTCGCCGATGGCAATCAGTCCCATGCCCGGGCGCAGCGGCCTTGCATACGGTTAAGGTTCCGGCTGCACGGCGTCGAGGCTCATGCCGAGCAGCCCACGGCCGGTTTTATGCAGGCGGTTTTCCTGCTGCAACTGCACCAGCACCGCGTCGAGGATGCCGTTGACGAACTGGCCGCTCTTGGGGGTGCTGTATTTCTTGGCGATTTCGATGGCTTCGTTGATGGACACCTTGGGGGGAATGTCCTCGAAGTGCAGCAGCTCGGTGATCGCCATGCGCAGCAAAATACGGTCGATGAGCGCGATGCGCCCGAAGTCCCAGTTCTGGACGTGCTCTTTGATGATGCTGTCGGCGCGTTCGTGCGCGTCGATGGCGCCCAGGAACAGCGACTCTGCAAACCGCAAATCCGATTCTTCCTCGGCGAGTTCGGGTTTGAGGATGTGGTCGATGATGTGCGCCGGATCGCTGCCGGAGACTTCGTAGGCGTAGAGCGCTTGCATGGTGCGCTCGCGCGCGTCGCGTCGGTTGCTCATAAATGCTGCTCCGTCGGCGCCGGATGGGGCCTCCGGCAAAATCAAGGAACGCCTGGCAGCGCCCGCTTCGGGATACGTGCGCGGGAAAGGTAAGCCACGGCGGCGTTTAATTGCACCTGCCGGAAGGGCTATTCCGCAGGGGGTCGATTTTTTTGATGGTCCGGCGCTACCTTCCAGCAATCCCCTCCGCGCTTTCGCTTTCCCCGTTACGCGCCGATGCTGCGGCCCCTTGCGCCTCTCTGGAGCGCCCGCCCCGCCCTGACGCTCGCCGTTTGCTTCGGCGCGGGCATCGGCGCGGCGGAGGCCGCCGGCGGGACGTTCGGCGGGTGGCTCGCGGCGGCGGGGGTGTGCGCCGCCCTGGTCCCGGCGCTATGGCGGCGCCCGGCGGGGGCGGGGCTCCTGGCGCTCGGGCTGGCGTTTGCGATGGGCGGGGCGCGCCTCGCGCTCGACCGGACGGCGCCGCCGGGCGGCGTCGGGGAGCTGGCGCCGGCCATGGGCAGCTCGGCGCCCCTGCTGCTCGAAGGCGCCCTGCTGACGGCGCCCGTGCGCACGGCGGGCGGGCTGCGCTTCCGGCTGGAGGCGCGGCGCGCGGCGCGGCGGCGCGCCGAGGCGGCGGTGCGCGGGGCCGTCGAGGCGCACGTGTGGGCGCCGGGGTTGG
>CBDTTW010000075.1:0-14072 GCA_965363675.1 uncultured Rhodothermaceae bacterium
CTAGGCCACGCGCACCGCGTCGAGCTGCTCCCAGAAGCCGGGGAACGAGACGGCGGCGCACCCGGCGTCGAGGATGGTCGTTTCGCCCTCGGCTACGAGCCCGGCCACGGCCATGGCCATAGCGATGCGGTGGTCGCCGTGGGTCTCTATGGCGGCGCCGCGCAGCTTCCGGCCGCCCGTAATCGCCATGCCGTCCGCGAACACCTCTACGTCGGCGCCCATGCGTCCCAGCGCCTCGGCCATCACGGCGATGCGGTCGGTCTCCTTGACGCGCAGCTCGGCGGCGTCCCGGATTTCGGTGCGCCCGCGCGCGCAGGCCGCCGCCACGGCCAGAATCGGGATCTCGTCGATGAGGTTGGGGATAAGCGCCCCGTCCACCCGCACCGCGTGCAGCGCCGCCGGGCCGGAGGTCAGGTCGGCGATGGGCTCGCCGCCGTAGGCGCGCTCGTTGGCGACGCGGATATGCGCGCCCATGGCCCTGAGCACGTCGAGCAAGGCCGTGCGGCTCGGGTTCATCCCGACGCCGGGCAGCCGCAGCGCCCCCTGCGGGACGATGGCCGCCGCCGTGAGGAAAAACGCGGCCGCCGAGAAGTCGCGCGGGACGGTCCAGACGCGCGCAGGGATCGGGCGCCCCCCCCGGACGCTCACCCGGCGGCGGCCGTCGATCTCGTAGGCGTCCAGCCCCAGCATGCGCTCGGTGTGGTCGCGCGAGGGGATCGCCTCCACGATGCTCGTTTCGCCCTCGGCCCACAGCCCGGCCAGCAGCACGCACGACTTGACCTGCGCCGAAGGCGTCGGCAGCGGGTAGGCGATGCCGCGCAGCCGCCGCCCGCCCTCGATGCGGATGGGCGCATGGCCGTCGGTCAGCGTGATGCCGGCGCCCATGCGGCGCAGCGGCTCGGCGACGCGCTCCATGGGGCGGCGGCTGAGCGAGGCGTCGCCGGTGAGCACGCTGGAGAAGGGCTGCCCCGCCAGGATGCCGCACAGCAGCCGCATCGTGGTGCCCGAGTTGCCGCAGTCCAGCGGCGCAGCGGGGGCCTTCAGCCCGCTCAGGCCGCGCCCGACCACGTGCAGGATGCCGTTCTCGTCCTCGGTGATCTCGGCGCCGAGCCCCCGCAGGCAGCGCAGCGTGGACTGCGGGTCTTCGGCGTTCGGGTAGTGGACGATCTGCGAGGCCCCCTCGCCGAGGGCCGCCAAGAGCGCCGCCCGGTGCGCGATGGACTTGTCGGCGGGCAGGGCGACGCTGCCTTCCAGATGCGAGGCGGGGCGGATGCGAAGGTTCATCGGGGGGCGTGCGCAGGCGGGTTCAGGGCGGCCTCGGCGGCGTGCGCCATCTCGCGCCGCTCGTCGAGGGGAAGGAAGGCGGCGCGGAAGCCGTTCAGCACCAGCCGGCGCATGGCGCCCTCCGAGAGGCCGCACGCCCGGTAGACGCGCCACAGCTCCTCGGTGACGCTCGTCCGACTGAACAGGCGGTTGTCGGTGTTGATCGTGACGGCGATGCCGGCCGCGAGGTAGTCCTGAAGCGGGTGCTCGCTGAGCTGCGGCACGACGCGCGTCTGCACGTTGCTCGTCGGGCAGACTTCGAGCGGGATCTGGTGGTCGGCCACGTACTGCATCAGGTCGGCGTCCTGGTGCAGCGTCACCCCGTGCCCGATGCGGTGCGCCCCGCAGGCGAAAAGCGCCTGGTGGATCGAGTCCGGCCCCCACGACTCCCCGGCGTGGATCGTCAGGTTGAGCAAATGGTTGCGGGCGTAGAAAAACGCCATCTGGTGGTGCTTGGGCGGGTGCCCGGCTTCGCCGCCGGCCAGGTCGAAGGCGACTACGCCGCGCTTGCGGTAGGCCACGGCCAGCTCGGCCTGCCGCAGCGAGGCGCTTTCGTAGCGGTCGCGGAGGCCGCAGATGATGACGGCCGTGCGAATGCCGAAGTCGCGCGCGGCGGCGGCCAGGCCGTCGAGCACGGCGTCGTTGACGGCTTCCAGGCTCAGCCCTTCCTCGGTGTGGAGCACGGGCGCATAGCGCACCTCCAGGTAGCGGACGTTCTCGCGGGCGTTGTCCTCGGCCAGCTCGTAGGCGATGCGGCGCAGCGCGGCGGCGTCCTGCATGAGCGGGATCGAGTAGCGGAACCAGGCCAGGTAGTCCTCCAGGCTGCGCGAGTCGTCGATGCGGCGCAGAATGGCCTCCAGAGCCTCGGCGTCGTGGGCGGGCAGCAGCCCGAGCTTGCCCTGGGCGCGCGCCAGGTCCAGCACGGTTTCGAGGCGCAGTGAGCCGTCGAGGTGGCAGTGCAGTTCTGCTTTGGGCCAGGCGGCGATCTCATCGCGGGTAAGCGGCGCACGCATGCGGAAGCTCCTTTTTTGCCCCGCATAATAACGGTCGGCGCGCCCGAGGGCAAGCCGCCCCCGAAAGCAGGCGCCCTCGGAGCGGGCAAACCTGCGCCGCCGGTGTGCGGCCGAAGCCCTATTTCGTACCTTGCCCCCGAACAGCGTTTTTCCACCCTCTCCGCAAGCATGTTTCCGACGTTTTCCGCAGCCCGCGAGGCCCTTCGGGAAGGCCGCGCCTCGGCCGAGGAACTGGCCCGCGCCTACCTCGCCGCCCTCGAGGGGGCCGCCGCGCTCAACATCTTCCTGGACGTAGCGCCCGAGGCCGTGCTGGCGCGCGCCCGCGAGGTCGATGCGCAGCAGGCCGCCGGGGCCGATCTGCCCCTGGCCGGGCTGATGCTGGCCGTCAAGGATGTCATCGCAATGAAGGGGCGGCGCCTGACGTGCGGCTCGCGGATGCTCGAAGACTTCCGCTCGCTCTACGACGCCCACGTGATCGAGCGGCTGCACGCGGCGGGCGCCACGGTCATCGGGCGCGTCAACTGCGACGAGTTTGCGATGGGCTCCTCGAACGAGAACTCGCACTTTGGCCCGGCGCGCAACCCGCACGACCCGGAGCGCGTGCCGGGCGGCTCCTCGGGCGGCTCGGCGGCGGCGGTGGCCGCCGGGCTGTGCAACGCCGCGCTCGGCTCCGACACCGGCGGCTCGATTCGCCAGCCCGCGGCCTTCTGCGGCGTGGTGGGCCTCAAGCCGACCTACGGCCGCGTCAGCCGCTACGGCCTGGCAGCCTACGCCTCGTCCTTCGACTCTATCGGCCCGCTCGCGCCCTCCGTCGAGGACGCCGCGCGCGTGCTCGGCGTCGTGGCCGGCCTCGACCCCCGCGACGCCACCAGCGCCCCGGCGCCCACGCCCGACTATGCCGCCGAAGTCGGCGCCCCGGTGGAGGGCGTGCGCATCGGCCTGCCGCGCGAGTACTTCGCCGAGGGCCTCGACCCGGCCATCCGCGCCCTCCTAGAGCAGCAGGCCGACGCCCTCGCGGCCCGGGGCGCCCACGTGCAGGAAGTCTCGCTGCCCTACACCGAGTACGGCATCGCCGCGTACTACATCCTCGCCGCCGCCGAGGCGTCGAGCAACCTGGCGCGCTACGACGGCATACGCTACGGCTACCGCGCCGACCTCGACGCGCTCCGCCGGAGCCTGGCCGAGGAGCGCCGCGCTCTCGAAGCCGACATGGCCGCCGCCCGCGCCGCCGGCGACACGGCCGCCCAGGCCGAGGCGCTCCGCCGCGCCGACGCCCAGGAGTCGGCGTTGCGCCGTCTTTACGTGCAGTCGCGCACCGAGGGGTTTGGCGAGGAGGTCAAGCGGCGTATCATGCTGGGCACGTATGTGCTCTCGTCGGGGTACTACAGCGCCTACTACGACAAAGCGCAGCGCGTGCGCACGCTCATCCGCCGGGACTTCGAGCAGGCGTTCGGGCAGGTGGACGTGCTGCTCACGCCCGCCACGCCTACGGTGGCCTTTAAGATCGGCAGCAAGACGAGCGACCCGCTGGAAATGTACCTCTCGGACGTGTACACCGTGACGGCCAACTTGGCCGGGGCGCCGGGGCTCGTCGTCCCGGTCGGCCTGCACCCGCGCGAGGGCCTGCCCGTGGGCATGCAACTGCTGGGGCCGCCGTTCTCCGAAGGGCTGCTCTGCCGCGTCGGCGAGGCGGCCATGCAGGCGGCCGCGCCGCCCGCTTCTGCAAACGACAAACAGCCGAAGGGCATCGTATGAGCATTCTCGTTGGGACCCACACCCGCCTTGTCGTGCAAGGCTTCACCGGCCGCGAGGGCACGTTCCACTCCGAGCAAATGATCGCCTACGGGACGCCGCTCGTGGCGGGCGTCACGCCGGGCAAGGGCGGCGCCGAGCACCTCGGGCGCCCCGTCTTCAACACCGTCCGCGAAGCCGTCGAGCAGGAGGGGGCCAACACGTCCATCGTGTTCGTGCCGCCGCCCTACGCCGCCGACGCCGTCCTGGAGAGCATCGAGGCGGGCATCGGGCTGGTGGTGTGCATCACCGAGGGCATCCCCATCGCCGACATGATCCCCGTCTACGCCTACGCGCAGCAGCGGGGCGCGCGGCTCGTCGGGCCGAACTGCCCCGGCGTCATCACGCCCGGCGCGGCCAAGGTGGGCATCATGCCGGCGGCCATTTTCTCTCCGGGCAACGTGGGCGTCATCTCGCGCTCGGGCACGCTCACCTACGAAACCGTCGATCAGCTCAGCCGCATCGGCATGGGCCAGAGCACCGCCGTCGGCATCGGCGGCGACCCGATCATCGGCACGCGCTTCGTGGACGCGCTCGCGCTGTTCGAGGCCGACCCCGAGACCGAGTCCATCATCCTGATCGGCGAGATCGGCGGCAGCGCCGAGGAGGAGGCGGCGGCCTACATCCGGGAGCACGTCCGCAAGCCGGTGTTCGCGTTCATCGCCGGCAGCACCGCCCCTCCGGGGCGCCGCATGGGCCATGCCGGGGCCATCATCTCCGGAGGCAAGGGCACGGCCGCCGACAAGTTCGCCGCGCTCGAAGAAGCCGGAGCCGTCGTCGTGCGCAACCCGGCGCTCATCGGCGAGACGGTGCAGCGCCGCCTCAAGGCGGTAGGCTAGGCCCCACGCATGAAAATACAAAGCGCCACGTTCGCCCGGGGAGCCGCACGCTGGGAGGAGTTGCCCGCCGACGGCGCCCCGGAGGCGGCTTTCGTCGGGCGCTCGAACGTCGGCAAAAGCTCGCTGCTCAACATGCTCGTCGGGCGCAAGTCGCTCGCGCACACCAGCGCTACGCCCGGCAAGACCCGTCAGTTCAACTACTACCACATCAACGAGCGTTTTTACCTCGTCGATCTGCCCGGCTTCGGCTACGCGCGCATCTCGCAGACCGAGCGGTTGCACTGGGCGCGCATGATCGAGCGCTACCTTGCCGAGCGCGAGACGCTTCGCACGCTCGTGCACCTCGTCGATGCGCGGCACGAGCCGCAGGCGCTCGACCTGGAGGTGATGCACATGATGCGCGGCGTGCCCGTGCCCTACCTCATCGTGCTCACCAAGGCCGATAAACTTTCCGGCAACGAGCTGTCCAGGAGCCGCGCCCGCGCGCAGCGCGCCCTCAAAGGGATGGGCCTGGAGGCGCCCGTCGTCGCCACGTCGTCGGCGGGGGAGGGGCGGGGCCGCGAACACGTCTGGGAGTGGCTGGCGCCGTTCCTGCCCGAAAGCCCCGCCTGACGGCCCCTGCGCGCTCCGGCAGCGCTTTCAATCAGCTTTCTCGGGGCATGCAACGCTAATTATATAGGCGCGGCCGGCCTTTTACTCTATTTTGTGCAATCGCGCGCGGCGGCAGGGCGGCCCCTTTCCCCCCGGCGCGCGGTCCCGCCTTCCCCCTTGCTGACTCTGGCCTTTTGCATATGCCCCACTCGGTGCTCATCACAGACCCCGTAGACGCCGTTTGCATCGACATGCTCGAACGCAACGGCATCCATGCCGACGTGCAGCTCAAACGCTCGCCGGAGGAACTGCGCGAACTGGCGCGCGGCGCCAGCGGCTGGGTCATCCGCAGCGGCACCCGCATCACGTCGGACCTGATCGAGGCGGGCGAGAAGCTCGTCATCATCGGGCGCGCCGGCGTCGGCGTGGACAACGTGGACCTGGAGGCCGCCACGCGCCGGGGCATCCTGGTCATCAACGCCCCCGACGGCAACACCATCTCGACGGCCGAGCATACCTGCGCGATGCTGCTCAGCCTCGCGCGGCGCCTGCCGCAGGCGCACAGCTCGCTCCAGGCCGGCCAGTGGGACCGCAAGCCGTTTACCGGCCTCGAAGTCTATGAAAAAACCCTCGGCGTCGTGGGCGTGGGCAAAATCGGGCGGGCCGTGGCCGAGCGCATGAAAGCCTTCGGGATGCGCCTGCTGGCCTTCGACCCGATGCTCTCGCAGGAAACCGCCGAGCGCATCGGCGTGGAGCTGGTGAGCCTGGATGCCCTTTTTGCCGAAAGCGACTTCCTGACGTTCCACACGCCGCTCAACGAGGCCACGCGCGGCCTACTCGGGCGCGAAAACTTCGCGCGGTGCAAGCCGGGCGTGCGCATCGTCAACTGCGCGCGCGGCGGCATCGTCGATGAGGAAGCGCTGCTCGAAGCGCTGGAGAGCGGCCGCTGCGGCGGCGCCGCCCTGGACGTGTATTCGCAGGAGCCGCCGCCGCCCTACCTGGAGCGCTTGCTGCACCACCCCAACGTCGTCGCAACGCCGCACATCGCCGCCTCGACCGAGGAGGCGCAGGAGAAGGTAGCCGTCCAGATCACCGAGCAGGTCATCATGGCCCTGCAAGGCAAGCCCGTTCTGACGCCCGTCAACGGCGCCGCCATCCGCATGGCCTCGCAGCGCGAAGTGCAGCCGTTCCTGAAGCTGGCCGACAAGCTCGGGCGCGTCGTCGGGCAGCTCGGCGAGGGCGCCGTCAAGCGCCTCACGGTGCGGTGCAGCGGCGACGTGCCGCACCGCTACGCCGACGTGCTGAGCGTGGCCGCCGTCAAGGGCCTCATGAGCCTGTGGCGCAGCGGCCCGGTCAACCTCATCAACGCCTCTATGCTGGCCCAGGAAATGGGCCTCAAGGTCGAGGAGCAGCGCGGATCGGACGCCGGGGCGTACACCAGCCTCGTCGAGGTCGTGCTCGAACGCGACAGCGGCGTACACCGCGTGGCCGGCACGCTCTTCGGCGGCGAGGACGTGCGCCTCATTCAGGTGGACGACTATACGCTCGAAGTGAAGCCCACGGGTCGCCTCTTGCTTTACCAGAACATCGACCGCCCCGGCATGCTCGCCTCGGTAGGCGCGGCGCTGGCGGAGGCGGGCGTCAACATCGGCGCGCTTGCGCTCGGGCGCAAGGACAAAGGCTCGCTCGCCCTTACCGTCGTCAGCGTAGACGAGGCGATCCCGGAGGCGGTCATCGGCCGCATCGCCGCGATTCCGGGCGTCGAAAGCGTGCGCTTCGTGACGGTATGAGGCGGCCGGCGGCGCCGCCGAAAGGGCAGGGCAGGCATATTTGCCCGGCCCGGCCGGGGCTGCTGAACAGGGCGGCTATGGGTTATGAAGACGGGATTAATAAAGTTCTGACGTGAGGCTACGAAGCTTTATTTTTTTCAACATAAGGGCCTTGCATGTGACTTTATTAAAGAAGCGAGTCGGGTAGAAATCGCTTTTACTGAACTTGGGGCAAAACCGGCGCCTTGACATTCGCCGGGGGGCTCGTATATATTCAGCATCCTGCCGGATGTAAAGGTTTGGTTGGAATTTAGGAAATAAAACAAAACGCCCATCGGGAACCGGTACAGCTTTTAAATACGCACGTCTGATCTACCTAAAGTGGCCTGCGCTGCCCCCACAACAGCCGGACCGCTGGAGAAGACAGCACGAAGCTGTGCTGCATAGGCATCCCCCTCTTGGCGGAGCGCTCGCGCTCCCGGTGGCGAAAGTCCAGCGTCGAAAGATGGTTTTCGGCGCGAACGAACATCCGGAAAAAGTGAGCCCCGGGTGCTCGGGTATACATCACATCACAAGAGGAGGTAGGCATATGTTACGCTATTGGGGTACGCTTGTATTCCTGCTGCTCGCCACGCCGATGCTGGTCGCAGCGCAGAATACGGGCAAGCTCTCCGGGCGCGTCCTCGACGCGTCTACGGGTGAGCCGCTGCCTGGCGCTAACGTAATCCTGTTGGAGACGCAGCTTGGTACGATCACCGATGTCGACGGTAATTACTTTATCCTCGGCGTTCCGGTCGGTACGTACAACGTGCAGTCGTCCTACGTGGGTTACCAGGCCCAGACCACGACCGGCGTGGAGATCAACGCCGGTTACACCCGTGAACTCAACTTCAGCCTGGCGCCGGGCGTCGAACTCAACGAAATCGTCGTCGAGTACGAGCGGCCGCTTATCCAGAAGGATGCCATCGGCGCGCCCCGCGTCGTCACGGCCGACGAGATCGTGAATCTGCCGATCCGCGGCGTGGCCAACATCGCAGCGCTTCAGAGCGGCGTCGTCGCCAACGAAGGCTCCGGCTCGCTGTTCGTACGCGGCGGCCGTTCGGAGGAAGTAGCCTACTACGTCGACGGCGTCAAGGTCGTCGGCGCGCTGGCCGTGCCCCAGCAGTCCATCCAGGAGCAGGAAATGCTCATCGGCGCCATCCCGGCGCGTTACGGCGACGCCATGTCCGGCATCATCTCCGTGACGACCAAGACCGGCGGCAGCCAGCGCTTCTTCGGCACCATCGAGGCGCTCAGCTCGCAGGTGCTCGATCCGTTCGGCTACAACCTCGGCTCGATCTCGGTCGGCGGCCCCATCGCCGGCAACAAGATCAGCTTCTTCATCTCCGGCGAAGGCGTCATGCAGGAGGACTCCAGCCCGTACGCGCGCCCGGTGCTCCAGCTCGGCGACGAGGCCTACTCCCAGTTGTGGAACGCCCCGCAGGTCGTCGAGGTGGTCGGCAACGACGGCGAGCTCTCGTACCTGCCCTTCCCGACCGACATCCGCAGCGGCTTCACGACCGCCCAGCTTGACTCGGTGCTCACCGCCGGCGGCATGATCGGCGGCCAGACGGGCCTGCACCTCTCCGACAACCATGTGCCGCGCTTCGCCACCGACCTGATCAACAGCGAAGACCAGTTCTCGGCCAAGTCGTCGAAGAAGAACCCGTACCAGCGCGTGAGCCTCAACGGCAACGTGACCATCAACCCGGTGCAGTCGGTCAACCTCCGCCTCGGCGGCGCTTTCGACAACAACCAGGAAGACACCTATAACTATACGCGCAGCCTTTACAACCGCGACCGTTACTACAACAACGACCGCCAGACGTGGCGCGGCTTCGGCACGTGGCGCCACCGCCTCGGCGCGGCCTCGTTCTACGAAGTCGGCGTCAACTTCAGCGACTACCGTGGCGTGGACTACCCGAACGGCTTCTCGAAGGACGTAGACGACGCGCTGTACTACGGCGACGCCGACGGCGTCATCCTCGACGCCAACGGCGCCGAGATCGGCCGCACGCCTGCCTACGATGTCAACAGCGTCGTGCGCCGCTACTGGCAGTTCAACACCACCACGAACCGCTACCTGCCGCAGTACACCGACGGCAGCTTCCCCTCGGGCGCGGGCGCGTACAACCTGTTCGCATCCCCCGGCTCGCTGCTCGGAACGTTCGACAAGTTCCACACGCAGAGCTTCCGCCTGAACGCCAGCGCGACCACGCAGATCGGTCTGCACCAGATCGAGTTCGGCGGCGAGTACGAGCAGCGCACCTCGCGCCGCTACCGCATCGCCGCGGGTTCGCTCTCGCGTTACTTCAGCGACGGCAAGCAGGAGATCGCCACCGATAAGCCGGTTAATAGCTGGGCCGATATGCCCTTCTCGCCGGTCGAGTCCGCCATTACGTCGGGCTTCTGGTACGGGTACGACTACCTCGGCCGCAACGAAGTCAACGAGGACGACCTGGCCGGCTACGCCGAGTACAACTACAACGGCGGCGCGCTTGGGGCCAACACCCTCAACATCGCCCCGCACAAGCCGATCTATTACGCCGGCTATGTGCAGGACAAGATCGAGTTCCGCGACCTGATCATCAACCTCGGCATGCGCGTAGACGTGTTCGACAACAACACGCAGGTCCTGCGCGACCCCTACGCCGCCCTGCCGATCTACCGCGCCGCCGACGTGAGCGTGCAGAACCTGCCCTCCAACATCGGCGACGACTTCGCGGTGTACTTCCCGGACGCCAACCCGGCCAACACGCCGGTCGGCTACCGCGACACGGAAGGCAACTTCTACGATGCCACGGGCCAGCGCTCGAGCTTCGACGACATCGGCAAAATCGGCAAAACCGCCGAGAACAAGAGCGCTTCGTTCGTCTCGATCTTCAAGGACTACAAGCCGCAGGTCACCCTGATGCCGCGCATCGGCGTCAGCTTCCCGGTGACGGACCAGGCGCTGTTCTTTGCCAGCTACAACGTGCTCACGCAGCGCCCCTCGGAGCAGGCGTTCCTGCCGGCGCAGGCGTACGTGAAGCTCGGCAACGAGTACATCGCCAACCCGAACCTCAAGCCGGAAACCACGACGCAGTACGAGCTGGGCTTCCGCCAGCGTCTGGGTTCGCGCGCCGCGTTGCAGCTCTCGGGCTTCTACCGCACGCAGAACAACAAAATCCAGATCCGCAGCCTGCCCTCGGGCCTGCCGGTGCATAACTCGTACTACAACGTAGACTTCACGACCACCAAGGGCGCCACCGTCGAGTTCGACCTTCGCCGCACGAGCAACCTGGCCATGAATGCGAACTACACGCTTCAGTTCGCCCAGGGCACCGGCAGCGACTCGGGCACGATGCAGACTATCGCCTGGCGTGGAGACTACTTCCCGAACTTCATCGCCCCGACGGACTTCGACCGCCGCCATACCTTCAACGTGCGCCTGGACTACCGCCTCGGCGCCGGCGAAGGCCCCGAGATCCTCGGGACCCGGCTGCTCGAAAACTTCGGCGTCAACGTGGTCGGCTCGCTCAAGAGCGGCATGCCGTACACGCAGCTCCGCACCCCGCTCACGTATCCGATCTTCCAGAACGTGACGGACCCGGCGCAGGGCGGCCTGAACTCGGTGAACATGCCCTGGACCTCGTTGGTCGATCTCAACGTGGACCGCCGGTTTGCCCTCGGAGGCCGCACGTCGCTGACGGCGTTCCTCCAGGTGCAGAACCTCTTCGACGTGGACAACATCCTCGGCGTCTACCGCGGCACCGGTTTGGCCGACGACGACGGCTTCCTGGACACGCAGACGGGCCGCGACCTGATGGCCTCGTCCTTCGATCCGCAGGCCTTCGCGTTCCACTACCGCACGTTCCTGCGCAACCCGATCGGGCCTGCGGAGGACGACTTCGCCGGCGACCGTGCGTATGGTCTGCCGCGCCGGACGCGCCTCGGTCTGCGCTTCAACTTCTAAGGCGCCCTCGCCGCCGACGGCCCGGAGGCCGCCTTCAGGGCGCCTCCGGGCCGCGAGCGGCCGCCTGACATCCACATTTATTCGGTATTCCCATGTCGTACATAGACGTGCTCAGAAGAATCAGTCTCTGGCTGCTCCTGGCCGCATGGGGGCTTACGGCGGTCGCTGCTACGGCAGCCGCCCCGGACAAAGACAAGGACAAAGCCCCCCGCAACCGGTCCGCCCAGGCTGCTTCCAAAAACGCCGCCGACTGCACCATCGGCCGCGCCTCCGCTGACCTCGACATCAACAACGTGCGCGCCCGCGTGTTCAACACCGGCTCGCTCTTCTACAGCCACACCGACGACTCGCGCTACGAGGTGCCCAAGGGCGCCGACAAAGCCCCGATCTTCGCCAGCGGCATCTGGATCGGCGGCATGGCCGGCGACGAGCTGCGCATGGCGGCGGCCACCTACGCCCAGGGCGGCGAAGAATACGAGTTCTTCCCCGGACCCA
The DNA here is from genome assembly GCA_965363675.1 of uncultured Rhodothermaceae bacterium. Classification (GTDB taxonomy): domain Bacteria; phylum Bacteroidota; class Rhodothermia; order Rhodothermales; family DASSAV01; genus CBDTTW01. The sequence continues at coordinate 11,816 of CBDTTW010000075.1, forward strand.
TCGACGCCGCGGGCAACCCCCCGGCCAACTGCACCACCTACGACCGCATGTACAAGATCTCCCGCCAGGATATCGAGACGTACAATGCGACGAAGCAGGCCACGCAGGACATGATCGACTGGCCGTTCCAGCTCGGCGCCCCGGTGACCGACGGCGACGGCAACCCCGGCAACTACAACCTGGCCAACGGCGACCGCCCGACGCTCACCGGCGATCAGATGGTCTGGTGGGTCATGAACGACGCCGCCGGCGAGCACCTCTCGACGCTCACCAACCCTATCGGCCTCGAAATCCAGGCGACGGCGTTCTCGTTCAACACCGCCGACGCGCTCAACAACACCACGTTCTACAAGTACAAACTCGTCTACAAGCCGAAGCAGAACATCCAGCTTCACGACACCTGGCTGGGCCTCTGGGCAGACCCTGACCTCGGCGACGCCAACGACGACTACGTCAGCTCCGACACGCTGCTCGGCCTCGGCATCGTCTACAACGGCGACCCGTTCGACGGCGGCAGCCTCGGCTACGGCAGCAGCCCGCCGGCGCTCGGCTACGACTTCTTCCAGGGACCCCTCGTCAACAACGACGGCATCGACAACAACAACGACGGCACGGTGGACGAGGACGATGAGCGCCTCGCCATGACCCGCTTCGTCTACTACAACAACGTCAACGGCTCGCCGACGGGCAACCCCGACGGCGCCGAGGACTACTACGGCTACCTGCAGGGCCTCTGGACCGACAACACGCCGATGACCTTCGGCGGCGACGGCTACGGCGGCACCCAGGTGACCCGCTTCATGTTCCCGAACGAGCCTCCCGCCTACTGGAGTGAGGACAACGTGGACGGCAAGGGCGGCAAGAACACGCCCTCCGACCGCCGCTTCCTCATGTCCACCGGCCCGTTCACGATGGACCCCGGCGACGAGCAGGAGATCGTTTTCGGCATCGTGTGGTCGCAGACCCGCGACCGCATCGGCTCGATCAAGCAGCTCAAGGCCGACGACATCCTGGCCCAGGGCGCCTTCGACTTCAACTTCCAGCTTCCGCCCCCGCCGGCCGCTCCGGTCGTGCAGGCCACGGAGATGGACGGGCAGGTCATCCTGAGCTGGTCGAACCCGGTCAACTCGAACAACTTCCTCAACGCCTACGACGCGCCCAGCCCGTTCCTGGCGGACCAGAACGCCGTAGACCAGACGTACTCCTTCGAGGGTTACAAGATCTACCAGTACCCCTCGCTGGCCGAGGAAGGCGTGCTCGTGGCGACCATGGACATCGTCAACGGCGTCACGACGGTCGTGGACAACGCCATCGACCCGACGACGGGCGCCCCGATCCGGCGCGTCACGGCGCAGGGCGCCGATACCGGCGTGCAGGACTACTTCGTGCTCGACAAGGATTACATCCGCGACCAGCCGCTGCGCAACTTCACGGAGTACTACTTCGGCATCCAGGCGTACGCCTACAATGCCGCCTCCGACCCGCAGGTGCGCGAAAGCCCCATCGTCAAAGTGCGCGTAGTGCCCCAGAGCCTCGACGCGCGCAACAACGGGACGGTCATCAACGCCGAGTTCAGGGATAACATCATCGCCGCGCGGACGGCGGGCATCGGCGAAGGGGCCATTACGGCCGTCGTCGCCGACCCGGCGCGCGTCACCGGCGACCAGTACGACGTCAAGTTCTACCGCACGGGCGGCGCCTCCGGCGACTCGCTCCTGACGTACGACATCGTCAACAAGCGGACGGGCAACGTGCTCGTCAACGGCCGCGACTACTACGCCGGCAACAAGAAGGCCCTTCCGTTCGGGCAGAACCTGTTCGTACTCGAAGGACTCTCGTTCTCGGTCTCGGGTCCCCCGCCGAGCGTCAAGAAGTTCGAGGTCGTCTCGAACGCCGGCGGCCCGCTGAACCCCCCGGAAATCGGCACGTACGCCTTCAATAACAACGGTTTCCCGCTCCTGGAGCGCGCCGACGGCACGACGGTGGACCGGCCCACGGCCCGCCAGCAGGTTTCGGGCGGCAACTGGGGCATCAACCAGGGCTCCGACCCGGCCAGCCCCACCTACGAGGACTTTGTCCACTACGCCACGCGCGACGGCCTCCGGTGGGCGACCATCATCCCGAATAACTTCGAGATCCGGTTTACCGAGCGCGGCGGCAAGGCGCTCATCCCGAAGGACTACACCGGCGCCGACCGTCACTACCTGATCGATGTGACGTTCGAGCTCTGGAATACGGGCACCAGCCCCGGCGCCGA
>CBDTTW010000076.1:0-13980 GCA_965363675.1 uncultured Rhodothermaceae bacterium
CGATGGGTCCGCCGATGACGCCTCCGGCGATGATGCCCGCCATGGCCGCCGCCACCGCCGCCGAAGCCGCCGCCGGCACGCCCGCCTGCTCGAAGAGCGGCGCGAAGGCCAGGCCCGTGGCCGGGCCGCCGGTCATCGTGACCGAGCCGGCCAGCACGCCGAAGAGCGGGTTCAGCCCGAGCGCCAGGGCCGCGAGCGCCCCCACCACGTTTTGCAGCGCCGCCACCGCCGTCGCGGCGGCGAAGAACAGCAGCACCTGCGGCCCGCCTACCCGCAGCAGCGAAAGGCTGGCTCCGAACCCGATGCTCGTAAAAAACGCGACCATGAGCGGGCTCTGGAGCGTCGTGTCGAACGTGAGCGCTTCCAGGTTCGCTGCGCGCGCCGCCAGCAGCGCGAAGGCCGCCAGCAGCCCGCCGATGACGGGCGCCGGGATGTTGTAGCGTTCGAGCAGCTTCACCTTGCGGCGGACGAGGTACCCGGCGAACAGCACCAGCCCGGCGAAGGCCACCGTCTGGATCAGATCGAGGTGCAGCATGGCAAGCAGGAGGGGCGAGGGAAGCGAGGGGGCGGCCTGCAATATAGCTTTCGGCAGGCAAGGCGCTCGCGGGTTTTAGGGCGCCCCCGTCGGGCGGCGCCGACAAAAAAGCGCCCGCCCCCTGAGCGAGGGCGGGCGCTGAAACGCGCCAGAGGCAGGGCGCCCGGCTACTTCACGAGCGCCATCTTGCGCGTCTGCACGCCGAAGGGCGTTTGCAGGCGGTACAGGTACGTCCCGCTCGCCAGGTCATGCGCCTCGAAGAGCACCTCGTGCCGGCCGCTCGTCTGCGCTTCGTCCACGAGCGTGCGCACCCGCCGGCCCTGCACGTCGAACACCTCCAGCCGCACGTCGCCGGCGGCGGCGAGCGAGTACTGGATGAGCGTCGTGGGGTTGAACGGGTTCGGGTAGTTGCCGTGCAGGGCGAACTGCCGGGGCAGCGCGTCTTCCTCGGCGGCCGTTGGGGCGGCGGGGGCCTGCACGAACGGCAGCGTCGTAAAGGACCCGCCGAGCAGCATCGCCACGTTGGCGGCCGGCAGCCCGAACCAGTTTTGCAGAATGGTGGCGTAGGCGCTGCGGAAGTCCGTCTCGTACTTGATGTTGCCCGAGCGGTCGAGGTCGGCCAGGTCGGGGGCTTTGCCGATCATGCCGCCCTCGACGCCGCCGCCGAAGACGAACAGGGGAGCCGCCGTGCCGTGGTCGGTGCCGTTCGAGCCGTTTTGCTTGACGCGCCGCCCGAACTCCGAGAACGTCATGACGAGCGCCTGGTCGGCCAGCCCGTGCGCGGCCAGGTCGTCGTAGAACGCCCGGACGCCGCGCCCGAGCACGTCCATGAGGCCGGCGTGCGTGCCGAGCTGGTTGGCGTGCGTGTCGAAGCCGCCGAGCGAGAGGTGGTAGATCCGCGAGCCCAGCTTGCCCTTGATGAGCCGCGCGATGATGGCGAGGTTGTTGAACAGGCTGTTGGTGGTCGGGTAGGCGACCGCGTTGACCCCCGCTTTGCCGGCCTGCTGCACCGCGCCCGCGTACTTGTACGAGCTGTTGGCGACCGTCCGCACGAAGCGCATCTCGTCGCCGGCGGTGTGGTTCGGCAGGCCCTCCATGCCGTAGAACAGCCCGCGCGCGGCAACGCGGTCGAACATCTCGGGGCTCGACATGGTCATGCCCATGAAGGCGTCCGGACCCTGGAGCATCATCGTCGAGGCGCCGCCGAGCTGCACCGCCAGCGGCGCGGCGGGCTGCTCCGAGAGGAAGTTCGGGTACGCCTCGTCGAGGTAGCGCCCTGCCCAGCCCGTCGGCAGGTTCTGGTCGGAGCGGCTGGCGCTGACCCAGATATCCGTGGCGCGGAAGTGCGAGAGGTCCGGCGAGGGGTAGCCCACGTTGCGCAGCACCGCCATCTTGCCCTCGGCGAAGAGCGGTTCGAGCGGCCGCAGGCCCGGGTGGAAACCGGCGTCGGGGGCGGCCTGCCACACGTTGTTCTTGGCGAGGGCTATTTGCGGGCGGTTGGTGTAGTACAGATCGTTGGTATACGGCACGACCATGTTGAGGCCGTCGTTGCCGCCGTTGAGCTGGATGAGCACCAGCACGCGGTCGGTGGCGAGCGCGCCGAGCTGTTGCAGGAGCGGCGAGCTGGCGTAAGTGCTTACGGGCGTGGCTCCGAGCATGAACGCGCCGCCCATGCCGATGCCTGCCATCCGGAGAAAATCGCGCCGCGACCACTGCTTATGGTGCTCGGCGTGCGCATGGCCGTGCTCCAGGCAACTGCCCACCACGGCGGATTCGGTGTCGTGCGAGTGATCCATGGTCGAGGGGGCCGTTTAGTTGAGTTGGAACTCGGGGAGCAGGGAGAGGAAGCGAACGTACGACCGCAGCAGCGCCGGAGCGCCCGCGTTGGTCAGGTTCCAGTCGTACCACGGCTTGCCGCCCAGGAACGTCTTGCTCAGCTCCTGCGCGTAGGCGGGCGCCGTCCGGATGGGGGCGGGCACGCCGGCGGGGGAGGCGAAATCGTTGCTCGACTTTTCGATGGGCACGGCGCGCACCGGGACGGCCAGGAAGTGCTGTGCCAGCAGCACCGGCAGCCGGAAGGCTTCGGGCTGGCCTTCGAGCACGCGCAAGGCCGGATCGACGGCTTCGACGCTCGTTTCGAGCAGGCGGCGGCTCAGCCCGATGAGGTCGAGGTGCTTGTTCAGGTCGCTGCTGGAAAGGAAGAGCTCGATGCCGTGCCACCGCACCGGAAGGGTCGTCGTCGTGAGCCAGTCGTGGTAGCCGGGCCAGCCGGCCACGTTAGGCGGGTTGAGCAGTTGCTGCGCGGTGAGGGCGGCGTAGCGCTCGGCGTGGTTGCGCACCGAGGGTTGCACGGCGGCGTGCGTCTCGGTGAGGAAGCCGGCGAACAGCTCGATGGGGCTTTTGAGCATGGCCCCCGAAAACCGCTCTTCGTAGAAATGCGCGCTTTTGAGCAGCAGCCGGAGCGGGTAGGAGATTTGCCCGCGCCCCTCGATGAGCACGCTCGCCAGCCCGGCTACGATGCGCTCGTCGGCGACGGGGTGCACGAAGTGCTGGTAGAGCTTGCGGCAGATGTAGTGCGCCGTCTGGCGGGCGCGCGTCTCGAAGATGATCTGTAGCACGTCGTCGTAGCCGTAGGCCCCCGTACGCCCGAAGAACGTTTTCTGGCCCGTATCGTGGCGGCCCGGGTTGAAGCTGACCTTGTCGGTGTAGCGGTCGTACTGCCAGCCCGTGAGCGCGCGCGCGATCTGCTCGATGTCCTGCTGCGTGTAGTTGGCGGCGCCGTCCGGACCGACCTGGCCCATCGTGAAGAGCTCCAGCAGCTCGCGGGCGTAGTTCTCGTTCGGCTTGCCCTTTACGTTCTGCACGCCGTTGAGGTAGATGAGCATGGCCGGCGTCTTGCCGACCTCGCTCAGGAGCGTTTTGAAATCGCCCAGGGCATGCGTGCGCAGCAGGCGCACGTAGGCGTTGCCGATGGTCGCCAGTTCATACCGGCGCTGCTCGGTAGCAAAGTGGTCGTGCCAGAACAGGGTCATGCGCTCGCGCAGACCGGCGGCGGGCATCAGGCTCACCCAGTCGCGGCGAAAGGCCGCGACGTTTTCGTTGTTGACCTTCTGGAAAGCTTGCTTGTCGGCGTCCGAGGCGGCGGAGGGCGGGGGCAGCAGGTTCGCCCAAGCGGGTTCCGGCGGCATGGGCGCCGCCAGGGCCGCATCCACGAGGAGGTCGGCGGCGACCTCGGCCGTCAGGCCCACGAGCGGGCCTACCGCGTCGGCGCGATGCCCGATGCCGGTGCGGCGCAGCAGATGCGTCGCCGCCCGGCGGTCCAGGGCCGGGGCATACATTTCAAGTCCGCCTGACTGTTGCGTTCGCATGAGCCTTGGATGTTCTGGTTAGGAAGGCGCCGGCCCCCTCAGGATACACACGCCCCCGGTCTGAGGTGTGGCGAGGATGTCACGGAATAACACTGATTTGGAGCCCGTTCGCGTTGCGCAAACGAACCCGGCGTCCGTCGCAAGCCCCGATGCCGCAAGCGCCGAGGGCGCGGCCGTGCATGTGTTACGTACTTGTAATACGAAAACTTACGCTGCAACCCGGCTCCAAGCATTATGTTCACTTTCGACGTTTTGTTTTTTTCTTATCTCCCGGAGGAGCGTATGTTCAATCGTCTGAAGTACTTGCCGGCGTTGCTGGCGGCCCTGTTGCTTGCCACGGCAAGCCCCGTATCGGCGCAGTCTGCGACCGAAGCTGAAAGCGCTTCTGAGGCGACGGTGCGCAAAGCCGGCGACTACGCGAGCATGATGGACGCGATGAATAACGTGAGCGGCCGCATCAAGGATTATAACGCGGTCACCGGCAAGACCCCGGACGACTTCCAGGTGGTAGATGCTCGTACGGTAGTTCCGGCCTCGGACCTGGAAGCGTTCCAGCAGAGCGTCGTCGAGAACGACCACTACGTAAGCTATCTGCGCAACGTCTCGGGTAAGATCGCCCTCATCAAGAAGGCGCTCGACGGCAGCAAGGTGGCCCCGGAGTCCGTGGTGGCCTTGGACGTGCTGCCGGATGACACGGTGGTGATCTACTACGACGGCGGCCCGGCCGCCTCGGGGGAGGCTTCCGACGACACGGCTGCGGAGGGGGCAGCGGCCGCTTCGGACCATAATTAAGCGGCAAGGGCCCCGCCTCGGCGCGCGGCCCGCAACGAAACGGGCAGGGACGGCTTTCGCAGCCGCTCCTGCCCGTTTTGCTTTCAGGCGATTGCCTTGCTCAGCCGGGGGGCGCTTACTCCTGGTCGTTCGCGTCGTCGAGGCCGGGCCGGGCGATCTCGCCCACGAGCCGGCGCACATGCGGGGTATGGTCGTCGATGAGCGAGGCGATTTCGGCCGCCGTTGCGCGCGCCGCCGAGGCGAAGCGTTCCGCCGAGTCGGGAGGCGCGAAGGCGAGGATCGAGCCTTCGGCCGTGCACACGCTGACGGCGGCCGCCACGCTGGTATGCAGCGCCAGGGCCATCGCGTGATAGCGCGCCCCCGAGGCATACTCCGGCTGCGTGTAGTGGCCCACCAGCGCGACCAGCTCCTCCGGGAAGTTCCAGAACGTCGTCGCCTTCAGCCCCAGCTCTTCATGGTCGGCCCCGAAAATCAGCGCCTCGGACTGGCGCTCCGGGCCGCCGGGGTTGCCCGAAGTCAGCCAGAGCGCTTCGTAATCGTACGGGCGGTTGTAGAGCAGCACCAGGCGGCCGGTCGTGTGGAGCAGACCCGCCGTGTAGGCGCTCGTCGCGAGAGGCAGTTGGAGGCTGCGCGCGAGGTAATCGCAGAACGAGGCGGCTCCGACGCTCATGCAAATAATTTGCTCGAAGATCCGCATCTGCTCATCGGTGCGCGCAATAGCGCGTAGCTTGAGCAGCGCCTCGGTCATGACGATGTTGCAGACTTCGTTGAAGCCGAGCAGAAACACTGCTACGCTGATATCGGCGACCTGCTCGCGCAGGCCGAAGTGCGCCGAGTTGACGCGCCGCAGCACCGCCGTAGCGACGACGGGATCCATATGGACGACGGCCGAGAGCTTGGACGTGTCGCCGGAGCCGGACGAGACGAGCCGCGCCACCTCGATCACCGTTCGGGGGAGCGGCGGGTAACGCATCCGCTCGACGGCTTCGGGAGCGAGGCGGGTCGCCGGGGTAGGGGGGGTGAAGCGCGGAGTATACATCGGGTCCCTGAGGGGATGCGGCAAGGCGCCTGCTCTTCGTTCGCTGTGATGACGACTATACGGAGGGCATCGGCGGGTTTCCACGCGTCTTAAACTGACCCGGCAGAATATTATTTATGCACGACGGCCCGGAGCGCGGGCTTCTTCAGCACATTCAATCTCCTGGAAGAAAAGAACGCCATGCCGACGCGAAGACGGATGATCCAATACCTGGCCGCCGGGGCCGCCGGCCTGCTGGCCGGGTGCGCCGCCCTCCCGCGCCGCCGCGCCGCTGCGCCGCGCCGCCTGTACATCGGGACGTTCAGCGTGCGCGGCAGCGAGGGCATCTACCACGCCGCCTTCGACGACGAGGAGGGCGCGCTGCACCTCACCGGGCATACGGGCGGCGTGCAAAGCCCCGCCTTTCTGGCGGCTCCGCCCGGCGCCGACTATGTGTACGCCGTCGAGGAGACCGAAACCTACGAGGGCGCGTCCGGCGGCAGTGTGGCGGCCTTCGCGCGCAGCGCGGCAGGCGATCTGCGCTTCATCAACCGGCAAGCCTCGCGGGGCGGCTCGCCCTGCCACATCGCCGTCTCGGCGCGGCGCCGGTGCGCGGTCGTCTCGAACTACAGCGGCGGCAGCGTCGCCGTGTTGCCGCTGCGCGCGGATGGCGGTCTCGATCCGGCCTCGGCGTTCGTGCAGCACACCGGCTCCGGCCCTCATGCAGAGCGTCAGCAAGGCCCGCACGTCCACTCGGCGACGTTTGGCCCCGGCGAGCGCATCGTGTACGTGGCCGACCTCGGCGCCGACCGCGTGATTCCCTACACCCTCGACCCGGGCGGGCGGCTCCGGGGCGCCCCGGAGCCGTTCCGCGCCGCCCCAGGCTCGGGGCCGCGCCACACCGCCCTGCACCCCTCCGGGCGCTGGCTCTACGTGGCCGGCGAGCTGTCCTCGACCGTCTCGGCGCTGCGCATCGACCCGCAGAGCGGCGCCCTGGAGCACGTCGCCACGCGGAGCACGCTGCCCGAGGGGTGGCAGGGCGAGAACACCAACGCCGATATCCACGCCACGCCGGACGGGCGCTTCGTGCTCGTCTCGAACCGGGGGCGCGACAGCCTGGCCGTGTTCGCCGTGGACGCTGCGACGGGCGCGCTTGCCCCGGCCGGGCATCAGCCGACGGGCGGGCGCACGCCGCGCAACTTCGCCATTGCGCCTTCAGGCCGGTGGGTGCTGGCGGCCAACCAGAACTCCGATGAGATCGTCGTTTTTTCGTTGAATCCCGAAACCGGCGGGCTCGCGGAAACCGGCGCGCGCGTACAAGTTCCGTCGCCCGTTTGTATACTGTTTGCTTGATTGGATGGTCGCCTGCCTTTGGGCCGGCCCCGCCCGCCCCTTCACTCTCCTAAACGGTTTGCTCCCATGTACAACTTTAATAACGCAGAAGAAAGCGCCGCCGACGGCTCGCGCATTTCGCGCCGGTCGTTTATCCAGCGCGTCGCCTTTATTCCTGTGCTCGCCGCCGGCGCCGCCGGGGTAATGGCGGGCTGCGGCGGCAAGGAAGCCGAGACGGAATCCGCGCTCGCCACGTGCGAGAACTATGAGGGCCTTTCAGAGCAGGATCTGAACCTGCGCAAGACGTTCAATTACGTCTCCAATTCGCCCAACGCGAATCAGGTTTGCAGCAATTGCGCGCTGTACGTCACCCCCGAGGCGGGCGGCACGTGCGGCGGCTGCCAGCTTTTCAAAGGCCCCGTAAATCCCGGCGGGTATTGCACCTCCTGGGCGCAAAAGCAGGCCTAGAGATAGCTGCATCACTATGTTATCCCAGAGCAGGCCGGCAATCGTCGGCCTGCTTTGCTTTGAGGCCCCCCCGGCATTGAAAACAATTGTCATTTGTTCTGTAATCCGGCGCGTCCGTATTTATATTGCATCGTGAAGATTGGAATAACCAAGCTGGATGGAGGTTTACACGCGCTATGGAAATCGGGAACTATTCGATCAGCGAGTTGCAGGCGTTGCAAGAGAAAGTGCAGAAAGAACTTGCAGGGCGCCGCGAGAAAGAGCAGGATGAAGCGGTGCGCAAGATCCAGGCGATAGCCGATCAGGCCGGACTCGACCTGCAAACCGTGCTCAACCGGCTTTCGCGCAGACCGCGCGTCGCAAGCGCGAGCGCCGCCAAATATCGCCACCCGGAAAACCCGTCGGTGACCTGGACCGGGCGGGGCCGCCGGCCGCGCTGGGTCGAGGAGTATGTCGCGAAGGGCAAGGACCTCAGCGACCTGCGGGCGGAGGGCTAAGCCCCGGCGCCTCATAAAAAGAAAGGCGGGCCTGCGCACTGGGCGCGGCCCGCCTTTTCGGCGTTAGAGCCGGTTTCGCAATGCGGCGCTATTCCTCTTCCTGCGCCTCTGCCTCGGCTACTACCTTGTCCTGGATATGGCGGGGCATCGGCTCGTAGTGGTTGAAGCGGGCCGAATGAATGCCGCGCCCCTGCGTAATCGAACGCAGCGACGTAGAGTACCGGTGCAGCTCCATTTCGGGCGCCTGGGCAATCACCTTTTGGAAAGGCCCATCCGCCTCGATGCCCTGGATGCGCGCGCGGCGCGTATTCAGGTCGCCCATTACGTCGCCCGTGTGCGAATCAGGGACGAGCACCTCCAGGTCGAATACGGGCTCCAGCAGCACCGGCTGCGCTTTGCGGAACGCATCCCGGAAGCACATGCGCGAGGCCGTTTTGAAGGCGTTTTCGTTGGAGTCCACGGGATGCATGCCGCCGTCGTAGACGACTACGCGCACGTCGCCCACCGGATAGCCGGCGATAGGGCCGTTCGGGGTGGCTTCCATGACGCCTTTCTGAATGGCCCCGAAAAAGCGCCGCATGTCGATTACGCCGCCCACAATGGCGTCGATAAACTCGATCTTCGAGCCCCACGGCGTTTCTTGCACCGCCGTATTGCGCACCGTGATATCGGCCGGAGGCGCAAACTCGCCGTTGATCGGCTCGACGAGCATCGAGATGTCGGCGAACTGCCCGGCGCCGCCGGTTTGCTTCTTGTGGCGGTACGAGGCGCGCGACTGCATCTGAATCGTCTCGCGGTAGGCGATCTTCGGCTTGTCGTACTCCACGTCCACGCCGAAGCGCGACTTCAGGCGGAACCGGGCGATCTCCAGGTGCATCTCGCCCTGGCCGCCGAGCACCATCTGCTTCAGGTGCTGGTCGTGCGCCAAGTGCAGCGCCGGGTCCTCCTCGGCCAACTGGTGCAGCCCCTGGGCCAGCTTGTCTTCCTCGCCCTCGCGCTGCGCCCGGATGGAGACGGTATACTTGGGCTCCGGGTAGACAATCGGCTCGATGACGGTATTCTTGCCTTTGGCGCGCAGCGTGTTGTTGGTGTGTGTGTTCTTCAGCTTCACGAGCGCCCCCAGGTCCCCGGCGTACATCCGGTCTACGGCGTCGCGGTTGCGGCCGTTGATGCTGAAAAGCTGCCCCAGGCGCTCGATGGTGCTCGTTTGGGCGTTTTCCAGATCCATGCCTGCCGCGATGGAGCCGGCGTATACCTTGAAGAACGAGTAATCGCCGACGTGCTGCTCGGCCATGGTGCGGTAGACGAACACCACGGGGTCGCCGGCGGCCGTCGTTTGGAGCGGCTCGCCGCCGACGGTGGCGACGGGGCGGGACTCGGCGGGGGAGGGGCACACCACGTCGATGAACTCGATCAGGCGGCCGACGCCCGTCGTTTCCGTAGCGCTCGTGAGGAAGATCGGGAAGAGCTGCCGGTGCAGCATGGCTTCGTGGAGGCCCTGCCGCATTTCGTCGAGCGTAAGCGAGCCTTTGTCGAAGTAGAGCTCCATCAGGCTCTCGTCGTTCTCGGCGATGTTCTCGATCAGCTCGTTATGCAGGCGCTCGGCTTCTTCCTGGAACTCGGCGGGGATGTCCTGCTGCGCGGGTTCGGCCTTGCCCGGGGTGAACTGGAGCTGCTTCATGAGCAGCACATCGATGATGCTCCGGGAGCCTGCCGGCCCCGGCAGTTGCACCACCGTCGCGCCATGCCCGAAGCGCGCCTTGAGCCCTTCGAGCACGCCCCGCACGTCGGCATCCGCCTTGTCGATGTGGTTCACGACGAACATCGCCGGCAGCCCGAGGCGTTCGGCGTTGCTCCAGGCCACCTCGGTGCCTACCTGCACCCCGTCGGCGGCGTTGATGACGAAGAGGGCCGTGTCGGCGACCTTCATGCCCGAGATGACCTCCCCGATGAAGTCAGGGTAGCCCGGGGTATCGAGGATGTTGATCTTGTATCCGTTCCACTCGGCATGCAGCAGCGAGTTGAACACCGACATCTGGCGTTCGTTTTCGCTGGGGTGGTAATCGCTCGTCGTCGTGCCGTCCTGAATGCTTCCCATGCGCTTGAGCGCGCCGCTGACGAAAAGCATGGCCTCGGCCAGCATCGTCTTGCCGCTGCCTTGATGCCCGACCAGGGTTACGTTACGAATATGGTCCGCGTCGTATACATTCATACCGATGCGCCTCGTAGAAAGACGATTAGAAGTACGGTGGATGGTTCCAGGGGTCCGGCCGGAGGGCGGCGCGTGGGCCGTCAGCGCTTCCGGCGCGCGGCGGCGACGCTGCTCCCGACGGAGGGCGGCGGCGCTCCTTTCCCTGCGTTACGCTTGCGTTAAGATACACTCCGCGCCTTGTTTGTCAATGAAGCCGCCTGCTCCCAAAAGCCCGGATGGAGCCTGTAAAAGGGGTTTTGGCGGCAAATCGCGCCGGGCCCTCCGGCGCGGGCGCTTCGGGGGAATGCTTATGCTTTATATTCGGGCATCATGAACATACTGGGAATTGAGACCTCGACGGACGTTTGCAGCGTCGCCCTGAGCGCGCACGGCGCGATGGCGGCTTGCCTGACGACGGCGGCCCCCCGTTCGCACGCGGCATTCCTGGCGCCGATGATCGAACAAGCGCTGCGGCTGGGGCGTTTGCAGCCGCAGGACCTCGACGCGGTGGTCGTCTCGGCGGGGCCGGGGTCGTTTACGGGGCTGCGCATCGGCGCGGCGACGGCCAAAGGACTTTGCTACGCGCACGGCGCGGCTTTGTACGCCGTTTCCAGCCTGGAGGCCGCCGCCTTCGGCGTGCTGCCGTTCCTCGGCGAGGGCGAGGTAGTCTGCGCGGCCTTCCCGTCGCGGGCGGCGGAGGTGTACGCGGCGTTCTTCCGCGCCGAAGGTGGGCGCCTGGCGGGGCTCGGCGCGGCGCAGGCCGTCCCGGCCGAGGTGGTTGTGTTTCCGGAAGCCTGGGCGGCGGCTCCGCTGCGGTGGCTCGTGGGTCCGGGCGCCGAGCGACTGGCAAGCTTTGCCGGCGCGGCGCCGGTGCGCCGTCCGGAGCCGGCGCCCCTCTCGGCGTGGGCCGTCGTGCAACTGGCGCAAGCCCAGGCTGCGCCGCCCGAGGACCTGGCCGCTTTCGAGCCGGATTACATCAAGGAGTTCACGGCGCTCAAGAAGCGCTCGGTGTTCGAGCGCCTGCCGCCCATGGGGGGCCGCGCCGAGAAGCGCCGCGCCTGAGGCCGGCGTTCCCGCACATCCGCTTTTATCGACAGAACGTATGGCGTGGTTCAGAAGGCAGGTAAAAGGCATCCTCACGGCGCGCGGACAGCAGAACGACGCGCCGGCGGGGCAGTGGATCAAGTGCGAGCGCTGCGGCGAAATCCTGACGCGCCGCGCCCTCGACCAGAACCTTCAGGTGTGCCCCAAGTGCTCGTTCCATTACCCCATGAGCAGCATGCAGTACATCGAGATGCTGCTGGGCGACGGGCCGTACGCGCTGCATGACACGGGCCTGATGGCCGTGGACTCGCTGCACTTCAAGGACCGCAAGAGCTACGCCCTGCGGCTGCGGGAGGCGCGCCGCAAAACCGGCCTCTCGGATGCAGCCCGCGCGGCCGTCGGGCGCCTCGGCAGCCATGAGGTGTCGGTGGCGGCGCTGGATTTCGCCTTCATCGGCGGCTCGATGGGCTCGGTCGTCGGCGAGGTGGTGGCGCGCGCCGCCAAACGCGCGCTGGCGGCGCGCATGCCGCTCATCGTGGTGGCGCAGAGCGGCGGCGCGCGTATGATGGAGGGCGCGCTAAGCCTGATGCAAATGGCGAAGACGAGCGGACAACTCGCCTTGCTGGCGCAGGCCGGGTTGCCGTACCTCTCGGTGCTCTCCAACCCCACTACGGGCGGCGTCACGGCGTCGTTTGCCATGCTGGGCGACGTGATCGTGGCGGAGCCGGGGGCGCTCATCGGCTTCGCCGGGCCGCGCGTCATCCGGGAAACCATCGGGCAGGATTTGCCGCCCGACTTCCAGCGCGCCGAGTTTCTGCTGGCGCACGGCTTCGTGGATATGATCGTGGACCGGCGGACGCTCCGCCGCCAGTTGCAGCAGCTTCTCGATCACCTGGCCGCGTAGTCCGGCGGCGGCGCCTGCGGGGGCGGCGTCCAGTCGTCGGGCAAAGCGTCGGCGTGGTGCTCGCGCTTGAGCAGCGCAGCGGGCAGGGCGGCCCCAAGGCCGGCGGCCATGCGCTCGCCGAGCGCGCCTTCCGGCAGCCATGCGTGCGGGTCTAGGTCGGCGGGTTCCTCGCCGTGGGGGCCGATGCGTGTCACGGTGACTGCGTCGCCGTGCGGGTGAAGTTGGTAGGCGGCCTCCGGGACGACGTAAAAGCGCCGCCCCGCTGCGAAGGCGCGCCATGGTCCGCCCGGCTCGAATCCCGAGGAAGCCATGTCGGTTCGGTCCTGCGCGCCGAGGGACCCGCAGTAATGCGCCGCGAGCGCCTCGCCGGCGGAGCCTGCGGCCTGCACCAGCAGGCTGACCTGGAACGGATCGCCCGGAGGGTCGAGCGGCCAGCGCAGCGCGCCGCCCGGCAGGAGCAGCGGCAGCGGGCGCGCGTAACCTACGGCAAAGGCCCCGTCGGCGGCGGCAGGGGCGCCGCCGGGCGCGGCTTGCACGGCCGAGCGGCGGCCGTAGGCGTCCAGGAACGCCTCGGGCGCGAGGTCGGCGGCGCGGTAGGCGGCTATGGCTACGACGCTGCCGCGCGCAAGCGCCGCCGCGCCGGTGTTGCGAAAGACGACCGAGAGGCCGCCGCCCGAACGGTCGAGCGCGCATTCGAGGTGGGGGCGGGCGAGCAGGCTGAAGTGCGCGCGCAGCGCCAGGGTCTGCTGCTCGTGCTGCCGGTGCAGCGCCGCGAGGGCCTCGGAGACGGCCGCCAGGGCGTCGTCGCGCTGCTGCGCCAGCCGCCCGAGCGCCCCGGCGGCCTCGCCGAACGAGCGGTTCAGGCGGTGGAGCGAAAGCGCCGTCGCCGCCAGAAGCAGCGCGACGAGTATAAAACCGGCAAGCAGCGCCCACGGGTTCATCGGGGTCACCGGGCGAGTGAAAGGGAGGCGTAGTTTAGCGCCCACCGGAGGCTTTCGCGGCGCGCCGCTGATGACGAACTCGCTACTATGCGCTTCGTCACCGGTTGGGCGCCAACTCCGGGGGATCCGTGGGCTATAATCCTGCTCACTTGGAAAGCAGGGGAAGTTATGGATTTACTGGATATGGTGCAGTGGCCCGCCATGGCTATCACGGTGCTGGGGGCATGGTACACCGGCTCGTCGCACAAGACGAAACGGGCCGTGGGTTTCTGGGCCTTCCTGCTCAGCAATGCCCTCTGGATTACGTGGGGCGTGCATGATACGGCATGGGCGCTCGTGGTGCTGCAAGTGGTGCTGGCCGTCATCAACATTCGCAACGCGCGGCACACCAAGGAAGCGCCGGAACCGCCGGAGGAGGAAGGCGCGCCTGCGGCGCTGGAGGCGGCCTGAACCGGCGCGCTACTGGAACAGCTCGTCCAGGTCGCTCAGGTTTTGCAGCAGGTCCTCGGCATCGGGGCGGATGAGCGCGAGGATGGCCCCGTGCGGAATGATGAGGTAATGCTTGCCCTCGAAGGCAATCTCGATGGCGTCCTTGCGGAGGTAGAAGGCGTAATCGCCGGGGCGGGCCTGAAGCGGGATGTAGCGCACGGCCTTCTTTTGCGCCGCCCAGGGTTCATCCTCGGAAAAATCCGGATTGGGCATCAGGTAGCCCGGCCCGACGCGCAGCACCTGCCCCTGGGCTACGCGCTCCTGCTCGATGACCGTCGCCGGCAGATACAGGCCCGTTTTGGTCTGGCGGTCTCCCTGGTCCGGGCTGATGAGCACCCGGTCTCCGACCAGGATGAGTTCGTTCATGGGAAGCGGCGATGTGGGTAGAAAGGGGCGCGCTC
>CBDTTW010000077.1:0-13834 GCA_965363675.1 uncultured Rhodothermaceae bacterium
GGTGCGTGCGCCTGACCAACTGGGACGTGCTGCGCCTGGCCGACCGCGTGGCGGCCGGCACGCCGGTCGAGTTCCGCGACCAGGACGGCCGCGAAGCCGCCGCCGACGCCTCGCAGGGCGGCCAGCCCGCCGCCGGCAAGCAGCAGATTTAGCCGCCGCCTCGCCGGGGCGCTTCGGGTTACGGGGCGCCCCGGAGCAGGGGGTACGGGTTGATCTGGCGGCCGTCCCAGAAATTCTTCGGGTCGTCGGTCTCCCACACGGCGAAGTGCAGGTGGTAATTGCCGGGGGTGGCGTTGCCCGTATCCCCGACGTAGCCGAGCACCTGCCCCTGCCGCACCTTCGCGCCTGCGGCCAGACCGGGCGCATACCGGTCGAGGTGGGCGTAGTACAGCACCGTGCGGCCGTCGGGGGCAAGCTGGTAGAGCGTCAGGCCGCCCTTCTCGCTCGTGAACAGGCGCAGTACCTCGCCGCTCCGGGCGGCCACGACGGGCGCGCCGCGCGGCGCGATGATGTCGATGGCGTTGTGCACGCGGCCCTCGCTGCGGGCCTGGGTGTAGGTATCCACGAGGTCGGCGGCCTGCACACCCTCGACGGGGATGCGGTAGGCCCCCGCGTCCGGCGGCGCGTCGATAAAGGCGGCGGCCGTATCGGGCGGCGGCGCGGGCGTTTGCCGGGCGAATGCCCCGGAGGTATCGCGGGGCCCTACGGCAAGCGTATCGAGCGTGGCGCGGGGCGCCGGCGGCTCGGCAATCGCACGCGCCAGTTCGAGCGCGCCCACGGTGACGGCAAAGCCGAGGAGGATTCCGACGATGAAGCTGGGGGCATGCACGGCGGTCAGGGCGGGTTCGCCCGGTTTGGCTGCGAGGACACGCTGATACGGCCGGGGCAAGGCGTCGGCTCCGGCGGTGGGGCGTTTTGCCGGAAAGGTAACCGCCGCCGGGGGGTTTCAGCGACCCCGAACCGCGCCTCGCGCGAAACGTTCGGGGCGGCGGCGTACTTCTAACTATATTTCGCCTTGCCCCCGTCCCCACCGCCCGATCCGTCCATGCCCGCGCCGCCCGTTTTCCAAACCACCCCGCTGGACAACATGGCGGCCATCGGCGCCATCGAGCCGCACGCGGCCCGCCTCTGGATGCGCAGCAGCCGCACGGGTTTGCACCGCGCGGAGTGGTGGGCCGAGGACGCCCCCGAGCGAGTCTTCTCACGCTCGGTTCGTATCGAGGAGGGCAATGCATCGGACAACACCTGCGGCTTCATGCTCTCCGAAGAGGAGGCCGCCGCGCCGCTGCGCCCGATGACGCGCTACCGCTACCGCATCACGCACGCCGAGGCCGGGACGCTCGTGGGGGAGGGCGCGTTCGAGACGGCGCCCGCCCGGGCGGAGGACGCCCCCGAGCGCTTCTCGATTGCCTTTTCGAGCTGCAACCAGCCCTTCGACGCGCACGGGGCCGTGCTGCCGGAGGGCGTCCAGATGCTGCGCGCCGTCAAAAAGCTGTTCGAGCAGCGCAACACCAAGCTGTTCCTCATGCTCGGCGACCAGATGTACTCCGACAGCCCGGAGGCGCTTTCCCTTTTCGACGCCGACCACTTCGCCCAGGTGGCTCCGCCCGGCCGCGCCGACATCCTGGAGTGCTCCGCAGCGGAAGTCCGCCGCCTCTACCACGACCGCTACCGCCACTTCTGGCATGTGCCCGAGTTCCAGGCCATCCACGCCGACATTCCGACCTACATCATCCTCGACGACCACGACATCGTGGATAACTGGGGCTCGGACCCTGCGCACCTGGAGCCGCAGTGGCAGTCGCTGGGCCTGGGCGCCCGCCACGCCTACTACGACTACCAGGCCTCGCGCGTGATGCCGCGCGGGGCGTCCCTGCCCGAAGATTTCCACTTCAGCTTCCGGTACGGCCCCGTGGCGGTGTTCGTCATGGACATCCGGTCGAACCGGCGCGCCGGCCCCGACGGGCATCTCTACTCCGAGCAGCAGCACGCCAATCTGCTGCGCTTCCTGGACGAGACCGCCGATCTGCACACCATCGTCATCGGCCTGAGCGTGCCGGTCATCCACCTGCCCAACCTGCTGGCGCGCCTCGTCTCGAAGCTGCCGGCCACGAGCGAGGACTTCTCGGACCGCTGGTCCTCCGGCCCGATGGTCCGCGACCGCGACCGCTTCATCAAGGACCTCCACCGGCACCAGCAAAGCCACCCCGGGCAGCGCATCATCTTCGTCAGCGGCGACATCCACATCGGCTGCGTGCAGGAGCTGCGCTGGAAGGACGGCACGCCGCCCGTCTATCAGGCCATTTCCAGCCCGCTCACGCATACCACGAGCCGCCTGGTGCAGTTCGCCTCCAAGACGGTGATCCGGCTCAACCACGGCGCCGAGACGTTCGACGGCGACGTGCGCGCCGCCATCCGGCTGTTGCCGGGCCGGGGCGGCAAGGGCAGCAACCCCTACGGCCCGCTCAACATCGGCCTCATCGAGTTCGAGACGCACGGCGCCGAGGGGGCCACGCGCGCGCGCTTCCAGCTCTACGGGCACGACGCCGGCGAGCCGGTGTGCGTCTACGAGTCGGACTGGCTGTAGGCGCCTACCTTGACTGCGCGCCCGCCCCCCGCCTCCATGACCGGCTGGACGACCCCGCAGCAACGCCTTCCCGACGAGGGCGCCCCTGTCGAGGTGCGCACGGCGCACGCCGGAGCCCGCGCGGACTACTACCGCATCGGCGACTACTGGTACGCCCTGGAAGACCTGGACCGCTGGCGCATGAACACCTCGCGCTACTGGCCCCAAGACCAGGCCTGGCGCCTCCCGACGCGGCTCGTCGCTGCGTGGCGCTATGCCGAAGCGCCGGGATGAGGCCCGATTCGGGGCGGCGGGCGAGATGATTACATCCCGGAGGGCGCGGATTACAGCTTGTTCAAGGTGCGCCTAGAACCTGGAGCAGACATGCGGCCTACAAGGTGCACCCTGCCTTTGCATGCCTGCCGCGCGCATTCGCGCGCCTGTTCCCCCATGACGACTTCGCACCCTGCCCCCTGCGCCGCCCGCCGCCCGTGGCGCGCCGCGCTCGTGCTGGCGGCCGCCGGGCTTGCCGCCTTCGCCCGTGGGGCCGCCGCGCAGGCCCCCTCGGCCGCCGCCGACAGCCTCGCCGCCGCCTACGGACCCGCCGATACGCTCGTCGTGGACTCGTCGCGGGCGGTCCTCGCCGCCGAGCCGCTGCCGGCGGCCCCGGCCGAGTCGCTGCCTGCCGCGCCCGGCCAGGCCCCAGCCCCCCCGGCCGCCGCCGAGCCGTTCCGGGTGCACACGCTTCAGAGCCGGACCGCCATCGCCTCGGGGCGCTACCACGCCGGGCCGCTGCGCCGCAGGCTGCTCGGCGGCGGCTACCGCGAGGCTTGGGAAACCCCCGTGCCCGCGCCGATCCTCGACCTCGACCGGACGGCGGGCGGCCTGGAGGCCGTCGAGATGGGCGGCGGCCTCCAGACACGGAGTTTGCAACTGAAGGGCGCCGACGGCCATACCTACGTGCTGCGCAGCGTCGAGAAGTACGCCGACCGCTCGCTCGCCCCCGTCTACCGAGGCTCGCTTGTGGCAAGTCTGGCGCAGGACCAGATCAGCGCCTCGCACCCGTTCGCGGCGCTCGTCGTGCCGCCGCTGGCGCGCGCGGCGGGCGTGTACAACACCGCCCCGACGCTCGTCGTCGTGCCGGACTCGCCCCGGCTGGGCGAGCACCGCCCGGAGTTCGCCGGGATGCTGGCGCTCTTCGAGCGCAAGCCCGACGAGGATCAGTCCGGCATGGCCGACTTCGGGTTTGCCAAGAACATCGTGGGCTTCGAGAAGCTGGTCGAGAAGATCGAAGAGGACAGCCGCAACCGCGTCGATGAGCGCGCTTATGCGCGGGCGCGGCTCTTCGACATGCTCATCGGCGACTGGGACCGTCACGACGACCAGTGGCGCTGGGCCGAGTACGACGAGCCGGGCCCGGGCGCCCG
Source organism: uncultured Rhodothermaceae bacterium (assembly GCA_965363675.1). GTDB lineage: Bacteria > Bacteroidota > Rhodothermia > Rhodothermales > DASSAV01 > CBDTTW01. The sequence continues at coordinate 3,994 of CBDTTW010000077.1, forward strand.
CTACGTCGCCATTGCGCGCGACCGCGACTTTGCGTTCTCCCGCTTCGGCGGTATGATTACGGGCGTCGCCAGGCGGTTTTCGGTGATGCAGGCCCGCATGCTCTCCTCCTTCGATGCGCGGCTGACCAACCTGACGGGGCTCAACTACAAAGGCAACAAGCTCGACCGCCGCTTTACCCCGAGCCTGACGCGCGCCGACTGGGTGGGCCTCGCCGAGCAGATGCGCGCCCTCCTCACCGACGACGTGATCGACGAGGCGGCGCACGCCTGGCCCGAGCCCGCCTACCGGCTGCACGGCCCCGCGCTGGCCGCCGCCCTGAAGCAGCGCCGCGACGCGCTGCCCCGCGCCGCCGCCGAGTACTACGACAAGCTGGCGCATACCGTGGACATCGTAGGCAGCAACGCCGCCGAGGTGTTCGAGGTGGAGCGCCTGCCCGAAGGGTCGGTGCGGGTGCAGATGCGCGCCGCCGGCGACGAGGCCGGGCGCGTGCTCGTGGAGCGCACGTTCCTGCCGGGCGAGACCGAGGAGGTGCGCCTCTACGGCCTCGGCGGCGACGACCGCTTCCGGATCACGGGCGCCGCCCGCCGCAGCGTCCGCGTGCGCGCCATCGGCGGCCCCGGCGACGACGCCTTCGCCGACGACTCGGACGTGGCCGGGCGCTCGCGCTATACGCAGATCTACGACAACTACGACGGCACGGCCCTCGACGTGCGCTCGGAGGCGCGCCTGCACCGGGCGGCCGACGCGGGCATCAACGCGTACGTCATGAACCGCTATGAGACCAACCGCACCGGGCCGGTGGTCTCGTTCGCCTACAGCAGCAGCGACGGCGTGTACCTCGGCGGCGGCGCGCGCATCGTCCGGCGCGGCTTCCGCAAGGAGCCGTATGCGGCGCGCCACACGCTCAAGGCCAACTATGCCCCGCTGAGCAACCATTTCAACGTGTCCTACGACGCCAACGCGGTCCGGCTGTGGCAGGGCTGGGACGCGGGCCTGCGGGCGGCTTACACCACCGAGAACCGGTTGCGCCACTTCTACGGGCTGGGCAACGAGACCCCGCCCGACCGCGAGCGCTACCGCGCCGACCTCATGATCGCCACGATCTGGCCGACGCTCGGGCGCACCCTGGGGCCGCTGCGCCTCCAGGCCGGGCCGTTCCTCGAAAAAGGCAGCATCGAGCCGCCCTACGGCCGCACCGTAGACGACCCCGCCACGGCCTACCGCCCGGTGGACTTCGTCGATCCGTACTTCGGGGGCGCGCGCGCCGCACTCAGCTTCGACCGGCGCGGCGAAGCCGGCTCCGGCGTCCGCTGGAACGGCGACGCGGCTTACTACGCGGGTTTCCGAACGGTGAACCACGAGTTCGTGCAACTCGCCTCGGACCTGAGCCTGTACCAGAGCCTGCGCCTCGGGCTGCCGCTCACGGCGGCCGTGCGCGTCGGGGGGGCGAAGAACTTCGGCGACTTTCCGTTCTACCATGCCAACATGATCGGCGGCAGCTCGAATTTGCGCGGCTTCCGCCGCACGCGCTTCGCCGGCCACTCCAGCGCCTACACCAACGCCGAGCTGCGCGCGCGCCTGTTCATGCTCAACACGTACGTGGCGCGCGGCGACTTCGGCGTGCTGGGCTTTCTGGACCACGGCCGCGTTTGGGCCGACGGCGAGCGCTCGGCGAAGTGGCACCAGGGCTACGGCGGCGGGCTGTGGTTCCGCCCGTACAACGCCCTTACCATGAGCACGTCGATGGGCTTCTCCGAGGAGGGTTCCCACTTCGACTTTTCCTTCGGCTTCCTGTTCTGACGCCGGAGGGGGGCGGCAGGATCTTTATGAACGTTTACGCGGTTCGGATGGGCAGTCTTCCGGCCTTGTAAACGATCATCTCGCCATTCGTGCGCTATCTCTTTTTGCTTATCGGGTTTTGCTGGGCGCCGCTTGGCCGGGCGCAGCAGGCGACGCTCCAGGGCGAGGCGGTCGATGCGCTCACGCAAGGGCCGCTCGTGGGGGTCAACATCGTCGTGACACCGGGCGGCGCGGGCGCCGTTTCGGACGCCGACGGGCGCTTTGTGATAGGGGGGCTCGCCCCCGGCGTCTACCGCGTCCAGGCGTCGTACATCGGCTTCGAGACGGCCGTCAAGGCGGACGTGGTGCTTCAGCCGAGCCGCCCGACGTTCGTGGTGATCGGCCTGCGCGAGCAGGTGACCGAGCTGGGCGCCGTGACGGTGCAAGGGTCGCTTTTCGGGGCGGCGCCGGACGCCGTTACGTCCGTCGCGGTGCTCAGCGCCGAGGAGATCCGCCGGGCTCCCGGCGGCCAGAACGACATCTCGCGCAGTCTGCTGAACCTGCCGGGCGTCGTCGGGGGCGTCGATAGCCGCAACGATCTGCTGGTGCGCGGCGGCGGCCCTTCGGAGAACAGCTACTACGTGGACGGCATCCCGGTGCCGCAGATCAACCACTTCGCCACGCAGGGCGCCTCGGGCGGGGCGCTCGGTCTGCTCAACATCGACTTTATCCGCGAGGCGACGTTCTTCACGGGCGGCTTTCCGGTGCGCTACGGCGGCGCGCTCTCGTCGGTGCTGCTCGTGGACAACCGCCCCGGCTCGCCGGACCGCGTCGCCGGCGACGTGACGCTCGGGGCCGTCGAGACGGCGCTTACGCTCGACGGGCCGGCCGGCGCAAAGGCGAACTGGCTGCTCTCGGCGCGGCGCTCGTACCTGCAATACCTCTTCCAGGCGCTCGGCCTGCCGATCCGGCCGAACTACTGGGACTTCCAGACGCGCCTGGAGCTTCAGCACAGCCCCCGCGACCGCTTTACCCTGGTCGGCATCGGCGCCATCGACCGCTTCGACATCGTCTCGCCGGAAGACGCCTCGTTCGAGGACCGCGAGACTGTCGGGCGCGTGCTCGACAACGACCAGTGGTCTTACACGACGGGCGTCGCGTGGCGGCGCCTTTTCGCCGGCGGCTTCGTCAACACCGTGCTGAGCCGCTCGATGACGCGCTACGCCTTCAGCGACCGCTCGGAGGAGGGGGCGGCGCTGCTGCGCAACGACTCGCGCGAGTCGGAGAACCACCTGCGCGCCGACGCCGACGTGCGCCTTCGGCCGGGGCACGCGCTGGGCCTGGGCGGCTCGGCAAGCCTGGTGCGGCTGCGCACCACGTTCTTCGAGCGGGCGCGCCCCGGCTCCACGTTCCGCCGGGACCTCGCCTTCACGGACGATCTGCTTCTCGGGCGCGGCGGCCTCTACGCGCAGCTCCTGAGCGACTGGCTCGGCGGCGCGCTCCGGACGACGCTCGGCCTGCGCGCCGACGCCTCGACGTTCCTGCGCGACGGGGCGGCCCTTTCGCCGAGGGCCGCCGCCACGCTCGGGCTGGGCGGCGCGTGGTCGCTCAATGCCGCGACGGGCATTTTCCGGCAGCCGCCGCCGGGCCTCTCGCTCCTCGTGCAGGACTCGGCGGGGGCCTACCTCAACCGGGGCCTCCCCTACGTGCGCGCCGACCACTACGTGCTGGGCCTGAGCTGGCAGGCGCGGCCTTCGGTGCGCCTGAGCCTGGAGGGCTACGCCAAGCGCTACCGCAACTACCCCGTCTCCGCCGGCGACCCGCGCATCTCCCTGGCGAACCTCGGCGACGGGTACGGCTACGTCGGCGCCGAGCCGCTCGCAGGGTCGGGGCGCGGCCGCGCCGTGGGCGCCGAACTGACGGCGCAGAAGAAAAAGGTGGAGCGCTGGTACGGCTCTGCGGCCTACTCGCTCGGGCGCAGCGCATTCAGCGGCCTCGACGGGCGGCTCCGGCCGTCGAGCTGGGACGTGCGGCATACCGTCTCGGTCGTCGGCGGCCTCTCGCTGGGGCGCTCCTGGGAAGCGGGCGTCAAGTGGCGCTACCTGAGCGGCCGCCCGTACACGCCGTTCGACCCGGCGCGCTCGGCGGCCGAGTACGCGCTGAGCCGGCGCGGCGCCCCCGACTACGACCGCCTCAATAGCCTCCGCTCGCCCGCCTACCACCGCCTCGACGTGCGCCTCGACCGCCGCTTCGCCCTCAGCCGCTGGAACGCTGTCGTCTACCTCGACGTGCAGAACGTGTACAACCGCGCCAACCTGTTCGGCTACGAGTACACCGAGGACCCGGCGTTCCCCGACAACCGCCGCCCCGTGGACAACATCGGCCTGCTGCCCAACTTCGGCTTCAGCATCGAGTTCTGAGGCCGGCCCGGGAGGCGCACCGGAGCCGAGCGCCGGGGGTGCTCCGGGTTTGTCTGGGCTATGCAGGCGCCGCATTGCCGGGCGTGCAGGGCTATGCCGCCGTCCCGATGCCCGTTTTCCGGCGATGGCTTACGCCGGTCTTCTATTCCGCTCCGCCGGTTGCAGGGGTAGGGAGGAGCGCGCCGCTTGCATGGCATCCTGATATACGTATATTATTTATGAAGACTTCATGAAGGATGCTGCGTACAAAGCGCAACGGTTGCCCGTGCGACCCTTCCGGCTCCCCGCATGAAGCTTCATAGCCGCGCATGAACGCCGCAGCGTGCATTTTATACGGAAGCCCGGCGCCTGCGCCGGAGGCGTCAGGCCAACCATAATTGAGGGCCGTCTATGAAACCCCTTTCTTTCTGTTTTCTGGCTTTCCTGTTCATTTTCTCTTCAAAGGCCATGGCGCAACAACTCCCTGAGGACCCGGCGCTCAAAGAGAAGATTCGCGCGCTGGACCTGGCGCATGCCGAAGCCATCTTCAAAGGCGACCGGGCCAAGTTGGATGAACTTCTCCCGGACGACCATACCGTCAACCATCCCACGAATCGGATCGTTCAGGAGAAAGCCGAACTCTTGGAGCTTATCGGGAACGGGGTAATCCGATACACACGTTTCGAGCGCCGGCCGGAGCGCTTCCTGTTCTACAAGGATCTTGTCGTCGTCATGGGAGACGAGACCGTGACGCCGGCGCCGGGGGCGCCCAACGAAGGCGTGGTGCTTCGCAGGCGCTACACGAACGCCTGGATGCTCCAGGATGGAGCGTGGCGCCTGGCCTTCCGGCACGCAAACAACGTCCCGGCCGCATCCACGAAATAGCGGCCGCGCCTGCTCCTTCTTTCCAGCCGTCCCTGCTTCCCGGCGCGGCTGCATTCAGGCGCTGGGCAGCGCGCGCGGCGGTAAGCCCCGACGCAACGTGTAGGCCGAGCCGATGCCTCCGGGGCCGTTCGCGCAACCCCCGGAGCGCTTCGCGGAGCGCGCTCCAAGCGCTTGAGGTAGGCCGCGCCGAAATCCCTGTGCGGGCGGCGCCTGCCCTGCTCGACCGAGCGGCGCGGCCTTGCGCCCCGGCGGATCGCTGCGGGCCAAAAGAGCGCGCCGAACTTGAATGAACAACCTCCCGGTTCTACTTTGGTTTGACGTAACACTGCCTTAACCCTATCCGGGAGTCGTTATGAGGGGCGCCCTGATCTGCTGCCTGATGCTCCTCGTAGGCGCCGCCGAGGCGCAGACGGTTGCGCCCGTCTGGAGCGTCGGCGAAGTCGTCCTGACGGCCGCGCGCGCCTACGACAACCCGTACGCCGAGGCCGCCGTCACGGCCGCTTTTACCGGTCCGGCCGGGCAGACGCTTTCGGCGCCGGGCTTCTGGGACGGCGGCAAGACGTGGCGCATCCGCTTCACGCCCACCGCAGAGGGCGCCTGGCGCTATACCACCGCCTCGGCCGATCCCGGCCTCAACGGCAACGAGGGCGCGGTTCAGGCGAGCCGTCCGAAGGCCGACGCACGCGGCTTCGTCCGCGTCGATTCCCGGCATCCCTACCACTTCGTCTACGATAACGGCGCGCGCTACTTCATGCTGGGGACCACCTACTACGAGATCCTGGCAAACGCCCGGGCCGACGGGGGGTGGCTTCAGGCGCTCCGGGGCTCGGCCGGCTATGGCATCAACAAGGTCCGCTTCAACGTCGGGGAAGGCTCCGGCGACGCGCGCGGCGCCGATTTCCCGGACGCTTCTCCCTACGTGAAAGGCGACCACGACCGGCTCGACGTGGACCACTTCCGCCGCCTCGACCGGGTCGTGGAGGAGATGCAGGCGCTCGGCATCGTGGCCGACATGATTCTTTTCTGGAACAACCCTTCCAACTACGGCGCCCCTGAGCAGGACATCCGGTTCCTGCGCTACGTCCTGGCCCGCTACGCCGCCTACCCGAACGTGATCTGGTGCCTCACGAACGAGTGGAACTACACGGACCAGCCGCGCGACTACTGGAACCGGCTGGGCCGGATCGTGCGGGCCGAGGATCCGTACCTGGCAAATGGGGCCTTGCTGCGGCCGCTCTCCATCCACCACCAGACGCGGATCGACTTTCAGTACTTCGACCAGGAGTGGCCGACGACGGCCATCATCCAGCTCGGTGTGAGGAATTCGCAGCGCATCGCGCCCGACGAGTGGAGCAGCGCCGAGGCCAACAGGACGCAGTACACGCACGGCGACGACTGGGGCTGGCACGGCATCATGTACAACCGGGGCCACGATATGCCCATCATCAACGACGAGTACGGCTACATGGGCGAGCCGAAGGACCGCAGCGCCGGCGACGCGCCGCTCACGCGGGAGAAGCACCGCCGCATCCTCTGGGGCATCTACATGGCCGGCGGCTATGCCGCAGCCGGCGACAAGCACCTGTACGAGACGCCGCCCGGCCGCCCCTACTTCGCCGCGACATGGCACGATGCGGAGGAGTACCAGGACCTTGCGCACCTGAAGACCTTCTTCACCGGCAAGGGGCTGCGCTACTGGCAGATGGAGCCGATGCCTGAGGCCGTCCTCGAGGGGGAGCGGGTGTATGTGCTCGGGCGGGCGGGCGAGCAGTACGCCGTCTACGCGGCGGCGGGGGGGCGCTTTACGCTCGATTTGCCGCCGGGCCGGTACGCCGCCTACCGCTACGACCCGAGCACCGGCCGCGAGCAGCCGTGGGGCGGCGTACGGGGAGGCAAGCTTACGATGACGCTGCCGCCGGGCGCGGATACGGCGTTTCGGCTCGAACGGCGCGGCAAGGCGCCCAAGACGCGCTAAGCCGACCTCCGGACAGACCCTTTAGGAGGTCGAAACCATAGGCCCCGGCTCGCAGCGGCGGTTCGTAGACTGGCGGCTACGAACCGCCCCTACGGGTATTGACTTCAGGGGGAGGACCCCTTTATCTTATATCTACGATAAACGATATACATGCAAAACAAAGCCGACCTCTTCCCTGATCCCCTGGTCCGTCTTGCTGCGCAGCTCAAAGCGCTCTCCCACCCGGCGCGCCTCGCTATCCTCCAGACGCTTGCCCAGCGCAGCGCCTGCGTATGCGGGGAGGTCGTGGAGGTGCTGCCGCTGGCGCAGGCGACGGTCTCCCAGCATCTGCGCACGCTGCGCGAGGCCGGGCTGGTGCGCGGGGAGATCAGCGGCCCGTCCACCTGCTACTGCCTCGATGCGGAGGCTGTGCGCGCATGCGCAGACGCCTTGGGCGGTTTTCTGAACGACTTGGTTCCCGCAGCGCCGGATGAGGCTTCTTCCGCCTGCCGCTGAGGCGTCGTCGCACGCGCCCACACGCTTTACTTTTTTCCTCCCTTTCAACCGGTTTTCGCTATGTCTGACGCCCTCGCCCCCGCCGACCTTCGCAACGCCGTTCGGGACAAGTATGCCGCCATCGCGCGTGGGGAAAAGGTCCTCTGCTGCGCTCCTCGTGACTCCGGCAAAGCCGCTGCCGAAATCAACATGATCGGCGACGCTTACAACGGAATAGAGGGGTATGTTGCCCAGGCGGATCTGGGGCTCGGCTGCGGCCTGCCCGTCGAGCACGCCGAGTTGGCTCCGGGCCAGACTGTCCTCGACCTCGGAAGCGGAGCCGGCCTCGACGCCTTCGTCGCGCGCCGCAAAGTCGGCCCCTCCGGACTTGTGCTCGGCGTGGATTTCACGCCGGAGATGGTGGAGAAGGCGCGCGCCAACGCCGCTGCGCTCGGCTTCGACAACGTCCGGTTCGAGCACGGCGCCATCGAGGCGCTGCCCTTCCCCGACGGCTCGGTAGATGTGGTCGTCTCCAACTGCGTGCTCAACCTCGCGCCGGACAAAGGGCGCGCTTTCGCCGAGATGCGCCGCGTGCTGCGCCCCGGCGGCCGCTTCTGCGTCTCGGACGTGGCGCTTCGCGGCGCGCTGCCCGCCGCCATAAGGGCCTCGGTCGAGCATTACGCCGGGTGCGTGGCCGGTGCGCTCGACCCGTCCGAATACCTGGCGCTGCTCGAAGCAGCGGGCTTCGAGCGCGTCGAGGTCGCGGCCGAGCGGCCCGTGCACCTGCCGGCGGACTTTCTGCCCGAGGGTTTGCAGAACCCTATCTTCAGCATCACCGTCCGGGGCGTACGGCCTCTTCAGGCCGGCGCAACCCCCGCCGAGGAGGTAGACGCGGCCCGAGGGCTTTAGCGAGGGTGTGGGCAACAGAGAGAGCATCGAGACGAGCGCCGAGGCCCGCCGCGCGAACGAGAGATGACTCCGTGCCCGGCGCCGCGCCGCGTCGTAGTTCGGCTCCGGGCGGAGCAAACTGAATTAGTGGCAGAGTACATTCGCAGACGGATAGCGTGAGCCGCAAGAGGAGGAGCTAGTACAGCCCGAGTGAGACCGCTGAGCAAAACGGGGCAATGGTTTTGGAACGATGAAACGACAGCGGGTGTACATCGACGCCCCTGTTATCGGCGGCTGCCACGACGAGGAGTTACCCCAGGGTCAAACGACCCGATGAGGGATTTTCTGCGCGGCCATTTATCGCTTAGTCGTCATGCTTCTCTCATCTGCCGGTATGAAAAGAAAAGTTGGGGAGGATGCCGGCGGTCCTCCCCAACAGCTTCAAGGCCGATCAGGAGTTGCTCATCGCTCGTAATAATTCCAAACGTCGTTTTTCCGACACTTTCTGGTTCTGCTTGGCTTCTTTTAACTGGGGAACTTTGTCAATAGCGGCATCGGATTTGGCCGAACATTCCGGACACTCAGACATGCGGATCTGCTCTGCTTGAAGGTGTCCTTGCGCTGCATTATACGCAACTAAAGCGGATTTCCTGATTTTTTCGGGAGTCCAGTAACCTTCAAGTGAGGCAAGCGCCGGTTGAAGAACCCATGCCGTGGGATTTTTTGTTTCCAACAAAATGTTTACGTAATATTCCAAAATAGGAAGTTGTTTGTCGGTTAATGCGATTTTATTCAGTCTGTGTTGCAAGAAGAGACCGGCAGCCATCTGTTTGATAATCGTCCGTTCTTCTTCAGGCTTGTTGATCGATAGCTGCTCGATGGCAGCCCGAAGGTTGGCATCGGCTTCTTCAACAGAAGCTTGAACGATCGCATCAACAATCGCGGAATGATATTCGATGTTTCTTTGCGCGGCGGATGTTGCAGCAGCCTTCGATTTGTAAACCGGACTGAGGTAGCTAACTTCAGTCGGTTTCCCGGGTGCGTGGTATGCCAAGTTAATAGGTGGTTCAAACTTGGCATCCTTAGGCGCCTGCGCAATCCGCTCTACGCTAGTAGTGTTGGCTTCACATCCTGCCAGAAGCAGAATTGCAATCGTAAAGAAGCTAATCGATCGCGAGGTTTTTGAACGCTGTAGTGTAAACATGTGAGCCTCGAGTTTTTGATGTTAGAGTGTGATTGAATTACAGCTTATGCTTGTGATTAGTTTGAACATCCATAATAGCTGTAATGACCTGGCACGCTACCATGATTAGTTATTGCATAATATCCACTATTATTAACTTCACATTCAATTTGAACCCATGAAGCATCTAGCTGTGCACTGTATGAATAAATTACAGTACAATCACCTGCATCCTGCCTACAAATGTCGGCGTCCTG
>CBDTTW010000078.1:0-13694 GCA_965363675.1 uncultured Rhodothermaceae bacterium
CGGCGCGGGGCAGCGCCTCGGCGCGGGGCGGCTCCGGGCGCGGCGGCTCGGCGGGGCGCGGCGGCTCGGCGGCGCGGGGGGCCTCGGCCGGGCGCGGTTCGGCGGGCCGGGGCTCCGGGCGCAGCGCCTCGCCGGGGCGCGGCGGCCCCGGCTTGCCGGCGGGCGCGCACGTGCCCCAGTACGCGGGGTCCTGGGCGCCTTGCGGCTTCGCAGGCCCCGGCGTGGGCTCTTCCTCCTCGCTTTTGCCGCGCCTGAACAGGCCGCCGAAAAATCCTCCTGCCATATCCGATTCCCCTGTTTACTGTCGGACCATGTGGGGCGCTACTTCGTCATCATGTCGGCGGACGAAGGCTGCACGAGCGCGATTTCCGAGGAGATCAACGTCAGGAAGATGATCGCCACGGTAATCACGACAGCCACGGCCGTCTGAATGGTCTCGACGGATGTCTTGAGCTTGAGCGCGGTTTCCTTCTCGTAGTAGTCGGCCATTTGCTCGGCGCTTTTCCGCACGTTGCCGGTCTCGGCGCCGCTGCGGAAGCGGGCAATCGCCATCGACGTAAACACGCCGCTTGCCTCCATGGAGCGCACCAGGTCGGCGCCCTGGGCCACCATCATCGGCACCGTGATCGTCTTGATGCGGTGCTCCATGTACGAGTTGCCGCTGGCCTCGGCGGCGATCTTGATGACGCTGATGTTCTCGCCGGCGCCGGAGTACAGAATGGCGAACACGCGGCAGAAAATCTCGATGTTGAGCTTGTGCAGCAGCGACCCGATGACGGGCAGCCGGATCAGGTTGCGGTCGATCCAGAACTTGCCTTTGGCCGAGCGCGCAAAGGCCACGAAGGCCCCCACCACCCCGCCGATGCCGAGCAGCACCCAGCCGTAATTCTTGTCGAGCCACTTCGAGGCGGCCAGCGTCTTGGCCGTCATCGGCGGCAGCGGCACGTTCATCGTCTCGAAGAGGCCCGCCGTCTGCGGGAAGATGTACCACACGTACCACACGAGCGCCGCCAGCAGCACCACCATCGTAATGGCGGGCGTGATCATGGCGCTGCGCACGCTTTTGCGAAACTCGTCCTGGCGCTCCAGGAAGCGGGCCGTGGCGTCGTAGATCTCGCCGGTGTTGCCGCTCTTCGAGGCGATGCCCAGCATGTACGCCGTGAACTTGCCCAGCATGTGCTGGTGCTTCATGAAAGCCTGCTGCGCATCCATGCCGCCCTTGAGGTCGGCGTTGAGGTCGCGGATGACCTGGCGCAGCGAACGGCTCGACACGTCGTTGACGAGCAGGTTGAGCACCTCGTCGAAGGGCAGCCGCTCCTTGAGCAAATTGGCCGAGAGCCGCACGAACATGATCATGTCGGTGCGCGGCGGCGGCGACTGGTAGTTGAGGAGCTTCTTCTGCACCGAGAGCACGTCCAGGCCCATCTTGCGCAGGGCCGCCTGGACCTCGTCGGCCGAGAACGCCTTTTGCTCGCCCCGGATGACCTGCCCGTTGGCGTGCCGCACCTTGTACTGAAACATGGTGCGCTGCTGCACATTGCGCGCCTTGAAGCGGTGCTTCTTGGAAAGCTCGTCGATCTTGCGGTGCGCCGCCCGCATCGAAGGCGCGAACACGGTGCCCTGCACGGGCTGACCGGCTTCGCTGAGACCGTTGAACTTGTATTCGTTGACTGCCATGATCCCCTGCTCCGGATTGAATCGCTGTGCTGCCGTGTGCGCCCATCTCTGCGGAACACTACGCTTAGAGTATCGGGCGGGACGGGCATTCCTTAAGTACATGGGTACGCCCGCAGACCAATTAGTAGCGCCGCCCGCCCGCCGAAATGTTGGCCGCCCCAAACGAGCGCCGCCCCGGCGGTTTTCCCACCGGGGCGGCGCTCTGGTTTTTCTTGCAGGCGCGAAGCCCGCTTCGGCGCTAAGCCTTACAGGGTCTTAGTACGCCCAGGCGATGTCGCTCGCTTTGGCGCCCGTGATCGTCACGGTGGCGATCTTCGTGCCTGCGCACGAGGCCAGCTCGCCCGGAAGCTCCGTGCCGTCGTCCTTGAGGCGGTGGATGTCGAGCGCCGTGCTGGCGGCCGTGCCGGCGAGCTTGAAGCAGCCGTTGACCGTCGCGTAGGACTTGCCGGCGGCCACTTTGTAGCCGAGGTTGCTCAGGTTCGCCACAGCGGTGGGCTTGCCGGCGGCGCCGCCGAAGGCGGAGGGCTTGAGCATCCAGGCCTGCGTGTCGGAGATGATGCGCATGGCATCGGAGACGGCCGCGTCCTGGCTGGCCTTGTCTTTGCCTTCCGAGAAGGCCTGGATGCCCGCGACCACGGCGATGCCGACGATCACGATGCCGAGAACGAGGAGAAGAAGCTGTTGCTGACCCATGGTGAAGTCTCCGTTACTGGGGGTGTGTTGATGCTAACCTGCTATTCAGACCACCGCTTCTAACCCTTGCTCACGGTTCCGGAGCGCATCCGGGAAGGCGGCATCCTGCTTGGTTTTAGTACGCCCAGGCGATGTCGCTCGTCTTGGCGCCCGTGATCGTCACGGTGGCGATCTTCGTGCCTGCGCACGAGGCCAGCTCGCCCGGAAGCTCCGTGCCGTCGTCCTTGAGGCGGTGGATGTCGAGCGCCGTGCTGGCGGCCGTGCCGGCGAGCTTGAAGCAGCCGTTGACCGTCGCGTAGGACTTGCCGGCGGCCACTTTGTAGCCGAGGTTGCTCAGGTTCGCCACAGCGGTGGGCTTGCCGGCGGCGCCGCCGAAGGCGGAGGGCTTGAGCATCCAGGCCTGCGTGTCGGAGATGATGCGCATGGCATCGGAGACGGCCGCGTCCTGGCTGGCCTTGTCTTTGCCTTCCGAGAAGGCCTGGATGCCCGCGACCACGGCGATGCCGACGATCACGATGCCGAGAACGAGGAGAAGAAGCTGTTGCTGACCCATGGTAGAGCCTCAGTGTAGGTAGGTTGGGAGGGTGGTTTGCCGGCAGAGGCCGCGGGGTCGGCGCTGATCGGCCGCGCGTTTCGCGGCTCAGGGGCGCTCTCCTTCTGCGTGCTCTGTTGCACCGGTCCTGCGATACCGGCCTACATCTCGCAGGCGGGCCGCCGAAGCGGCTACTGTCGACGCTGCTCGCGCTTTCTCAATGGAACTTGCGAGTCCAGTATCAGCGTCTCGGGTTTTCTTTTAAGCCGGGCATGCACTTTTTAGGCGCGCGCCGGATGCTAGGGGGTTTATGGGCCTTCCGCCTTGCCTCTGCGCCGTTTCCGGCGTTCGGGCGGGGCTTCCGGCGGCTTGTTCAGAGGTACGCGGGCGTTTTCGGCTTTCGCTTCGGAAGCGGCAAACTTTTTTCGCCCGCCGCCTCTTTCGCGCGCCTGATCGAACCTTTAACACGATTCATGCCAACAAACCCCGAAAGACTCCTTCACGTCTAACAACGTATTACAAGGCTCAAAATAACGCTTTCTGGCGCGCCCGCCGGTTCGCAAGGCGTTTCCAAACGAACGACCGCCGCTGGAGCAGTGCGCCCGCCGTGGCCAAACGTAATGCGGACGCCTCCTTTTCTACCCGCCGCCTGCGCCCGCGCCGGAGCCGAGGTAACATTCTTATGCGCGCCCTCGCCGGGGTGGGCCGGGCTATTACCTTGTAGGCCGCTGTTCGCGCGGGCGGCGCCTACGCCCGCGAGGCCCCTACCCACCCCCTAAGACCCCCTATACCCGTCATGGACGACCAGAAGAAAATGCCGGTGAACCTGGAGCAGATCAAAGTGAAGGGCAACCAGCTCGTCGATCAGGTCCGCGATATCATCGAGCAAGGCAGCGTCCGCCGCGTCACGATCAAGAAGGACAACCGCACGCTGCTCGAATTTCCGCTTTCCGTGGGCGTGGGCGGCGCCGCCGCCGCCGTGTTCTTCGCCCCGACGCTGGCGGCCATCGGCGCCTTCGCCGCGCTGGTGACCGACGTGCAGGTCGAGATCGAGCGCGTCGCCGAGAAGTCCGACGAAAGCCTGATCGTGCCGCCGAGCGCCGAGCACGAGTAGCCGCGCCCGCGCGTCGCCTCCCAAGGCCGACCCTGCACGCCGGGTCGGCCTTTTTGCTGGGCCCCGCGCCCGGTTGCGCAGCGCCGGCCCGGTTGCGAAGCGCTTCGGCGCGCTATAGATTGCCTGCGCCCCCGCCCCTCGCCGCGCCCCCATGAAGCCTACCGACCCCTCGCTGCCCATCGACCCCGCCGACGTGCTCGCCGCCGCCGAGCGGCTGCGCGGCGTCGCCACGCGCACGCCCGTCCTGACGAGCCGCACCCTCGACCGGCTGACGGGGGCGCGCGTGCTGCTCAAGGCCGAGTCGTTCCAGCGCTCCGGGTCGTTCAAGTTTCGCGGGGCCTACAACGCGCTCTCGTGCCTGCCGCCGGATTTGCGCGCGCGCGGCGTGCTGACGTACTCCTCGGGCAACCACGCGGGCGCCCTGGCCCTCGCGGCGCAGCTTTTCCGGACGCGCTGCACGGTCATCATGCCCGACGACGCGCCCGCCGTCAAGCAGGCCGCCGCGCGCGGCTACGGCGCCGAGGTCATCCTCTACGACCGCCGCACAACCACCCGCGAGGCGCTCGGGCAGGAAATCGCGGCGGCGCGGGGCCTGCCGCTCATCCCGCCCTACGACCATCCGGACGTGGCGGCCGGACAGGGCACCGCCGCGCTCGAACTGCTGGAGGACCACGGCCCGCTCGACGCGCTGCTCGTGCCGTGCGGCGGCGGCGGCCTGCTCGCCGGCTCGGCGCTGGCGGCCCAGGCCACGGCCCCCTCTTGCGAACGCATCATCGGCGCCGAGCCCGAGCTGGCCGACGACGCGGCGCGCTCGTTCTACAGCGGCACGCTCCAGCAGGTGCACAACCCGCCCACCATCGCCGACGGCGCGCGCACGCCCTCGCTCGGGGCGGTCACGTTCCCCATCGTGCTGGCCTGCGCCGACGCCATGGCGACCGTCTCGGAGACGGGCATCCTGCGCGCCATGCAGTTCCTCTGGGAGCGCATGAAGCTCGTCGTCGAGCCGACCGGCTGCCTCGGGCTGGCCGCCCTGCTCGAAGGCAGCGCCCCGGTCGCGCCCGGCGCGCGCGTCGGCGTCATCCTCTCCGGCGGCAACGTCGATGCCGTCGCGGCCGGGGCGCTGCTGGCGCGCCTGGGCGCGGAGGGCTGACGGCTATGGAGCAGACGGACGTAGCCGTCATCGGCGGCGGCATCGTGGGCCTGGCGACGGCCTACCAGCTTACCCGGCTTTTCCCCGGCCTCGGCGTGACCGTCCTGGAAAAGGAAGACGCCCTGGCCGAGCACCAGACGGGGCGCAACTCGGGCGTGCTGCACACGGGCATCTACTACAAGCCCGGCTCGCTCAAGGCCCTCAACTGCCGCGCCGGCAAGCAGGCCATGGAAGCCTTCTGTGCGGCCGAAGCCCTCCCCTACGAGATCTGCGGCAAGGTGATCGTAGCCGTCGAGGCGTGGGAGCTGCCGATCCTCCAGGGCATCCTGGAGCGCGGCCTTGCCAACGGGGTGAACTGTCGCCTCATCGGGCCGGAAGCCCTCGCCGAGATCGAGCCGCACACGCCCGGCCTCCAGGCGATCCACGTGCCCGAGGCCGGCATCGTGGACTACCGCGCCGTCTGCGAGCGCCTGGCCCTGCGCATCCGCGAGGCGGGCGGCCGGATCCACCTCGGCGCGCGCGTGCTCGGCGTGCGTACGGGCCCGCCGCTCGTGCTGGAGACCGGCGCGGGCGCGGTCGCGTGCCGCCAGGCCGTCAACTGCGCCGGGCTGCACTCCGACCGCATGGCCGCCCTGGCCGGGGCCGAGCCGCCGGCGCAGATCGTGCCGTTCCGGGGCGAGTACTACGCCCTCAGGGAAGCCGCCCGGCCTTTGTGCCGCAACCTGATCTACCCCGTGCCCGACCCGGCGTTTCCGTTCCTCGGCGTGCACTTCACCCGCATGACCACGGGCGAGGTCGAGTGCGGCCCCAACGCCGTGCTCGCCTTCGGGCGCGAGGCGTACACGCGCCGCCAGGTCCACCTGCCCGACCTCTGGGAAACGCTGGCGTACCCCGGCTTCCGGAGGCTCGCCGCCCGCTACTGGCGCACCGGCCTGGGCGAGATGTGGCGCTCGGTGAGCAAGGCCGCCTTCGTGCGGGCCCTGCAACGGCTCGTGCCGGAGATCCGCGAGGCGCACCTGGAGCCCGCCCCGGCGGGCATCCGCGCCCAGGCCGTCGCCCCCGAGGGGGCTATGGTGGACGACTTCCTCATCCAGGAGACGCCGCACATGATCCACGTCTGCAACGCCCCCTCGCCGGCGGCCACCGCCGCGCTCAACATCGGCCTGCTGCTGGCCGAAAGCCTCCGCCCCCGCCTGAGCGCCTGACATGCCCGCCGACGCCACGCTGTTCCCGCCCGAGCAACTGCACCGCTTCTGCCAGGGTGTTTTCATGCACTTCGGCGTGCCCGAGCCCGAGGCCCACCGCGCCGCCGACGTGCTGGCGCTGGCCGATTTGCGCGGCATCGACTCGCACGGCGTGGCCCGCCTGCACACCTACTTCGACATGTTCGAGCTGGGCCGCATCAACCCCACGCCCACGCCGCGCATCGTCCGCGAGACGCCCGCCACGGCGACCGTAGACGGCGACAACGGCCTGGGCCTGGTGGTGGGGCCGTGGGCCAACGAGCTGGCGATGCAAAAGGCCGCCGAACACGGCTCGGGGTGGGTCAGCGTGCGCCACACCAACCACTACGGCATCGCGGGCTACTACGTGCTCGAAGCGCTCCGGCGCGACCTCATCGGCATCAGCATGACGAACTCGACGAAGCTGGTGGCCCCGCTCTGGGGCGCCGAGCGCATGCTGGGCACCAACCCCATCGCCATCGCCTTCCCCGGCCTCGAAGAGCCGCCCATCGTGATCGACCTGGCGACGAGCGCGGCGGCCTACGGCAAAATAGAAATGGCTCGCCGCGAGGGCGCCCCGATCCCCGAGGGCTGGGCCGTGGACCGCAGCGGCGCGCCCACCACCGACCCGGCCGCCATGATCGCCGGCGGGGCGCTGCTGCCGCTCGGCTCGGACCGCGCGCGCGGCGGGCACAAAGGCTACGCCCTCGCCGCCATGGTCGATGTGCTCTGCTGCGTGCTTTCAGGGGCTAACTGGGGGCCGTTTGCCCCGCCGTTCGCGCTCCGGCAGGAAATCCCCGCGCGCAGCGTCGGCAAAGGCATCGGCCACTTCTTCGGCGCGTTGCGCATCGACGGCTTCATCGAGCCGGACGACTTCAAGCGCCAGATCGACGACTGGATACGCACGTTCCGGGCTGCGGCGCCCGCCCCCGGAACCGGCGGGCCGCTCATCCCCGGCGACCCCGAGCGCCAGGCCGAGGCCGAGCGCCGCGCCCACGGCATCCCGCTCATCCCGGCCGTCGTCGAGGAGCTGCGCGACATCGCGCGGCGCATCGGGCTGCCGTTGTAGGCGGCGCTACCGCAGAAACGCCTCCGTGAGGCCGCCGTCCACGCTCAGGATCTGGCCGGTGGTTTTACCTAGCCGCCGCTCCGAGAGCAGCAGGAACATGGCCTCGGCCTGGTCGGCCGGCGTCACCGGCTGCTTCGTAAGGGTGCGCCGGGCGTAGAATTCCGCCAGGCGGCGGCGCAAGGCGTCGGTAGGCTCGGCCTCGTCGTAGGGCAAATCGTACTTGGCGAGGCTGGCGATGACCCGGTCGCGGGGGAACATGCCGCTGCCCTCTACGACGGTCGCCGGGGCCACCCCGCCCACACGCACGAGGGGCGCCAGCTCGACGGCCAGCTCGCGCACGAGGTGGTTGGCCGCCGCCTTGCTGGCGTCGTAGGCCAGGCTGCCGCGCTTGGCGACGGCGGCGTTGACGCTCGTCGTGACGACGAGCGCGCCGGGGAGCCCCTGGGCGCGCCAGCGCCGCGCGGCCTCGTCGGCGACGAGGTACGGCCCGGTCACGTTGACGGCAAAGGTGCGCGCCCACGCCTCGTCGGGCGTGCGCCCCTCGGCGTCGGGGCTGGCGTACAGCCCGGACGTAACGGCGACGCCGTCGAAGCCGCCGTAGGCGAGCACGGCCGCATCGAGGGCCGCCGCGACGGAGGCCCGGTCGGTCACGTCGGCGGCCACGCCCACGGCGTCGCCGCAGCGGCTGATGCCTGTGCCCGCCACGCCGATGCCCATGCCCAGACGCGCCGTGAGGGCCTCGGCCGCGCCGCGCGCCGCCTCGGCGTTGAGGTCGGCGACCACCACGGCGGCGCCTTCCCGCGTCAGGCGCTCGGCAAGCGCCCGCCCGATGCCGCTGCCGCCCCCGAAGATGACGACGACGTGGCGCGAAAGCTCCTTCTCGGGCGGCATGCGCTGGAGCTTGGCTTCTTCGAGCGCCCAGTACTCGATGTCGAACGCCTCCTGCCGGGGCAGCGCCGTGTACGCCGATACGCTCTCGGCGCCCCGCATGACCCCCACGGCGGCGTTGTAGAACTCGGCCGTCACGCGGCTTTCGCTTTTGGACTTGCCCCACGCAATCATGCCCAGGCCGGGGATGAGCACGACCGTGGGCGTGCTCTGGCGCAGCGCAGGCGAGCCGGGCTGCCGGTGCGCCGCGTAGTAGTCGGCGTAGTCCTGCCGGTAGGCCGCCAGCCCTGCGTCGAGCTGCGCCTGGAGCGCCTCCAGGTCGCCGGAAGCAGGGTCCCACCCGACGTAGAGCGGCTTGATCTTGGTGCGCAGGAAGTGGTCGGGGCACGAGGTGCCGAGTTCGGCCAGGCGCGGCGCCTCCCGCGAGCCCACGAAGGCCAGCATCTCATCGCCGGCCTCGACGGTGGCGATGAGGCGCGCCGGGGCCGCCCCCTCGCCCTGGCT
This sequence comes from uncultured Rhodothermaceae bacterium, assembly GCA_965363675.1. Classification (GTDB taxonomy): domain Bacteria; phylum Bacteroidota; class Rhodothermia; order Rhodothermales; family DASSAV01; genus CBDTTW01. The sequence continues at coordinate 8,851 of CBDTTW010000078.1, forward strand.
CACGCGGCCGCGCAGCCACGGCAGCAGCGCCGCCAGCAGGCGCGCGCGCGCCTCGGGGGCAAGCGCTGCATAGGCCGCCCCCCCGAACGGCTCGGCGGGAGCATGCGCCGCCAGGAAGCGCTCGGCGCGGTCGATCAGTTCGAGCGTGAGCCGGTAGCACGCGCGGTCGTCGTCGGCCCAGTTGATGAGGCCGTGGCCGCCCAGGATGACCCCCTGCGCCTGCGGGTGGCGGCGGCAGATCTCCTGAAGCGTCAGGCCGAGTTCAAAGCCGGGGCGCTGCCAGTCCGTCCACAGCACGTCGTCGCCGTAGACCTCGCGCGTGAGGGCCGGCCCGTCGGCGGCCGTCGCCAGGGCGATGCAGGCCACAGGGTGCATGTGGTCTACGTGGCGGTAGGGCACGAAGCTATGCAGCGGCGTGTCGATAGAGCAGGCGCGCGGGTTCAGGTTGAACGTGCAGTGGTCGTACAGCCCCACCATGGCATCCTCGGCGGGCGTCTTGGGGCCGCGCCCCTCCATGCGGCCGTAAACGGCTTGCAGCGCCCGGAGCCGCCCCTGGTAAAGCGAGGCAAAGTTTTCTCGCCCCGCCGTGCGGAGGTCGCCGCCCGAGCCTTTGACCCACAGCACCTCGACGGCCTCGCCCGAGAGCGGGTCGCGCTCGGTGATTTTAGACGACGTGTTGCCCCCGCCCGTGTTGGTGATGCGCGGGTCCGCGCCGAGCAGGTTCGAGCGGTAGACGAGCCGCCCGACCGGGTCGAGCGTGCGGGCGTAGGCGTCGTCCCAGAGGTCTTGCACGTGCGCGAGGGGTTCGGTGGAGGACGGCATGGCGGGGATTTGGACTTGGAATGAAGAAAACGGTTACGGCGCGGCCGTCGTCGTGTCGGCGGCGGGCTGCTGCCCGGCCAGAAACGCCTCCAGCGTCTCCGGCGTGACGACCGTGCTGCCGCTGTCGATGACTTTTTCGACGGGCTCGCCCTTGAGCGCGCGCAGCGCCTGCATGACGCCTTCGTAGCCCATGCGATGCGGGTTCTGCACCACCAGGCCCTGCACGGCGCCGCCGCGCAACCCCTCGATCTCCTGCGGCGAGGCGTCGAAGCCGACGAGCGTCACCTTGCCGCTCAGCCCCCGCGCGCGCAGCGCCTGGGCCGCGCCCATCACGGTCGGCTCGTTGGCGGCGAAAATGGCGGCCAGGTCGGGGTGCGCCGTCAGAATGTCTTCGGTGACCGACATGGCGCGGGCGTAGTCGCTGTTCGAGTACTGCGTCGCCACGAGCTGCAAGCCGGGGTGCTGGGCCAACCCCTCCTTGAAGCCCTGCTCGCGGTCGTTCGAGGTCGAGGCGCCGGCGATGTACGGGATGAGCGCCACCTTGCCCTTGCCGCCCGTCTGCCGGGCGATGAGGTCGGCGGCGGCGCGGGCGGCGGCCTTGTTGTCCGTAGCGATGAACGCCTGCGAGACTTGCGGGTTGGTGTTCGAGTCGATGGTGACGACCGGGATGCCCGCCGCCTCGGCCTGCCGAAGCACCGGCACCAGGCCCTCGGCGTCGGCGGCGGCGATCACGATGGCATCGACGCCCTGGGTGATGAACGTCTCGACGAGGCCCACCTGCCCGGCGATGTCCGTCTCGTCGTTCATGCCGCGCCAGACCACCTCGACGTTGCCGGCCTCGGCCGCCGCGCTTTCGGCGCCCGCCTTGACGGTGTTCCAGAAGTCGAAGCCGACGCTTTTGGGAATGACGGCGATGGTGTATTCCTTGCCGGCGTCGCCGCCTTGGTTGCAGGCGGCGCCGAAGAAGGCCAGAACACAAACGAGCAGGGCAAGGCGACGGGTCATGAGGGTGCAGAGTAAGCGTGAAAAAGGGCGGGGTCAGCCGGCATGCTTGCGCCGGTACTGGTCCCAGGCGACGGCGATCCAGATGATGACGCCGATGACGATTTGCTGCCAGAAGGCGGAGACGTTGAGCAGGTTGCTGCCGTTGCGGATCAGGCCCATCAGCGCCGCGCCCGTGATGGAGCCGACGACCGTGCCGACGCCGCCGAACAGGCTGGCCCCGCCGATGACGCACGCCGCGATGGCGTCGAGTTCGATGCCCATGCCGGCCGTGGGCTGCCCCGTGACGATGCGCGACGCCTGTATGACGCCCGCCAGCCCCGAGAGCAGCCCGCTGAGGGCGTACACCTTGACGAGCTGCCGCGACACGTCGATGCCGGACATGCGCGTCGTCTCGGCGTTGCTGCCGATGGCGTAGGCGTAGCGGCCCGTGGGCGTTTTGTTGAGCACGACGCTCATCACGGCCGCCACGAGCGCCAGCACGACAACGGGCGCCGGGATGCCGAGCACGGCGCCGTTGCCCAGCCACGCAAAGCCGGGGGGCAGGTTGTACACCGCCACGCCCCCGGTCAGCACCATTGCCAAGCCCCGCGTAACGCTCATCGTGCCCAGCGTGGCGATGAACGGCGGCATGCCCACGCGCGTGATGAGCGCCCCGTTGACGAGCCCGCACGCCAGCCCCACCAGCGGCCCGGCCAGCATCCCGGCGGCGATGGGCAAACCCGCCTTGGACACCAGCAGCGTCGTCACGACGCCCGCCAGCCCCACGATGCCGCCCACCGAAAGGTCGATGCCGGAGGTGATCATCACCATCGTCTGCCCCACGGCGATCACGCCGACCACGGAAATCTGGAGCAGAATCGTCAGGATGTTGCGCACCGAGAGGAACGTATCCGTCGAGAGGGCCAGCACGAGCGCGGTCGCCAGCAGAAACAGGAACGGCGCGATCTGCTGCGAGAGGCGCTGCGCGTAGCGCAGGCGCCCGGCGGGGGCCGCCTCAGGCGGAGCTTGCTGCGCGGATGTGGGCTTGGTTGGGAGCATAAACGAGTGGGCGGCGCGCCTTAGACGGCCGCCTGCGCGGGGGCTTCCTGCGAAGCGTAGTAGATGATGGCCTCGGGCGTTCCCTCCGCCTTCGAGAGCGTCTTGACCAGCCGCCCCCCTGCAAGCACCAGATAGCGGTCGCTCAGGGCGGTAAGCTCGGGCAGTTCGGACGTTACGAGCATGACGGCCTTGCCCGAGGCGGCCAGCTCATGGATGAGGGCGTACACGTCGAGCTTGGCGCCCACGTCGATGCCGCGCGTGGGCTCGTCGAACAGAAACAGATCGGCGCCCGTGGCGAGCCACTTCGCCAGCACCACCTTCTGCTGGTTGCCGCCGCTGAGCACGCCTACGTGCGCCGTGGCGCGGGCGCGCACGTCCAGCTTGTCGATGAACGGCTGCGCCCGGCGGCTTACCTCGGCGTCCCGGACGAGGCCCAGGCGCGTGCAGCGGTGCAGCCACGGCAGCGCTACGTTCTCCCGGATGCCCAGCAGCAGCGCCAGCCCGTTGGCCTTGCGGTCCTCGGTGATGTAGGCGATGCGCCGCCGGATGGCTTCGGCCGGGCCGCCGATGCGCGCCGGGCGACCTTCCATCAGGATCTCGCCCCCCGTCGGCGGGTCGGCCCCGAAAAGCGCGTCGAACAGCTCGGTGCGCCCGGCGCCCATCAGCCCCGCCACCCCGACGACCTCGCCCCGGTGCACCTCGAACGACACGGCGCGCAGGCGCCGCGACGAGAGCCGCCGCGCCTCCAGCAGAGGCGTCGCCCCCGGCGGGCGCGGCGGCGGCGCAGGGCGCGGCGGAAAGATCTCGGTCACCTCGCGCCCGACCATATGGCGCACCAGGTCGCGCGGCCCGGCGCCCTCGGTCGGCAGCGCCGCCACCGTCCGCCCGTCGCGCATTACGGTCACGCGGTCGGCGATGCGAAAGACCTCGTCCAGCTTGTGCGTGATCATGATAAACGTCTTGCCCTGCCGCTTGAGGTCCTCCAGGATGCCGAACAGGGCGCGCGTCTCGTGCTCGGTAAGGGCCGTCGTGGCCTCGTCCAGCACGATCACCTCGGCCTGCGTCGAGATCGCCTTGGCGATGGCGACGATCTGCTGCTGCGCGATGCTCAGCCGCCCGAGCGGCGTGCGCGGGTCGATGGCCGCCGGAAACGGCCGCAGCATCTCGGCCGTTTCGGCGTTCTGCCGGTCCTCGTCGATAAAGCCGAAGGGGCCGCGCCGCCGCTCGCGCCCGAGGAACACGTTCTGCGCCACGCTCAGGCTCCGGGCGAACGGCAGTTCCTGGTGGATCATCGCCACGCCGTGCGCCAGCGCGTCGTGCGGGTTGGCGATCTCGGCCGGGCGCCCGCCGATGCGGATCTCGCCCGCCGCGCGCGGGTACAGCCCGAAAAGCGCCTTCATCAGCGACGACTTGCCGGCGCCGTTCTCTCCCAGGAGCGCGTGCACCTCGCCGGAGGGCGCCGACAGGGAGGCGCCCTCCAGGATGCGCACCTTGCCGAACTGCACGACGATGCCCTGCATCTCGACGGCCGGCGCCGCCGCGCCGGGGTGCGGGGTCTCGGGCATGGCGCGCCTCAGGCGGGTTCGTAGACGGCCGGGGCGGCGCTGGCGCGGGCTACGTCGCGCAGGCCCAGGCCGGGCGGCAGCTTCCCGAGCGCGCGCGCCTGCACGAGCAGGTTGCCCATCGCCGTCGCCTCGACCGGCCCCGCCACGACGCGGCAGCCGCACGCCCGGGCGGACAGGCGGCACAGCAGCCGGTTTTGCGCGCCGCCCCCAACGATGTGCAGCGTCTCGACCGGCTCGCCGAGCAGCCCTTCCAACTCGCCGAGGGCGGCGGCGTAGGAGTCGGCCAGACTTTCGAGCACCAGGCGCGCCAGGGCGCCCCGGCTCTCGGGCAGGGGCAGCCCGTGCGCGCGGCAGTAGTCGTTGATCTTCTCGACCATGCGCCCGCGCTGAAGCAGCGGCGGATGCCCCAGGTCG